>PAOB01000009.1 GCA_002708445.1 Candidatus Arcticimaribacter sp.
ATCTTTATCTATATTTTCTTTTTTGGATTGAACTTTATATCCAATTGCCTGAAAATTTAGGCGTTTGTTAATTTCACGTTCAATTCCGTCAAAAGCTCCTCCTGCTATAAAAAGAATGTCAGAAGTGTCAACTTCGATGAATTTTTGATCCGGATGTTTACGACCTCCTTTTGGTGGGACATTTACGACAGTTCCTTCTAAAAGTTTAAGTAAAGCTTGTTGCACTCCCTCTCCAGAGACATCTCTTGTAATTGAAGGATTATCTCCTTTACGTGCAATTTTATCAATTTCATCGATAAAAACGATACCTCTTTGAGCTTTTTCAACATCATAATCTGCTGCTTGGAGTAAACGGGTAAGAATACTTTCGACATCCTCTCCAACATACCCAGCTTCTGTGAGAATAGTTGCATCAACAATTGTTAAGGGGACGTTCAACATTTTGGCAATGGTCTGAGCTAAAAGAGTTTTTCCAGTTCCTGTTTGACCTACCAAGAGGATGTTGCTTTTTTGAATTTCTATTTTTTCAGCTTCTGCTGATTGAGGTTGTAGCAATCTTTTGTAGTGATTATAGACGGCAACCGCAATAACTCTTTTTGCTGCATCTTGACCTATAATGTATTGGTCTAAAAAGTTTTTGGTTAATTGAGGTGTTTTAACATCTAATGAATTTGAATCCTCAATTGAATCATTACTATCCTTGGATTCCTCGATTACAATACCATGAGCTTGATGAATACATTTATCACAAATATGAGCGTCCAAACCAGCGATTAATAAATCGGTCTGTGACTTGGATCGACCACAAAAGGAACAAATTAATTCTTCTTCACTCATGATTTTTATTTAGTTAAAACTTCGTCAATCATTCCGTAGACTTTTGCTTCTTCGGATTTCATCCAATAATCACGATCACTATCATGATGGACTTTATCAAATTTTTGACCAGAATGATTGGCAATAATTTGATATAATTCAGTTTTAAGCTTTAAAATTTCTCTGGCTGTTATTTCTATATCAGATGCTTGTCCTTGAGCTCCACCAAGGGGTTGGTGAATCATAACTCGAGCATGAGGAAGTGCTGAACGCTTTCCTTCTTGCCCAGCGCAAAGTAATACTGCTCCCATAGATGCAGCAATTCCCGTACAGATTGTTGCAACATCAGGAGTGATGTATTGCATCGTATCATAAATACCAAGACCAGCATATACACCACCTCCAGGAGAGTTAATGTACATTTGAATATCACGTTTTGAATCTACACTTTGCAAAAATAAGAGTTGAGCTTGAATAATATTAGCAACATTGTCATCAATCCCAGTTCCTAGGAACATTACTCGATCCATCATTAATCTTGAAAAAACGTCCATCTGAGCTACATTCATTTGGCGCTCTTCGATAATGTAGGGGGTCATACTACTTACGATTTTGTCGTAATACATAGCATTAACTCCATGATGCTTAGTTGCATATTTTTTAAATTCTTTTCCGTAGTCCATAATAGCGTTTATATAGTAACTAAAAGTAAGTAAAATTATTGTGTACTCCCATAAGCCTCTTTTACAAAGGCAGTATAGTTTACTTTTTTTGTTTTAATTCCAGCATTTTCTTTAAAATAACCCAATAGCTTTTTACTCATTAACTGATCAGAAAGACGTTTGGTTTCTTCTTGATTTTTAAATATTCTAGCGGCAATATCGTCAAGCTCTTTTTCTTCGGGAGCCATTTGACCGTATTGTGCCATTTGTTGCTTTATCAGGTCTTTGGCAAAGTTCTGTAATTCTTTAAATTGAATTTGAAGATTTTGTTCTTTTACTATCGATCCTTCAATCAATTGATAACGAATTCCTTTTTCAGATTTTTCATACTCTTCTCGAGCTTCTTCATCGGTCAAAGGCTTTTCTCCAGAATTTTGTAGCCACTTGATTAAAAATTCCTTTGGAAGATCAAATTTTGTATTCTTGATAAGCGATTCTGTGATGTCATTGAGTAATTTTTGTTCCGACTGAGATTCAAATTGTTTTTCAATTCCTTCTTTTACTTTAGCTTTCAGTTCTGTTACAGAGGTAACCGTTCCAGCTTCATAAAGTTTGTCGAAAAGTTCTTGATCTAAATCGGCTAAAATCCGTTTGTTAACCTCTTTAATGTTAAGGGTTACACTTTTAGGTAACTCGCCCAGTTGAGCAACAGTTACTCCAAAAGCTCTTGCGGCAGCGCTTTCTTCGGTAAAAAGATTTTTAGTTTTTAATTCAAGGACGTCTCCTATTTTTGCTTCGCTAAAATTTTCGATGTTCTTTTTCCCTTTAATTTGATCAAATTCTATGATGGGCTTGGTATCTATGGCCGACTCTTCATTTTTTATTTCAACAGAAAGTTCAGTTCCTTTGGTTATTTCAACAGAAGATTTCAATTTTCCATATTGTTTTTTGATGTGAGAAAGCTGCTCGTCTATCATTTTTTTATCGGCTTCGATTTGAAAATGAGTAACGGCCTTTTTTCCTTTCAGTTTAACTTCAAATTTAGGAGACAGCCCTAATTCAAAATCAAAATTAAGGGTATCTGCTTTCCAGTTGATCTCCTCTTGCGTTTTTGGTAGAGGATTTCCCAAAAGCTCAAGCTTTTCATCATTGATGTACTTATTTAGATTTTCTTGAAGTATTTTATTCACTTCATCAGCAGTAACAGGAGTTTCATATTGCTTTTTGATCATTCCCATTGGAACATGACCCTTTCTAAAGCCCGGGATGTTCGCATTTTTCCTGTAATCATTTAACACTTTCAGTACTTTTTCAGCAAAATCATTTTGTTCTAATGTGATTGTTAGGGTACTGTTCAGGGCATCAAGGTCTTTTCTTGTTATTTGCATGGATTTGTTCTCGATAAATTAGGGCGCAAAAATAAGTCTTTTTAATGGGTTGTACAAGCATAAAAACGCACTAATGACTGTGTAATCAGACCAACTGCTTATGAATCGTTTAAAAGATTAACATATGGAATGAATTTTATGTTTCAATTTAAAATAAAACAGTACATTTGCAATCCGAATTAATAACCGGAACGTCGAGTACGTTCAAAATTTAATATGACATGCCAGTAAAAATCAGATTACAGAGACACGGAAAAAAAGGAAAACCATTCTATTGGNTAGTAGCAGCAGATGCTCGTGCCAAAAGAGATGGTCGTTATCTCGAAAAAATCGGAACTTACAACCCAAATACTAATCCTGCAACAGTAGATCTTAATATTGATGTTGCTGTTAAATGGCTAGAAAACGGTGCACAACCAACTGATACTGCTCGTACTTTGTTGTCTTATCGAGGTGCTTTGTTGAAACATCACTTACAAGGTGGAGTTCGAAAGGGAGCACTATCTCAAGAAGACGCAGACAAAAAGCTTGAAGCGTGGCTAGAACAAAAAGATGCACTCATCCAAGCAAAAGTTGACGGTCTTTCTAGTGATAAAGAAAAAGCAAAAGCAGATTTACTTGCAGCCGAAAAAGCTGTGAATGAAAAGCGAGCTTCTGATGCTAAAGCATTGGTTGAAGCTGCTGCTGCTGAAGAAGCTGCCGCCGCTGCTACTGAAGAAGAAGTTGTTGTTGAAGAAGAAGTTGCTGTTGCTGAAGAAGCTCCAGCCACCGAAAAAGAAGCTCCAACTACTGATGAAGAAGCTCCAGCCGCCGAAGAAGAAGCACCTGCTACTGAGGAAGAAGCGCCTGCCGCTGAAAAGGCTGATGACGCACCAGAAGCATAAACTCCTTATCGATGACCAAAGAAGAATGCTTCTATCTGGGAACCATCGTTTCAAAATTCAGTTTTAAAGGAGAGGTTTTAGCTAAGCTAGATACCGATAACCCTCAAGATTACATAAGTTTGGAATCGGTTTTTGTCTTACAAGGCAACAAACTGGTTCCTTTTTTTATTGAAAATGCTCAATTGCAAAAATCGAGTTTATTGCGAATCCGATTTGAAGATATTGATTCTGAGTCAGAGGCAGAGTTACTGATCAAAAAAGAGCTTTATCTTCCCTTAACCCAACTTCCTGATTTGAAAGGGAATCAATTTTATTATCACGAATTGATCGATTTCAAAGTAAAAGAAAACACAGGTAAAACTATTGGTCGCCTTCGATCAGTAAACGACCAAACAACACAAGCTTTATTTGAAATAATTGATGACAAACAACGTTTGATCTTAGTTCCAGTTCACGATGATTTTATCACAAAGGTCGATCGTGAAAACTCCATTTTAATATTGGATTTACCCGATGGATTATTGGATATTTACAAGCCGTGAAAAATAGCATATTTCAATTTAAACAATTTAAAATAAATCAAACCAAGTCTGCCATGAAAATAGGTACTGATGGGGTTTTGTTGGGAGCTTGGGCACCAATTACGAAACAACCGTTAAAGGTTTTAGATGTTGGATCGGGAACAGGTTTAATAGCACTTATGCTTGCTCAAAGACTCCCAGAAGCTGAGCTTGTAGGAGTTGAAATTGATGAAAATGCTGCATTTGAAGCAGCTGATAATTTCAAAAATTCTCTTTGGTCCTCTCGTTTGAAATCAGTAAACGAACAGTTTCAAGTTTTTGCTCAAAAGACTGAAGAAACTTTTGATCTAATTGTTTCCAATCCTCCCTTTTTTAGAACAGGAGTTGAGCAATCCAAAAACTCCAGAACAGCTGCTCGAAATAACCATTATCTGCCCTATGAAGATTTATTTATTGGAGTAAAAAAACTGTTGAGTAATCAAGGAAAATTTACTCTGATATGTCCTTTTGAATATCGAAATGATCTTATTGAACTTGGATTGTGTAACGCATTGTACTTGGGTCAAGAACTTTTTGTTAAAGGAATGCAGACCAGTTCTTTTAAAAGAATATTAATGTGTTTTTCAAAAGTAAAAACCAATTTAAAAACTCAAGAATTGGTACTCGAAAAAAAGAGACATATGCGAACTGAAGTTTATCAAAACCTAGTTAAAGACTTCTATCTTTAGAAGTCAAAAACGAAACCAAATGAGGGAAAGGGTGTATTGCTTTGATCTGTGTCAATTTTAACCAGAGTTTCTGGAGTAATCAATGATCCGTCATCATTTCTAGCCAAACCATATTCATCAGGTCTAGGATTTTCTTGAGCCAAGAAATTTTGAATCTCCAAATAGAAGTTGAAAGATAATTTTTTAAAATTCCATTTTTTGTCAATTCGAATATCACCTTGACTAAAAGCAGTTAGTTTTTCTTCTCCTAGGCGATTGTAATCGAGAATAATTCTGGGATAGGCAGCCAGACTTTCTTCCGTGTCTACTGGAACGTATGGTGTTTTTCCGGCATAACGATAACGAACACTTACTTCCCAGTTTTTTCGGAGTTTGTAGCCTCCTGTAAAAGAAATAAGATTACGACTGTCCCAAACCGACGGTAATTTGATGTTTTGAGTTCCACTGAATTCACTTTTGAAATAGGTGTATGCAAGAATCCCATAGAAGTTTTTTGATAGTTTTTGTTGAAAGAGTAATTCAAATCCTGAACTTTTTCCACTACCTAAATCCGAAACGGGCTCGTTTCCTAAAACTTCAAAACCTCCTCCTTTATTTGCCAGTGAAACACCATCGAGAATAGAAACAGGATATTGACTGTAGTTTTTGTTGAAGGCTTCTAAAGTAAAACGAGAAGAGGGACTTGGGTTGAACTCTAATCCGATTACGTAGTGATCGCTTTGAGTATACCGATTTACTTTGTTGATAAAGGCACCACTGTTGTCTTGAAAACCGAGCATGGTGTAGATTGGAATTTTAAAATACCGTCCAACGGATGCGTTTACTTTCCAACGGTTATCTTCTTTGAGGGCATAGGAGGCAGATAAGCGTGGAGAAATGTTATCCTTCAAATCAGAACCCTCAGTAAAACT
Organism: Candidatus Arcticimaribacter sp.; assembly: GCA_002708445.1. Lineage (GTDB taxonomy): Bacteria > Bacteroidota > Bacteroidia > Flavobacteriales > Flavobacteriaceae > Arcticimaribacter. The sequence goes on from PAOB01000009.1 coordinate 5,911, forward strand.
ATCGGCATCGGATCGCAAACCAAGGGCTAAACTTAATCGTTCATTCAATAATGAACCACTTATTTTTCCAAAAAAACCGATTTTAATAAAATCAATTTTGGTTTCGTAAAGAAAATTATCTAGAAGATTGACGGTATTATTAGTGTAAACAGAATTCTGTAGGTTAGCTCCATAGGATAATTTCCAGTTTCTTATGTAGTTTGTTACATGAACTCTTAGTTTTATCTCTTGTTCTTTTGAATCGTTTCTAAAAAGTACACCTGTTTTATTTTGGTTATCGTCATATCGGCTGAAAATATTTTTCAACCGATTACTGCTCAGTATTGTATTTATTTGCCCTTTTCCGTTTTTTAATTTATGTTTCCAAGTTAAACCTAAAGTCAAGGTTTTTTGTTCGATGATAGGTACTTGTTCAAGAGTTGCTTGTTGTTCTGCATCAAATTCATCAGGTGCTACAACCGAGAAATCATCAATAGACCCCAATCCAATAAATGTTAGTGTATTTCGTTCATCAATTTTATGATTTAATTTCCATTGAAAATCCCAGTAATCTGGTCTTATGGGAAGTCCAACTAAAGCAAATACAAATTGCAAATAACTCCTTCTGGCAGAAAACATTAATGTGGTGTTCGATCGTTCATTAGCTCCCTTGAACAAAGGACCGTTAAAGGTGGCTCCGGCCTCGCTAGCCCCAATCCGAACGTTCCCCGTAAATTTTTGGTCGTCTCCGTCTCTTTGCTCAAAGGTTAAAACACCCGAAAGAGGATTGTCGTATTCAGCTCCAAATGCGGAGGAAGATAATGTTACCTCCCTTATGAAAGAAACATTTAGCATTCCTACGGGACCTCCAGCACTTCCTTGAGTACTGAAATGGTTGATGTTGGGGATTTCAACTCCATCAAGGTAATAAACACTTTCGTTTGGGGCTCCCCCTCGTATGATAAAGTCATTTCTAAAACCACCAATAGATGGAGAAATTCCGGGTAAACTTTGCGCTACTTTGGCAATATCATTATTCCCTCCTGGATAAGTTTCAATTTCTACAGCAGAAAAAGATTGAGTAGATAGTGGAGTTTCTTTTGTAGTTCTGAATGGGCTTTTTGAGAGAACTACCTCGTTTAGAGTTTCTGAACTTTCATTAAGTTTAAACAGAAGCTGAGGAGTTCCTACAGATTTTACAATTACATTGTATAGTATCTGAGACTCAAATCCCAAATAACTAGCTTTTATGTTGTACGATTGAGTTGGGATGTTCTCAAAAACAAAAAAACCATTGGCATCGGTAATTACACCGATATTAGTTCCTTCCAAAAGAACGGTTGAACCTTCTAAAGGATCTTGTGTCTTTTCATCGATAACTCTTCCTGAGAAGGATCCGGTATTTTGACCATAAATAACTAAAGACGCTATCAAAAAAACAGCTAAGAAATACTTGCGCATGGGTTAATTTTTAACTAAATTATGTTTTGAAATTAAAAGCCCAAAATTTTTGTTTAATTTTTTTAACAAACTAATAAACAATTTAATTTTTCCGCTTTTTCTTATTTCTTTTGGCTTCTTTGTTTTGTTGTTCTATTTTTTTTAGCTCTTTTTCTTTTTGTTGTAAGTCATATTCTTGTCTGAATTGCTCTATTTCTTCACTTTTGATTTTTTCCTGATCTACAGCTTGAATAGCAATGTCATCTACACCAAAGGAGGCTTTTTCGGTTTGTTTGCGCATGATTTCTTTTGAAGCCTTGAGGCTGTAATAAATCCCTGGATCAATCATTTTATTAGCAACATAATTTTCTTTCTTTTTTTTGTCCCATCGGACAAAAACAAATCCTCCTTCGTTTCCAGAATCTAGCTTCACTCGAAATACTCTTGCGTTGTTAGGAAGATTTTGATAAACCTCAATTCTTTTTAAAAGATAACCCGAAAGATCTAATAATTCCTCAACAAAAAGTGTTTGCCCTTCCAAGCTCTTGTCATTTAGTGGATACAGGTATTCAACTTCTTCGTTCTCTTCATCGTTATAATATTCGTCTTGAGCAAAATTATTGTTGCAAAATAAGAGGAACACTAAAATGAATGTGTGTTTTAAGGTTTTATACTCCATGCTGTTTTCCAGGTTGATAGATAAAATAATAGCAAATAAAAAACTGTGACCCTACATAGGTTATTTCTGTTTTGATGTCAAGGAAATTGGTTTCTCCAACAAAAAGGGAATTGGAAAGTAATGTTCCACTGAAAATGAGTAAAGTGATTCCAATCATAAGTGACAATGTTGTTTTGGTTCTTTGTTCGACCCACAGCATAACACTCACAAGTCCTGTTCCAATAAGGATCATACCGTAAAAAAGTATAGGCCAAAACAATAAACCCAGATTCGCATAAAGATTCATCAGTGCAAATATCAGATAAACTACCCAACCCAATGCAACAATTAAAGAATATTTTTTTCTGAATTAACTCAAAAGATTACCCCGACGCTCTTTAAACATGGTATCCAAAAGAAGTAAAAGCACTCCTCAAAAAAGGATTATTCCACTAAGTATATTAGAAAAATATGAACTTAAAATTAAAACATCTCCAATCCAAGAGAAAAATAAAATTATAAAATAGGCATTGGATCTATTTTTACCAGATAAATAATAGAGTGAAAGGGTAGGGGTAGATGATAATTTGGCGATTTGTGCCAATTCCTGATATTGAAAAGCAACACCTGTAATGCTCAGTAAAGCAACAATCCAAAAGATGTAGAAGCCGTATTTGACTGGAAAAGATTGAATTAATTTATGGAATGGGGTTTAAAAAATTGTTTTTAAAGTAATTGCAAATTAAAAATTGAGCAGGAATATATGTTGCCATAACCCAAAACCCAAAAATATTTTTTTCGAAATAAAATGTATTGAATGCGATCATGCTATCTGATACAATAAACAAAAGAACACCTGCAAAAAGGGCAAAAGTTTTGTTGTCTTTTTTGGTCATCCAAAGTAACATAGCTGCTACTCCTATTGATGCTAGAGTGATTGCATATCCACTCACAGGGATGGTTAATGCTCCTAATTTAGAACTCAATAAACTCATGGTTCCAAGAAAATAGCCTCCAAATAAGAGGAGTGAAATTAATCCTTTTTTTGAAAAGAAAAATTCGTTTAATGGGAGCTCTATTTCTTTGTTGATAAAATACAGATAAAAAAGCTGAGCAACCCAAAAGGATAAAATCCCCAAGAGAAAAAATAAGGGGCCTTCACCCATCAGCAAAAGATCTCCTACCCACGAGAACAACAGAGCTACTAAAAATATTTTTTTTGATTTTTTTTGATAATAAAACAATGCCAACAAGGGCAAAAGAAGTGGTTTTGTAAAGTTCACCCAGATCTCTTGATGTGTGTACTGGAAAAAAAAATGAGCAAGACCGATGGCCCAGAAAAGATATGCGGCGTTTTTCATTTAAGTACAAAATTTAGTATTTTAAATATAAAAAATCTTACTGATATTCAAAAAGTTAAACTTTTTTGACAACAAATGTTACGACTCCCCAAATGATGAGCTCATTGTCCTCGGTTACCCGTATGGGTTTGTACTTTTTGTTTTCTGGTATCAGGTAGATACAATCGGCTTCTACCTTTAAACGTTTTACCGTAAATTCTCCATCAACGAAGCATACGGCGATGCTGTTGTCTTGTGGTTCTTTACTTCTGTCAATAACCAAAAGGTCTCCGTCATCTAGTCCAGCTCCTTGCATTGATTCTCCAGCAACTCGTGCATAAAAAGTCGCTTCTTCGTTTTTTACAACTTCTCTATCGATACTGATTCGAAGTTCTTTGAAATCATCTGCGGGAGACGGAAATCCTGCAGAGACTCCATTCTGAGCAAGAGGTATTTTTTGAAAATTTTCAGTATTGGGCTTGAAGAAAATGATCCCTTTTTGAATTTTATTTTTTTTCTTCATAAAGTGATGCCTGAATTGTTGTTGACCACAATGACTTCATTAAGTTCAGTGGTGTATCGTTTAGAGAGATGTTCTTGTCGCATTTTCCAAGTTTTATTGAGATCTTGGTTTCCTAACTTAATTTGATGTGGACCAAAGCGTAAGTGTATTTTGTCGATAGCTTGCATCAAAGGATCATGCTTATTTATGTTGGGCTGGAATAAGTTGAGTTGTCGCTCTTTAGAAGGGACAAGACCGAGTAAGAGGACTCCTGCTTTTTTGTATTCAATTCCATCGCGAAAAATCCGTTTCAATCCTTCGACAGCGTATTTACAAAGGATTATGCTTGAATCGGTAGCGTAGGGAAGTGTAATTACACAACTGTTTCGATATTGCTGTTTGTTTGTTTGATGTCGATTACTACTTATGAATACTAATACTGCACTACAACTACTTTTTTGTTTGCGAAGTTTTTCTGCACAACTGTTGGCATAGGTCGAAATGCGATCCTCTAATTCATGAAATAACTTGTAATTGTTTTTAAAACTTCGTGAAGTTGTGATGGATTTTTTTGCAGGGATAATTTCTTCGAGCTTAATGTAAGGCAAACCCAGCAGGTCTTTTTTTAAACGAAGTTCCAAAACACTCATGTGCTTTCGAATCCATGAGTCAGGAAGGTTTGCAAAATTGTAAGCTGTTCGAATTCCTTGCGCTTCTAGTTTTTTTGCATGTTGCCTTCCAATCCCCCAAATATCTTTCACAGCAGTCCATTTAAGGGCTTTTATTCGTTTCTCTTCAGTGTCGATTACATAAACCCCTTGTGTTTTAGAGCTGAATTTTTTAGCTATTTTATTTGCAATTTTAGCCAAAGCTTTTGTGGGTGCAAATCCAATGGAAACAGGGATTCCTGTCCATTGGCGTACTTGTTTTTTCATCTGAAAGCCTATTGCTTCAAGATCAAAATAATCAAAACCATCAAACCTTAAAAAAGCTTCATCAATACTGTAAATTTCTGTATTGGGGGTGTAACGTTCAAGGATACGCATCACTCGATTACTCATATCCCCATAAAGAGGATAGTTCGAGGAAAACACTTTGATGTTTTGTTTTGCAAAAAAAGTCTGATATTTAAAAGTAGGAGCCCCCATAGGAATCCCCAAAGCTTTTGCTTCGTTACTTCGAGCAATAACACAACCATCGTTATTCGATAAGATAACAATGGGTTTTGATTCCCACTGGGGTTGGAAAACACGCTCACAAGAAGCATAAAAATTATTACAATCAACAAGTGCAAACATGTTGTCTAAAGTAACGAATTATGAAATGTGATGTTCCTTTTTTTTGAAAAGATGTTCTTAATTTTTTTGGACTTATTTTAAGGATTAGGTTCAAGTTTCGATTATTTTTTATTACAAATGTTACAATTGGGATGTAAGAGGTCTTATTTGTGATAAAAACAACTTCATTTTTTTTTAAATACACGAAGGTCTTAGGCTAAAAGTTGTAATTTCGTAAATGAATTTTAGACTAGTCTTCACATAAATGGATAAATATTCTTTTTTAAATGCAGCTCATACAGGCTATTTTGCTCAAATGTATGATCAATATCTTCAACAGCCTGATAGTGTTGAAGCCAGTTGGAGAGCTTTCTTCCAAGGTTTTGATTTTGGAGTAGAAAACAGTCAAGAAAGTTTTGATTCTGAAATAATATCTGAAGTGCCCGAACATTTACAAAAAGAGTTTCAGGTAGTACAGCTGATTGACGGATACAGAAAACGAGGCCATTTGTTCACCAAAACAAATCCTGTAAGAGATCGTAGAACTTATGCTCCAGATTTATCAATAGAGAATTTTGGGCTTACTCCAGAAGATCTTAATAGTGTTTTTAATGCAGGGGATATCATGGGAATTGGTCCCAGTACCCTTAATGTAATTATTGAACATTTAGAGCGAGTGTATTGTGATTCTATTGGAGTGGAATACATGTACATTCGAAATCATGAGAAACTCAATTGGATTCAAAAAAGATTGCACATTAATGATAATCATCCCAATTTTTCTGATGATCAAAAGAAACATATTTTAAAAAAATTAAATCAAGCAGTTAGCTTCGAAAACTTTTTGCATACCAAATATGTGGGTCAAAAACGTTTTTCTTTAGAAGGTGGAGAATCTCTGATTCCTGCTTTAGATGCTTTAGTAGAAGCTGCAGCCAATCACGGAGTAGAAGAGTTTGTAATGGGAATGGCGCATCGAGGTCGCTTGAATACACTGACCAATATTTTTGGAAAATCGAGTAAAGATATTTTCAGTGAATTTGACGGCAAAGATTACGAAGAAATAGTTTTTGATGGAGATGTAAAATATCATTTGGGTTGGACTTCAAAACGTACTACGGATACGGGTAAAAAAATCAACATGAACATTGCTCCAAATCCTTCACACTTAGAAACGGTTGGAGCTGTTGTTGAAGGCATAACCAGAGCTAAACTGGAAAACAGTTTTCAAGGAGACACCAATAAAGTATTGCCTATTGTTGTTCATGGAGACGCAGCAATTGCAGGTCAAGGATTACCCTATGAAATTGTTCAAATGGCTGGACTCAAAGGCTATGGAACTGGAGGAACAATCCACATAGTTGTAAACAACCAAATTGGATTTACTACCAATTATTTAGATGCCCGATCAAGCACCTATTGTACCGATGTAGCTAAGGTAACCTTATCACCTGTTTTGCACGTGAATTCTGATGATGCGGAAGCGGTTGTCCACGCCACTCTTTTTGCATTAGATTATCGCATGCAATTTGGCAGAGATGTATTTATTGACCTTTTGGGGTACAGAAAATATGGGCACAACGAAGGAGATGAACCACGTTTTACTCAACCAAAACTTTACAAGTCCATTGCAAAACACAAAAATCCAAGAGACCTCTATGCTGAACAATTGATAGCTCAAAATATTGTGACGCCTTCTTACATAAAACAATTAGAAAAAGAATACAAAAATTCTTTAGAGGTAGATCTTCAAGATTCTCGCAAAGAAGAGAAAACAGTTATTACACCTTTTATGGCAGATGAGTGGGAAGGGCTTTCTCTGTCTAATGAAAAAGAAATGATGACCGAGGTTGATACTCATGTCAAAGAAAATACCCTTACCGAAGTTGCAACTGCTATCACAACCCTACCAGAGCATAAAAAATTCTTACGAAAAATAGAAAAATTGATCAAAGATCGAAAGCGTATGTATTTCGAATCGGATTCAATGGATTGGGCAATGGGGGAACTTCTTGCATACGGAACTTTACTTCAAGAAGGTTTTGATGTTCGCATATCGGGTCAAGACGTAGAACGAGGAACATTTTCGCACAGACATGCCTTATTGAAAGCTGAAGACTCGGAAGATGAAACGGTCTTATTGAATACACTGCCCTTCAAAAATCAAGGGAAATTTAGCATTTACAATTCTTTACTGTCCGAATATGCAGTTTTGGGTTTTGATTATGGTTATGCAATGGCAAGTCCTAACGCATTGACCATTTGGGAAGCTCAATTTGGAGATTTTAGTAACGGAGCCCAAATTGTAATTGACCAATACATTACCTCTGGAGAGGATAAATGGAAAACTCAAAATGGAATAGTAATGTTATTGCCTCATGGATACGAGGGGCAAGGTGCGGAACACTCTTCTGCACGAATTGAACGCTATTTACAGCTTTGTGCAAAAGACAATATGTATGTTGCAAATTGTTCAACCCCTGCAAATCTATTTCATCTTCTAAGAAGACAAATGAAAACGGATTTCCGTAAGCCTTTAATTATTTTTACACCAAAAAGCTTATTACGTCATCCTGAGGTAGTTTCTTCAAAAAAAGATTTCACTTCAGGAAAGTTTCAAATGCTTATTGAAGATAAAACCATAAAGGTAAAGGACACAAAAACACTGGTGTTCTGTACTGGTAAATTCTATTACGACCTTGTAAAAGCCAGAAAAGATGGTCAACGAAAAGATGTTGCGATTGTTCGTTTAGAGCAATTGTTTCCATTGCCTTCAGACGAAATTCGTTCGATATTAAATCAATACAAAGATGTAAAAGATGTAGTTTGGGCTCAAGAAGAACCTCGTAATATGGGAGTTTGGTCACATTTGCTTTTACATTTACCAGAAGCCATGAACTTCCGACCTGTAACAAGACGTTTTTATGCTGCTCCTGCGGCAGGAAGTGCTACCCGGTTCAACAAAAGGCATCGTGAAGTGATTGATTACGTTTTTGACGCATCAAAAGATAATTTTAATAAAAAACAAAAATAAATAATAAGTACCCGTTAAAACACCATTCCTATGATTTTAGAAATGAAAGTTCCTTCGCCAGGAGAATCGATAACAGAAGTAGAAATAGCTCAGTGGTTAGTAGCTGAAGGGGATTATGTCGAAAAAGATCAAGCCATTGCCGAGGTTGATTCAGATAAGGCTACCCTTGAACTTCCTGCAGAGGAAAGTGGTACGATCACCTTTAAAGCAGAGGAAGGAGATGCAGTAGCAGTTGGACAAGTTGTTTGTTTGATAGACACCGAAGGTAAACCCTCTGGGGATACTGTTGTTTCAGAAGTTTCAGAAGAAAAAAAGAAACCCGAAGCAGTTGTTGAAAAAGAAGTTGAGACTACAAAAACCTATGCTTCTGGTTCAGCTTCTCCAGCTGCTAAAAAAATATTGAGTGAAAAAGGAATTCAAGCCGATTCAATCGTAGGAACAGGAAGAGACGGACGTGTTACCAAACAAGATGCTGTAGATGCAGTTCCTTCAATGGGGACACCACCCACCCACGGTACTCGAGAAGACAGCCGAAAGAAACTTTCTATGTTGAGGAGAAAAGTGGCTCAACGGCTGGTAAGTGCAAAAAATGAGACGGCTATGTTGACAACGTTCAATGAAGTCAATATGTCTCCTATTTTTGCATTACGAAACGAATTTAAAGAAGGTTTTAAGGAAAAACATAACGTTGGACTGGGATTTATGAGCTTTTTTACCAAAGCAGTAGTTCGAGCATTAAAATTATTTCCAGACGTAAATTCTATGATCGATGGTGATTATCAAATCAAATACGAGTATTGCGACATCAGTGTTGCAGTTTCTGGTCCAAAAGGTTTAATGGTTCCTGTGGTTAGGAATGCAGAAACACTTTCATTTAGAGGTGTTGAAACGGAAATAAAGCGCTTGGCTATTCGTGCTCGAGATGGAAAGATAACAGTTGATGAAATGACAGGAGGAACTTTTACAATTTCAAACGGAGGTGTTTTTGGTTCAATGCTGTCCACACCTATTATCAACCCCCCACAATCAGGTATTTTGGGAATGCACAACATACTCGAACGACCCATTGCAGTTGATGGAAAAGTTGAAATACACCCGATGATGTATTTGGCTCTATCCTATGATCACCGAATTGTTGATGGAAAAGAATCTGTAGGTTTTTTGGTTGCAGTAAAAGAAGCTTTGGAAGATCCAACAAACCTTTTGATGGATAGCGACGCTAAAAAAGCTTTAGAGCTTTAGAAAAAGATTTTTGCTTTTGTAATCGATAACAGCGTTGGTTCTTTTGAGAAAGTCAGCACCGATAATACCATCTATTGTTGAACTTCCTTGTTCTGACAAAGAAGAATTAATCCCATCCATATCGAGTAAAAAAAATTTTAGTTTAACTAAAAAAGTCCCTTTGTAGTCAATAGTGCTATTGTAACTTGGATTGGCTTTTAACTTTTCATTTCCAGCTCCGCTCATTTCTAATTCGTCCTGTTTTCTTTTGATAGAAAAATAACCTTCTTTATTCAGAGAAATACAGCTGTTTGAAGCGCCAGTGTCAATTAAAAAAAGCCCTTCTTTTTTATTAACATTTAGTTTAGCAACAAAATGTTGACTTTTTGTTATCTTCAATTTTATTGAAAGAAACCCATGAGGTTTTAAAATAGTTTTCAGCACTTTTTTTATTTCAAAGATACAGAAAGGAGTTAAGCTTTGTTTCCAAATTGAAATGCCTATTTTTGCGTCATGCAATTAATTGACACCCACACGCACCTTTATGTAGAGGCTTTTGATAAAGATCGAGACGAAATGATTGAAAGAGCTTTGGAAATTGGTGTCAGTGATTTCTTTGTGCCAGCTATTGACTCTACTTACACGGAAGGAATGTTTGCTCTTGAGTCTCAATATCCCGATCAAGTTCATCTTATGACTGGAGTTCACCCAACTCACATAAAGAACAACTATCGGGAGGAACTTGCCCATGTCTCTTCTTTATTAAAATCACGATCCTTTTGTGCTGTTGGAGAAATAGGAATTGATTTGTATTGGGATAAAATCTTTATTAAAGAACAACAAGAGGCTTTTGATATTCAAATTCAATGGGCAAAAGACCACAAACTTCCCATTGTAATTCACTGTAGAGATGCTTTTGATGAGGTTTTCGAAGTTTTAGAAGGGCATAAATCTGAAGAACTTTATGGAATATTTCACTGCTTCACTGGAACAGTAGAGCAAGCAAAACAAGCTTTATCCTACAATCTAAAATTAGGAATTGGAGGCGTAGTTACTTTTAAGAATGGTAAAATCGATCAATTTTTAAATAAAATTCCTCTTAGTAAAATAGTATTGGAAACAGATTCACCTTATTTAGCGCCTATACCCAATCGCGGAAAAAGAAATGAAAGTTCTTACATAAAGCAAGTTGCTGAAAAAGTTGCTGCTATTTACGATTTGACTGTTGAACAAGTAGCAGAGCAAACCACCAAGAATGCTTTTGAAGTATTTAAATTAATTTGATTTTGTGCGAGCTAAATTTTTGGAAGAAGTTTTTTTTTTGTTATTTCGATAACTAAAATTTTTACCTCTAGAGAGGTGGCCGAGCGGTCTAAGGCGCACGCCTGGAAAGCGTGTATACGCCAAAAGCGTATCGAGGGTTCGAATCCCTTCCTCTCTGCTCATATGCCCTGAAAGCCCAATGTTTTCAGGGTTTTGTTTTTTTGGAGGTCGGACAGGTGGTCGGTTCGGTCTTTTTTAGCTAATTAATAGTTCTCAATTTTTGATAAAAATTTACCAGGAATCATCTTATTGGGATCAAATAAGTCGTCCTGTATATCCTTATCACGAATCTCAATTTTTCTATATGCTCGGCCAGCTTCTTCTAGTTGTTCAGATGTTAGTTTCATCTTTGCTTTTTTTTACCTTTTCAGTTAAAACTTTATCTATGTATTTGTCAAGGGCCTTAACATTCTGTAATCCATCCTTTGAGATATAATTTTCAATTTTAAGTTTCATTGAATCCTTTACTTGGTATAGTTCCATAATCTTTTTCAGGATATTATCAGTTATTTCTTTACCATTGTATGGAAGTTTACTAACAATATCATTTTCTTGAATCTTCTTTAATGGCTGCTCCCTAATTCTGATAACCTGATAACCCTCATCCATTAGCATTTCAGATTTGATTTTATCAAGAGCTCTCTCGGAACGTATCTTTACTATTGAATATTTTCAACATAGGCTAAACAGCGTTTGACCTCTTGAACTGCATCTGAACCTTCAGGAATATCGTATTCGAGTTCAATAGTTACAGGAAAATCATAGCCATTTTCTTTGATCAGTTTAATGACTTCAGCTATGGGTGTATCACCTTCACCCCAGACTAAATTTCCTCCTCCATTGCTTTTCTTTTGTCGATCCTTTAGGTGCATACTCACGATTTTGTGGTGTTTGCTTTTGATTATTTCAAGAGGGTTTTCGTTTTCAGCAGCAATGTAGTGACCAAAGTCAAGATTCATGCGGTTTGCATCTGACTGACTCATCGCGGTATCCCAAAGAGTAGGAGTTTGTTGTTCGTGACCGTGATAGCCAATCAGCATTCCTTCTTCCTCTGCTATTTTAGCTAGTCTGGCAGTATGTTGGTCATCTTCAGGGTGTTCCAACGTTATGTGGCTAGCGCCAAGTGCTTTTGCAGCACTCATACCGTATCTTATATCGTCATCACTATTGTTTTTTCTAAATACGCTAGGTTTAAAAGCATAGATTGAAATCCCAGCTTGAGCGTATAAACTTTTGAGTTCTTCAAACTTTTTGAAATCTACATTTTTGAGCCAGGCAGCAACCTCTGCATTATAAGTTTCTCTCATTGCAGCCACTTCAGCAGCTATGACTTTTTCATCTTCAGTAAGGGGTTCTTTTCGGTATTGTTTGATCAGAACAGCCATTTTAGAAGGATCATTGATTGGACTTTCAGGTGCACCAGCAAATGGCTCAGCGTGATTTCCCATCAGCTCAACTTGTTTAATTCCAGTTTGCTTGATGTATTCCAATATTGCCAATGGACTTTGATCTTCCATGGTTCGAAATGAATAGGTCTGTATACCTATCGATAGCTCGTTTTTTTTCTTTGTCTCAGATTGGCAAGAAATGGTTGTTTGTGATATTATAGCAAAGGCTACAATTAGTTGAAGTAATACTCTCATAAGTTTTTTTTTGCTTAGACCAAATTTAATTAAAAAGATGTAATACAATTTAATGAGACTAGCACTATATTTTTCTGCCTTTAACATAAAACGAGTTTTTCTGAAAGTGTTATCGGAAATGAAAGATTATAGGGTTAAATAATTTCATAAAATATTTGCGTTCTACATGCGATAAATTAATTAAACTGGTTGTGTTAAATAAATAAATAACTCTTGTTAATCATTTTAAATTAAAAAAAAAGTAAATAAGAATATGGAATTAAATACACAACAACAAAATGCTACTACTTTTAGTGGTAAACATCTTTTGGTTTTAGCTGGTGCTGGAACAGGAAAAACTAAAAAATAATTTCAAGAGCATCTTACTTACATTAAGTGATGTGGATTTCTCATAATTATTAATTTGAAAAACAGTATTATCTAACTTAATGGTAATTACATTGATCAATTTGAAATTGCGGAGTAATTTATCAATCATAACTTCCCAAAAACTCTCTGAGCTTGGCTCATAAAAGTTTCAAGATTAATTTTCTTATACTTCTGTAATGTCTTTGGGTCACGAATCCCAGTGATTGACACAATAATATGATCGGGCAAAAGGTTTTGTCAATGCAAATCTCATAGGGTGGTAGGTCAGGTGGTCGGTTAATATTGGGTAAATGTAAGAAAATTGTATTATGTTGTCCCCACAAAGAAAGGATTTCCCTAGATATGACAAGATGTCCCCAAAAAGTCCGAGTCCCCTCCTCTCTGCTAAGTTATTTTTTGATATTTAAAGAAATTGTGTTAATGTAATTATAGATTAATTACAACAGAATATGCAATTGCACAAAAGAATATTGCCAATCCTACATAGAATATATTTAGAGCAGTTTTTAATTTCATACAATTCAAATATAAAGAATTTTGGTTTTAAAATAGTAGTAATTAGGGGGGTTAAATAGAATTTAAATTGGGTTAGTAACTTAAAGTACTTTTTTTAGTGTTCTTTTGTTAGCATTTTTTTATTAACCTCACTATGAGCAATGTGGTTGATGTAGTTGTAGGTTAAAGATATACTTACAACTCTATTATAAATCAAAGAAACACTTTGTGCTAACCCATACTTTAATTTATAATTTAATTATTTTATGATAAGCTTATGACGAAATATGATAAAGAAAATTATTTCCATCGAAAGTATACAAAAACATTAATGATAATAAGTGCTATTTTTTTAGCCGTCAATGGATTTGGACTTTCTTTTTTCCCTAATGAAATTTCTTTTTTATTAACCAACGATGATAATCATATTTTTATATTAATTCTACAGATTTTAGGGGCTCTATATTTGGGTTTTAGCTATATAAATTGGATGTCAAAAAATAGTTTAATAGGTGGTATTTATAACAAACCTTTAATTATAGGAAATACACTTCATTTCTTAACTGCTTCAATTGCTATGATAAAATTAGTTTTCAAATTTGATAATAATCTTCAGTTAATTTTATCTTACACATTAATTTACTGTCTTTTCACATTATTTTTTGGATATGTCTTTTTCACTAGTCCATTTTCAAACAAACAATAGAGATAAATATTTGAAGTGATTTCCTCTATGAGTTCCAAAAAAACAAGTCTTATTTTTTATGAAATAGATATTGATAAATTCTCTCATGCAAATGAAATTTCCAAAGAATCCATCAAATGATTTGAAAAGTATTAGAGATTATCTCATTTTTTCTTTTCTTTGTCAGCACAATAAAAATGGAGATAAACAAAAAATTAGTTTAAACAGTATTTTTTTTTATCTTTAAAACTTTAAAACTTTAAAAAATTAAGAACAAAAATTTATTCAATGAGAAAATTATTAGTTGCCTTTGTAGCCAGCATTTTGATGACCGGTTTTTCCGTGAGTGCAAATACAATTACTCTTGCAGCTGCTGATAATACAGTAGCTTCAACAATCATTCAAGATGATGATCAAGATTCTGGAGAATCAGCATCTTTTACACAAGAATTAAAAACAAGATTTATTGAAGGTGGTCCAGGATTTATGGGTATTGTTTTAATCTGTTTGATACTAGGTCTTGCAATTGCTATTGAAAGAATTATCTTTTTAAATTTAGCAACAACAAACACTAAGAAATTAACTGAAGGTGTTGAAGAAGCTCTTGCAAATGGTGGAGTTGATGCTGCTAAAGACCTTTGTAGAGATACAAAAGGACCCGTTGCTTCGATCTTTTATCAAGGTCTTGACCGCGTTGACGAAGGTGTGGAAAGCGCAGAGAAAGCAATAGTAGCTTACGGTGGAGTTCAAATGGGACAATTAGAGAAAAATGTTTCTTGGATTTCATTATTTATCGCTCTAGCCCCGATGCTTGGGTTTATGGGAACTGTAATCGGGATGATTCAAGCTTTTGACAAAATTGAAGCAGCAGGAGACATGCAGCCTTCTCTTGTAGCTGGAGGTATTAAAGTTGCACTTTTGACTACTGTATTTGGTCTTGTTGTTGCCATTATCCTTCAAATTTTTTATAACTACATCGTTGCTAAAATTGACAGCATTGTTAATGATATGGAAGATGCATCAATCACATTGGTTGACATTCTGGTAGCACACAAGAAATAGTTATTTACCCACATAAATTTGTAAATTATGAATTTTCAAAAAATAGTAAAAATCATCACAGGAATTCTTGGAATTCTAGGAATTGTATTCCTTTTCATGGTAGTTGGAGCCGGTGATGAAGAAATAAAGGCAGCCGCTGCTGTAGGTAACTACAGTAAAGTGAGTCCTCTAATTAGCCTCTCTCAATTTATTTTGGGTATAGCCGTAATAGCTACTTTGATTTTCTCCATGATTGGTCTCTTCTCGGATGGGGCTAAATTGAAAAAAGCTCTTTTCTCAGCAGTAGGATTTCTAGTCGTCTTAGGAATAGCTTATGCAACCTCAGAAGGTGTTGAAACACCAATGAAAGACGGAGAAATATTGTCTGCATCTGGATCTCGGTGGGTAGGTACAGGAATTAGAATGTTTTATTTCCTTGCCGTAATTGCAATTGGTTCAATGCTATTTGCAGGTGCAAAGAAATTAATCAAATAAACGAATAACATGGCAAAAAGAGCAGCACCGGAGGTAAATGCTGGATCGATGGCAGACATTGCTTTCTTACTTTTGATTTTCTTTCTGGTTACCACAACTATTGAAACGGATTCAGGGATTAACAGAAAGCTTCCACCTACTGATGAAGTAGTAGATCCTCCGATCATTAAAGAAAGAAACATATTTACGGTAGTTGTAAATAAAAACAATCAATTTCTTGTTGAGGAAAAGCCACTAGAAATTTCTGAAATTAGAGAGCAAGCAATTGCTTTCTTGGATAACGGAGGCGGAGTAGGTGATGAGGCTTGTGACTATTGCCAAGGAGCAAAAGATCCAAGTTCTTCCGATAACCCAGAAAAAGCAATTATCTCTTTAAAGAACAACAGGGAGACTTCTTACAAAGTTTACATAGCAGTTCAAAATGAATTAGTTGCAGCCTACAACGATTTAAGAGATCGTGAATTTGTGAGACTTAATCCACTTTTGGGATTAACTTTCGTAGAGGCAAATAAGCGCTACGCTGATCCACGGACTTCTCCAGAAGAAAAGGAACGACTAAAGCCTAAATTAGCTGAAGTTAAATTAATGTTTCCTCAGAAATTATCTGAAGCAGAACCAAGTAAGAACAATTAAAACCTTAAAACATGGCTAAATTTAAAAAGAAAAAAGGAGGAGAAACCCCTGCTATTTCAACAGCATCTTTACCCGATATTGTTTTCATGTTATTGTTCTTCTTCATGGTAGCTACAGTAATGCGAGATAGTACGTTGATGGTTCAAAACACCTTACCAGCAGCGGATCAAATCCAAAAACTAGATAAGAAAGATCGTGTAATGTACATCTACGCAGGAAAACCTTCAAGCAGATATGCTGATAAATACGGGAGTCAGGCACGTATTCAACTGAATGATAAATTCGCTACAGTCGAAGACGTAGGCGCTTTTGTACTAGCTGAACGTGCTTCAAAACGTCAAGAATTACAGAATGTTTTGACAACTGCTTTGAAAGTTGACGGGGACACCAACATGGGACTGATCTCCGATATTAAGCAAGAGTTAAGACAGGTTAATGCTTTGAAAATCAACTACACTACTCGTGTGGGAGATTACACGCAAAACATGAAAAACTGATAAAAATTTTATTTCAAAAAAAGGGTGTTTCTTAGAAACACCCTTTTTTTTTGGAAAACTTCTTCTACCTTTATACAATGAATTTTTTTTTAAAATTTTTCTTTTTCTTTTTGAGTATTCATTCTGTGGCTCAAGACAGTCTGAGGATTACAAAAGATCGTTACAAGGAAGATCAATGGTACACAAGTATTTCATTTTTACTTGCCGATGAATCCATCGAAGGTTTTCGATTGAATGGTTTATCACAATCTTTTAGTGTTGGTTTTATTAAAGATATTTCTTTAAACGATAGATCAAACAGGGCATTGGGAATCGGTTTGGGATATGGAATCAATAATTACGGATCAAACCTTAGCTATTCAAAAGAAAACAATAATATTTATGAATTTAGTTTAATTGAAAGCACTCAGCTAATTTCTAAGAATCGGTTGATTACTCATTTCCTCGAAGTCCCAATTGAATTTCGGTGGAGGACTTCAACTGCCACAAAATACAAGTTTTGGAGGATTTACACTGGCTATCTTCTGCGTTACAATTTTTTTTCAAGACTCAAACCTTTCTATGACCCTTCAATAATTTTAAATGAAGTAATACCCATAAGTCATGCATTAAAGATTTCGGCGGGATACAATACTTGGAATATTTATTTTGAATACAGCTTAACTCCTTTTTTCAAAACTGGTACACAAACAAATTTGGGCACTCCATTAGAATTGAATGCCATAAGAGCGGGTTTAGTATTCTATGTTTTATAATTCTTTTCGAAGACGGGCTACAGGAAAATCCATTTGTTCTCTGTACTTAGCAACTGTTCTTCTAGCTACTCTGTAACCTCCTTTTAGTAACTCTTCAGATAATGCTAAATCTGCCAAAGGTTTCTTTTTGTCTTCTTGTTCGATTAGCGTGCGTAGGTTTTTTTTAATTTCTAAAGTTGAAACTTCTTCTCCATCTTCATTGGTAAGAGATTCTGAAAAGAAGCTTTTAAGAAGTTTAGTTCCATAAGGAGTTTCTATGTATTTACTGTTTGCTACTCTCGAAACGGTTGAAATGTCCATTTTGATTATTTCAGCAATATCTTTTAGAATCATCGGTTTTAACTTTAGTTCATCCCCCGATAAAAAATATGCTTCCTGATGCTTTACAATTGCATTGATCGTTTGAAATAAAGTTTGATGACGTTGAGCTACAGCATCGATAAACCACTGGGCAGCGTCTAGTTTTTGTTTGATGAATTGTATTGCGTCTTTTTGAGCTGAATTTTTACCTGGAGCTGCTTGATAACCTTTCATCATTTCTTTGTAGGATGATGAAATATGTAGCTCAGGTGCATTTCGACGATTCAATACCACATTGAGTATTCCATTATCAACTGTCAAAATAAAATCGGAAACGATATGAGTGTTTTGAAAAGTTCCAGACAAAGCTCCACCAGGTTTGGGGTTTAGTCGTTCTATTTCTTTAAGTCCTTGTTTCAAAAGCTCTTGATCAACATCAAATTTTTCTTGGAGTTTTACAAAGTGTTTTTTAGAAAACAAGTCAAAGGCTTCATTAATAATTTTAGAAGCCATGATTTGGGGGACAGAAAGCTGTTTTCTACTCAATTGTAGAGAAAGACATTCCTGTAGTGTTCGCGCTCCAACACCAGCAGGGTCCAGTGATTGTACCTTTTCAAGAACTAATTCCAGTTGTTCTTCTTCTACAATAATGTTTTGAGTGAAAGCCAAATCATCTAGAACATCTTGTAAAGATCTCCTCAGATATCCACTGTCATCGATACTTCCAATCAAAAATTCAGCAATTTGCTCTTCTTCTGGAGTTAATATTAAAGAGCTGATTTGACCTTTTAAATATTGATGAAAACCAATTCCACCAGTTAAAGGAATGGTTTTTTCTTCATCGTCACTACTAAAATTATTTGCGGTTAGTTTGTACGATGGTGTTTCATCATCACTCAAATAAGCATCAATATCGATTTCTTGAGTGTCAATTGTTTCATGGTCCTCAAAGTCATCTTGAAAATCACTTAATGGCTCATCTTCCTTTTCCTTTCCTGTTTCAAGAGCTGGATTTTCTTCAATTTCATTTTGTAGTCGTTGTTCAAAATCTAAAGTTGTCAGCTGAATCATCTTCATCAACTGAATCTGCTGAGGAGATAATTTCTGTGAGAGCTTTAATTGAAATTGTTGTTTGAGCATAAATAAGCTTGAGACTTTTTTCTTAAATATAAAAAAAACCCTAGACTTTAGAAAGCAGCATTCTGAGGGGTTCTAGGAAATGGAATTACATCACGTATGTTACTCATACCTGTTGCGAACAAAACTAAGCGTTCAAAACCGAGTCCAAATCCACTGTGGGGAGCACTTCCAAAACGTCTAAGATCAAGGTACCACCACAACTCTTCTTCATCAATTCCCATGGCTTTTATTCGTTCTTGAAGAACTTCCAAACGCTCTTCTCGTTGAGATCCACCTACAATTTCTCCAATTCCTGGAAATAAAATATCCATTGCTCTAACGGTCTTTTGATCCTGGTTCATACGCATGTAAAATGCTTTGATGGTTGCTGGGTAGTCATAGAGAATAACGGGACATTTAAAGTGTTTTTCAACTAAAAATCGCTCGTGCTCACTTTGTAAATCTGCACCCCATTGGTCAATATTAAACTTGAATTTTTTCTTTTTATTTGGCTTGCTGTTACGTAATACGTCGATGGCTTCGGTGTAGCTTACTCGTTTAAATTCATTTTCTACAACAAATTTGATTTTTTCTAATAATCCCATGGGTGATCTTTCCGCTTGAGGTTTGGATTTATCTTCTTGTTTCAATCTGTTATCCAAAAACATCAAATCTTCTTCACATTCTTTGAGAATGTATACCAAAACATTTTTTATGAATTTTTCTGCCAAATCCATATTGTCATTTAAATCAAAAAAAGCCATTTCGGGTTCAATCATCCAAAACTCTGCAAGATGACGAGTAGTATTCGAATTTTCTGCTCTAAAAGTAGGTCCAAAGGTGTAAACTTCCCCCAAACCCATAGCATAGGTTTCGGCTTCAAGTTGTCCAGAAACGGTGAGATGTGTTTCTTTTCCAAAAAAGTCTTTGCTAAAATCTACACTACCTTCCTCTGTCAGGGGTGTATTTTTTAAATCTAAAGCACTAACACGAAACATTTCTCCTGCTCCCTCAGCGTCACTTCCAGTAACAATAGGAGTGTTTACGTATTGAAAGCCTTCATTTCTAAAAAATTGATGTACTCCAAACGCAAGAGCCGAACGTACTCGCATTACGGCACTAAAGGTTGCTGTTCTAACTCGTAAATGAGCCTTTTCTCTTAAAAACTCTAGGCTGTGTTTCTTAGGTTGAATCGGATAGCTCTCTGGATCAGCCTCTCCATAAACGTGTAGATCGGTTACTTGAATTTCATATGATTGACCTTTCCCTTGGCTTTCGATGTAATTCCCTGTGATTTTGACAGCAGCTCCCGTATTAATGCTTTTGAGTAATGCTTCATCCATCGACTCAAAATCTACAACACATTGTAAATTCCCTAATGTAGAACCGTCATTCAAAGCAATAAACCGATTGGCTCTAAAGGTTCTTACCCAACCTTTAACAGTAACTTGTTGGCCTGTAGCGGATGTTTTTAATAAGGACTTGATCTTCATAATGTTTCTAATTTCGCTGCAAAGATAGCAGTTTATCTAAAATTTAATTGTTCGTTTTATGCTTCCTTTGATTCTTTTTGTTCTAAAATTTGAAGCTTAGGTTCTTTGATGACATTTTCATTTGAGACAGTGCGTTCCAAGGAAATTAATAAAGAGGGAAGTAGAATTAAATTTGCAAGCATTGCAAAAAGTAAGGTTGCTGAAACCAAACCTCCAAGTGCAACAGTTCCACCAAATTCTGAAATCATAAAAATAGAAAACCCAAAAAATAAAACAATGGACGTGTAGAACATACTTACTCCAGTTTCTCTCAATGCAGCATAAACCGATCGTTGTATTTTCCATTTTGATTCAATGAGTTCCTGCCGATATTTTGCGAGGAAATGGATGGTATCGTCAACAGAAATTCCGAAGGCAATACTAAAAACCAATATGGTAGATGGTTTTATGGGAATGCCCAAAAACCCCATCATCCCTGCTGTAACCAACAAGGGTAATAGGTTAGGGATGAGTGAAATCAGGATCATTTTAAAAGACCTAAACAAGTATGCCATAAAAAGAGCAATTAATAAAATGGCCAGAGAAAGCGATAAAATTAAATTCTTGATAAGGTATTTAGTCCCCTTTAAAAAAATCAGGGACTTCCCAGTGAGCTGAATGTCATAGCGATTTTCAGGAAAAATCTTTTTAATTTCTTTTTCAAGTTCATATTTAATTTCCTCCATTCGTTCGGTAAGAATGTCCTTCATAAACGTAGTCATTCGAGCATATTGACCTGTTGAGTCTACATAATTTTTCAATAAAGCATCTCCCTGTTCTGAGGAATCAAAATAGGAGAAAATGAATTTGTTTTCTTGAGCAGTCGGAAGTTTGTAGTAGTTTGGATTTCCATTGTAATAGGCCTGTTTGGCATATTTTATCGCATTGACTACTGAAATGGGTTTAGAAAGCTCAGGAAAAGCATCAATACTTTTTCCAAGTGCATCCATTCGCTTTAATGTGGGAAGTTTGATAACTCCATTTTTTCGTTGGGTATTGATCAAAATTTCTAGAGGGACAACTCCATCAAACTCTCTATCAAAGAAAAGAATGTCTTTAAAAAATTCTTTTTTCTGAGGCATGTCCTCTAAAATACTTCCAGAGATTCTGATTTGATAAATTCCAATGATACTTCCTATGAGGAGAATGAGTGAAATAATGTAGGTATTGATTCTTCGGTGTCGAACGTTTTTTTCCATCCAATTCACAAAGCGATCAATGGATTTATTTTTTAAATGATTCAGATGCTTTTGGTTGGGGAGTGGCAAGAAACTGTAGATGATTGGAATTAATAGCAGTGAGAGAATAAAGATTCCAATAACATTGATTGAGGCAATGATTCCAAATTCGGTCAATAACTTACTGTCGGTTAAAATAAAAGTTGCAAAACCTGATGCAGTGGTAAGGTTGGTCATCAAAGTTACATTCCCAATTTTGATGATTACTTGTTGGAGTGATTTTATTTGATTTCCATGTTTAGCAACCTCTTGTTGGTATTTATTGATAAGAAAAATACAATTGGGTATTCCAATAACAATAATCAAAGGTGGTATCAGGGCTGTTAATACAGTAATTTCGTAACCCATCCATCCAAGTGTACCAAGTGCCCAAGCAACACCAAAAAGAACGATGACCATGGAAATGACAGTAGTGCGAATGGAACGGAAAAACAAAAAGAAAATTAAAGAGGTTACCCCCATTGCTCCTAGAACAAAAATCCCGATTTCATCGACAATATTTTGAGCATTTAGAGTTCTGATGTATGGCATCCCAGAAATACGGACATCAGTGTTGCTTTCCTTTTCAAATTTTTCTATTGTAGGAATAAAAACATCGTAAATAAAAGCCTTTCTTAAGGCACTATTTACAACTTCATTCTTCATGTAAATAGCAGTTCTAACAGTCTGTGTTTCTTTGTTGAAGATTAGGTTTTCAAAGAAGGGTAATTCTTTAAATAATTTCTGTTTGAGTAAAGCATAAGCATCTTCAGTTTCTGGTTTGTCAGCCAGAAAAGGAGTTATTTCAAATTTATTTCTCTTTGTGTTTTTTGATAATGTGCTTAAATTTTCGAGTGATAAAACAAAATCAATTTCAGGATAAGCCCCAAGTTCTTTACTTAGCTTATTCCATGCTTCAAATTTACCTTTACTAAATAAATTCGGGTCTTGAAGTGCCAAAACCATCACGTTTCCATCCTCTCCAAAAAGGTCTAAAAACTGATTGTATCGGACGTTTTCTTCGTGTTGATCAGGAAGTAAATTGGCTTCAGTAAAAGTAAAACGCATGTACTTCCATTGAGAAGCCCAAAAAAAGGTTATAGCAATGAGTAGTAAAAGTATTGTTATGCGATTACGAAGAATGAGTCGAGCAACACCTTCCCAAAAATTCCATTTCACTTTTTTCTTCATAATTTAAAAGAACCCTAAGCCATTGATGAAAAGGTTCAGACGGTTAAAATCTCTTTTTCTTTACGTGCGAATACATTATCTGTCTTTTGGATAAATGTATCGGTGTGTTTTTGAATATCGATTTCATAATTCTTTTGCTCGTCTTCAGAAACCTTAGATTTTTTAATTTCGTTATTCGCATCTTTACGAGCATTACGAATACTTACTTTTGCAGTTTCGGACTCTGCTTTAGCCATTTTAGCCAATTCCTTTCTTCGTTCTTCTGTCAGGGGAGGAACATTGATAATAATTGATTCTCCGTTGTTCATCGGATTAAATCCAAGATTAGAATTAATAATAGCTTTTTCTATTTCTCCTAACATTGCTTTTTCCCAAGGTTGAATGGATAAGGTACGTGCATCAGTGGTGTTCACATTTGCAACCTGATTAAGAGGAGTTGGAGACCCGTAATAATCTACCATAACGCTGCTGAGCATTACTGGATTTGCTTTTCCAGCTCTAATTTTTAAAAGTTCATTTTCAAGATGCTCGAGAGCACTATTCATGCTTTCAAGGGCATTATCAATAATAAATTGTAATTCTTCGTTCATAGGGTTTAACTTAAAGATCTACTTTGGTTCCAATATTCTCACCACGAACTACCCGAATAAGGTTGCCTTGGGTGTTCATGTCAAATACAATTATCGGAAGCTTGTTTTCTTGGCTAAGCGTGAAGGCTGTTGTATCCATCACTTTGAGCCCTCTTTTTAAAACTTCTTCAAAAGAAAGATTGTCAAATTTCACAGCTTCTTTATTTTTTTCGGGATCTTCATTGTAGATGCCATCTACTCGAGTTCCTTTTAAGATAACATCTGCATTTATTTCTACAGCTCGAAGTACTGCAGCAGAATCTGTGGTAAAGAATGGATTTCCTGTTCCAGCACTAAAAATTACGACTCTATTTTTTTCTAGATGACGAACCGCTTTTCTTTTGATGTAAGGTTCCGCAACGGCTTCAATTTTTAGTGCAGTTTGAAGTCGGGTTGGAACATCTATGTTTTCCAGAGCACTTTGAAGGGCAAGTCCATTTATTACGGTGGCCAACATTCCCATATAATCTGCCTGAACTCGGTCTACTCCCTGACTGGATCCAGAAACACCTCTAAAAATATTACCTCCACCAATTACGATTGCTATTTCTACATTTTGGCTGTAAATCTGCTTAATTTCTTCGGCATATTTACTAATTCGAATGGGGTCTATCCCGTAAGAACGTTCTCCCATTAGTGCTTCACCACTCAGTTTTAGTAAAATACGTTTAAAATTCATACACTTTTTTTAGTATTACAAATATAAAAAATTAAGGGGATTGATTTTGAGATCTTGGCACATAATACAAGGATTACCGTTACTTTTCTAGGAGTTTTTCAAAATCTTCAATTTGGATTGCATTCTCTATACTGTATTTGCCAATTCGAGTTCGTCTTAATACACTGAGATATGCACCCGAGTTGAGTGATTTTCCAAAGTCGTGAGCTAGGGATCTGATGTAAGTCCCTTTGCTGCAATTTACTTTGAAATCTATTTCTGGAAAATTTATTTGAGTGATCTCAAAATTTCGGATGGTAACTTTTCTAGATGGAACTTCCACCTCTTGACCCTCTCTGGCAAATTCATACAAACGTTTTCCTTCTTTTTTTAATGCAGAAAAAACAGGGGGTTGTTGGTCAATGATTCCTGTAAATTGAGTTAAGGTATTTTCGAGTAGTTTTTTGTCGATATGTTCGATAGGGAAATACTGATTAATTTCGGTTTCGAGATCATAAGAAGGGGTCGTTGCTCCAAGTGAAAAAGTTCCAACATACTCCTTTTCTTGACCCATGAATTGTTCAATTTGTTTGGTCATTTTACCCGTACACAAAATCAAAAGCCCCGAAGCCAGTGGATCTAGTGTTCCTGCGTGCCCGACTTTTATTTTTTTGATTCCAAGTGTAGTTTTAATCATCCAGCGGATTTTATTTACTACTTGAAATGAAGTCCAATTAAACGGTTTATCAACAAGAATGACTTCGCCATTCAGAAACTTTTCTCTCAGTTCACTCATAAAAATTCATAAATGATAGCTACAGTTCCAACAATCATACAATAAATGCTAAAGTACCATAACTTTGAATTTTTTACCCATTCAATCATCCATTTACAAGCGATTATTCCAGTAATAAAAGCTGCTGTAAAACCTACAAATATTGCTAATGAGTTTATTTGTATTGGACTGGTTCCAATTTCAAAAAAACTTTTGATCATGCTACCAAAAATCAAAGGAATTACCATAAGAAAAGAAAAACGAGCAGCCTTACTTTTGTCAATTCCCAGAAGAACACCCAAGGCTATGGTAGCTCCACTTCTAGAAATACCAGGAAGAATTGCGATGGCCTGAATTACGCCAATGTAAAAAGCAGATTTTAGGTTCAATTTTTTTTTAGTCACTTGAGAATGGTTTGCCAAATACAAAAGCGCAGCTGTTATCCATAACATTGCTCCAACCAAAAGAATGTTTTGATGGAACAGTTGAGAAATAAAGTCTTCTAAAAAGAGACCGACAAAGACTGCGGGAATCATGGATGTGATGATTTTCAAAGAAAAATAAAAAGCTTCGTTTTTCTTGAACTCAAATAAACCTTGAAATATTTCATAGATGTCTTTTCTAAAAACAATAAGGGTACTCAAGCCAGTTGCACCATGAAGTACAATTGTCATTAATAAACTTTCTTTGGGTAAAGACTGGTCTCCTAAGATTACTTTTACAAGTTCTAAATGCCCACTAGAAGAGATGGGTAAAAACTCTGTTAACCCTTGAATTATCCCCAACATAATTGCTGTTAGTAGATCCATTGAATTATTTTTTAGGGGAAGTCAAAATTGAATAAACAGCTACTGCAAAACCGATTAAAACCAAAGTGGGAGCCAAGCGAATACGTCTAAAATTAAATATTTCTGGGTTAAAAATGTTTGGGTCAGAACTGCCTCCACCTACCATCAAAACAAATCCAACACCAATTATTATTATCGATAGCAATAGGAATTGATAGTTGCGCTTTTTAAATAAGAATTCTTTTTTTGTAGATTTTATTTTTTTCATAAAAAGTTATTGAACAGCTTCAGTGGTTAGATTCAAGAAACGTTGAGTTGCGAAAAAGGTACTAAGTCCCGTAATTAAAATTCCCATTCCAAGAACAGCAGAAAATATTAAGCTAGGCTCAAAGGGATTTGCAATTAAGTTAAGCTCGGGAAATCGTTTGTCGAGCTCATATAGAACAACCGTTAGACCACCAAGAGCAATAATAGAAGCTAAAACTCCGAGCTGGAGATGTTTCATTATGAAAGGAAATCGAATAAAGCTTTTTGTAGCCCCAACCAACTGCATTGTTTTGATAATCATTCTTTTTGAATAAATGGACAATCGAATGGAACTATTGATAAGAAGAATTGCAACCAAAATAAAAACAAAACTTAAGATCAATATCCATTGAGTAATTTTCTTGATATTTTCATCTAATATTTCTACCAGAGGTTGATCATAAAGAACCTCACTTATGTATGCTTTTTCTTCAAAATTCTTTTGTAAATCTTTAAGAAATACAGGAGAGATAAAAGCTGCATTAAAATAGACATCGATAGAGCTTAGCAGGGGGTTGTATCCAAGAAACTCCATAAAATCTTCTCCAATTTCTTGAGCATGAATTTCTGCAGCCTCTTCTTTTGACACAAAATGGGAGGTTTTGGTCTCCTGACGGAGTGCTAAACTTTTTTGAAGTTGTTTTATTTCGATTGGCTTGGCAGAATCGTCAATGTAAATTGTTAAAGCAATTTGTTCTTTAAAATGATCCGCAACTTTTTTTGAATTCAATAAAAGTAGACCTAACAATCCCACCAGAAACAATACTAAGGAAATGCTTATGACTACAGAAAAGTATGTAGAAAGCAATCGTCTTTTTTGATAATTTTCTTGTGAATTTTTACGCACTTGTATTAAATTGATTACGTAAAAATAGTAAACAAGAAGCAATTTGTATTCTTGGTGTCAATAAACTTTTTCCTTTCCTGCTTTAATCCTATTTTTGTGGATCAAATAAACTGAACTGTCGTGGGGTACAATTTCCTTGAAATCGAAAAAAAGTGGCAAAACTATTGGGCCAAAAATCAAACCTTTAAAGCAAACAATAAAAGTACACTACCAAAATATTATGTTTTGGACATGTTTCCATATCCCTCGGGCGCAGGTTTGCACGTAGGACATCCTCTGGGTTACATTGCAAGTGATATTTATGCCCGTTACAAACGCCATAAAGGATTCAATGTTCTTCATCCTCAGGGATATGACTCCTTTGGTTTGCCTGCAGAACAATATGCAATTCAAACGGGACAGCACCCCAACATAACTACCGAAACCAATATTAGCCGCTACAGAAAGCAGCTTGACAAAATGGGGTTTTCTTTCGATTGGAGTAGAGAAGTTAGAACTTCGCAAGCAGATTTTTATAAATGGACTCAATGGATATTTTTGTTATTGTTTGATTCTTATTACTGTAATAAAACAAATTCAGCAAAGCCTATTGAAAAGTTGGTAGCACATTTTGAAACTCACGGGAGTGCCAATTTAAATGCTGTTTGCGATGAAAATACAACTTCATTTTCAAGAGATGAATGGATTGGATTTTCACACCCCGAAAAACAAGAAGTTTTATTGATGTATCGTTTGGCGTATTTATCTGATTCTGAAGTTAATTGGTGCCCAGACTTGGGAACAGTTTTGGCTAATGATGAAATAATCAATGGTGTATCGGAGCGAGGAGGTTATCTGGTAACCAAAAAGAAGATGAAGCAATGGAGTATGCGAATAGGAGCCTATGCAGAACGTTTACTTCAGGGATTGAATAAGTTGGATTGGCCAGAATCTTTAAAAGAAATTCAGCGTAATTGGATTGGTAAATCAATAGGTGCAAACGTTCGTTTTGATATTCAAGATAATGAAGGAGAAATAGAAGTTTTTACAACCCGACCCGATACTCTGTTCGGTGTAACTTTTATGACATTGGCACCAGAACATCCGTTGGTAGATATTATTGTAAGCGACGAGCAAAAAACCGAAGTAGCAGCATATGTTGAAGCAAGCGCAAAACGCTCTGAACGAGATCGTATGGCTGACGTAAAATCCATCAGCGGAGTATTTACAGGAGCTTACGCAATTCACCCTTTCACAAAAGAGCCCATCCCAATCTGGATTGGAGATTATGTTTTAGCAGGATACGGAACAGGGGCAGTAATGGCGGTTCCCTGTGGTGACCAAAGAGATTTTGATTTTGCAAAACATTTTGACATTCAAATCCGTAATATTTTTGAAGGAGCTGACATTACCAACGAGGCTTTTGTTGAAAAAGGAAAAACAAAAATTAAAGATTCTGATTTTTTAAATGGCTTAGTTTATGAAGAAGCAATGATAAAAGTCATAGAACGACTTGAACAAGAGGGATCTGGTGAGGGTACCATTAACTACAGATTAAGAGATGCTGTTTTCAGTAGACAAAGATACTGGGGAGAACCTATTCCCATTTATTATAAAAATGGAATGCCTGTTGCATTAAAACCAGAAAACCTCCCCTTAGTTCTTCCAGAGGTTGAACAATATTTACCCACTCCAGAAGGAGCACCCCCTCTGGGAAATGCAACCTCTTGGGCATGGGATACTGTTTCTGAAAAAGTGGTTCCTAACTCTGAATTGAATGAAACTAGTGTTTTTCCCTTAGAACTGAATACTATGCCTGGTTGGGCTGGAAGTTCATGGTACTTCAATAGATACATGGATGCAAATAATCATGAGGTTTTTGTGAGTAAAGAAGCTGTAAATTATTGGCAAAATGTAGATTTGTATATCGGTGGGAGTGAGCATGCTACTGGACACTTATTGTATTCTCGTTTTTGGCAGAAATTTCTTTTTGATCTAAACTTATTACCAGTTGATGAGTACGCAAAAAAGTTAATTAATCAAGGAATGATATTGGGATCATCAGCTTTTACATACCGTAAAAAAGGAACTCAAGAATATGTGTCTAAAAATTTAATAAAAGATTTTGAAGTTGAACCGATCCGAGTAGACATCAGTATGGTAAATAATGCAGACGAACTTGATTTAGAAGCTCTTAAAAAATGGCAACCTCAATTTAGTAATGCTTTTTTTGTTTTAGAAAATGGAGTTTATTATGTTGGACGTGAAGTAGAAAAAATGTCCAAATCAAAATACAATGTAGTTAATCCAGATCTTATTTGTGAACAGTATGGAGCAGATACATTACGGATGTATGAAATGTTTTTAGGACCGCTAGAACAAGCTAAACCTTGGAACACAGCAGGTATTTCAGGTGTTCATTCGTTTCTTAAGAAACTATGGAAATTGTACCATAAATCAGAAGAATTTTATGTGTCAGATGGAACTGCATCCAAAGAATCTTTGAAAAGTTTACATCAAACCATAAAAAAAGTCACAGAGGACATTGAGGATTTTTCTTTCAATACATGTATCAGTTCTTTTATGATTTGTGTAAATGAATTGACTACACAAAAGTGTAATGAAAGAGAAGTACTAGAACCTTTAGCAGTATTATTATCCCCGTTTGCAGCCCATTTATCTGAAGAGCTCTGGCAATTATTGGGTCACGACACAAGTATAAGTTCAGTCTCTTTTCCAATTTACGAACCCTCTTATTTGGTTGAATCTTCTAAAAATTATCCTGTTTCATTTAATGGAAAAATGAGGTTTACTGTTGAACTTTCTTTAGAATTAAACCCCAAAGAAATTGAAGAAATAATTATGAATGATGAACGTACACAGCAACAATTGCAGGGAAGAGTTCCTAAAAAAGTTATTGTTGTGCCAGGTAAAATAATAAATATTGTTGGTTAATGGATATTGAAATCATTGGTTATGTAGCTGCCGTTTTGACAACATCATCTTTTTTGCCTCAAGTAATAAAGGTGTGGAAGTCAAAATCATCTGAAGGAGTTTCTGTAACCATGTATATGGTAATGCTCACGGGAGTTATTCTTTGGGGGATTTATGGTTTTTACATTGGTAGCAGATCGGTTTTACTGGCTAATTTTGTGGCAGGACTTTTACAACTCATGATTTTGATTATTGTTTTTAGAAATAAAAGAAAAAACACAAGTTGATTACAGTGCTATTTGCCTTTTGATTTGTTGGTTTAGAGAAATAAAAGTTTCTGTTCGTGAAACTCCCGGAATGGCTTGTATCTTTGTGTTTAGTAAATGCATTAAATGTTCATTATCCTTGCATAAAATTTTAATAAAAATACTCCAATTTCCTGTAGTGTAATGACACTCGGTAACTTCAGGTATCTTTTTCAGTTGTGCCACAGCTTGGGGATTACTTGCAGCTTTATCTAAAAAAACACCAATAAATGCTAAGGTTGTGTACCCCAAAACCTTTGGATTAATATTGATTTGAGATCCGCTAATTAAAGAAGAATTTTCTAGTTTCTTTAGACGTTGATGAACTGCAGCTCCAGAAATTCCAGCTCTTTGAGCCAGTTCAGCGATAGAAACCCTTGCATTTTTAATTAAACCATTTAAAATAATTTTATCGATACCGTCAACTTGGATTTCTTGATTTGTAATTTTCATCATTAATTTTATTTCGTCAAAAATATGCATTTAGTTGATAAAATCAATTAATTTCTATTAATCTATTAATTTAATTAAACTGACTAGGACAAAAGCCTTTCCGTAAGTATCTTTACCAAAAAATAAAAAGATGGAATTTCAAGAAAAGCTTAGCAACGCCGTAGCAAGTGGTTTACTTGCAATTGCTGTAAGTTTGGGTGCTTTGGGGAGTCATTTTCTCAAAGCTCGATTAACTAATGAAGCACTTGACAGTTTCGAAGTGGGCGTGCGTTATTTAATGTATCATGCACTAGCAATAATCTTGATCAATAATATCACATACATTCAATCAGAGTCCAAAGATATATTTGTTAAGCTAGTTCTAGCTGGCGTTTTTCTTTTTTCTGGAAGTATTTTCCTTTTATCTACAAAACAATTACATGGCTTGCCTGTAAAATACTTGGGTCCTGTCACTCCAACAGGAGGGGTTTTGATAATTTCCGCTTGGGTTTATTTGACGTTATCTTTTCTAAAGAAGTAAATTATTTTAAGTTTTTGGCAATGTATTTTTCAATTGCCATGGTCATAGATGGAGTTTCTTCAGTAGGAGCTTTAATATCTATTCTAAGTTTGGCCTTGTCTGCAGCTTTGACAGTAGTGTTCCCATAGACAGCAATTCGAGTATCGTTCTGTTCAAAATCAGGGAAATTATGCAGTAAAGACTCAATTCCAGAAGGACTAAAGAATACTAAAACGTCGTAATAAACATCACGTAAATCGGATAAATCACTTACCACTGTTTTGTACAATTGAGCACGGGTCCAATTGATTCCCAAGCTATTCAAAAAGTCGGGAGTTGCAGGTTTTAAAATATCAGAAGAAGGAAGTAAAAACTTTTCATCTCCAAATTTTTTAAAAACAGATTCAAGTTCGGTCAAGCTTTTCTGACCCACATAAATTTTACGTTTTCTGTAAACGACATATTTTTGAAGGTAAAATGCTACTGCTTCAGATTGGCAAAAATATTTTGTTGCATCAGAAACTTTAAAGCGCATTTCTTCGGCTAATCTAAAAAAATGATCAACAGAATTACGACTTGTCAAAATTACAGAATTGTATTCTGCAAAATCTATCTTTTGTCGTCGAACTTCTTTCGCGTCAACACCCTCAATATGGATAAAAGGTCTGAAATCAATCTTTAGATTGTGTTTTTCTTTCAGACGAGTGTAAGGTGAATTTTCGTTTGTAGGTTCAGGCTGAGATATCAATATCGTTTTTAATTTCATATGGGTTTTATGATTGTCCTAATTCAATGTACTGTAAAGCACAATCCAAGGTGCAATTTTGAATACGCAAAGGTACAAAATTAAATACAATAAATTACCCTTAAATTCATTCCAATATTCTCGATACAAAGAGAGTTGAGATAAAACGTAAAGAATTAATATTGTGACAAGCAAAGCATACAAAAATTCGGAATAGTGAAAAGTAAATTGATAGAAAAGAAATAAGAAAAATGAAAGGATAGATATTTGAATTTGATGACTTAAACTTTTGAACTGAAATGATTCGGTAAGTTCATTTAATCCTAATAGTTTAAATACCGTATTTTCAACAATAAAACGAATCAAGATTAAAGCCAGAATTCCAAAAGTAAGATTTATGAAAAAAGGAAAAGATGGAGATGCAAACTTTAGAAAAGTTAAAGTGTAGAATAAAATAAGACTGAAATTAAGGGTTAAAAATAAAGTCCCTATTATCGTAAAACGATGAAGTCTAGTTTTTTCTTTCCCGTAAATTTTGAAATACAAAGCCGAGTCAAAAAAGCGAATAAAATATTTGAATTCACTTTTATTTGAACTCCCAAGAATAGTAAAAAGAACGAAATTAAATAGGAATACAAGACTGATCCAATCTTGTTGGGTGTTGTTTCTTAAAATCCAATCTTCCATGGGCTAAAATTAATGGTTTTCATTAAGAATTCAATTACAAATGGATTTCTAAATTTCGTATCGATCCTTTTAAATTTATTACTTTTATTACTTCAAATGAAAAACACACTCATCGTCATACCGACCTTCAATGAGGCGGATAACATAGAAGCGATTATTAATGAATTATTTCTAATAAGTGATAATTATCACGCACTTGTAGTGGATGATTCTTCACCTGACGGAACGGGTAAATTGGTGAAAAATCTTTCCAAGCAATATCCAAATCGTCTTTTTTTAGAAACCCGACTAAAAAAAGAAGGGCTTGGTCGTGCATATTTACATGCTTTCCGATGGGCAAAATCAAGAGATTACAAATACATTTTTCAAATGGATGCTGATTTTTCTCACAACCCCAAGGATGTCCCCAAGATGGAACAACTGATTGGTCAAGGGCCAGATGTTGTGATAGGTTCTCGGTATGTTGATGGTATTAATGTAGTAAACTGGCCTTTGGGAAGAATTTTACTTTCTCTAGGGGCATCGTATTACGTTAAATTCTTTACTGGACTTCCTGTAAAGGATCCTACAGCTGGTTTTGTGGGGTACAAATCTGAAGTGTTGGACGCAATTGATTTAGATGAAGTTAAATTTGTAGGATATGCTTTTCAAATAGAATTGAAATACAAAGCATGGATCAAAGGATTTACTCTGAAAGAACATTCGATCATATTTTTAAATCGGGTAAAGGGACAATCCAAAATGAATGGGTCAATTATTTGGGAAGCAATTTACGGAGTATTGTATCTTCGAATAGAATCATTATTTAAACGTAAAACATGAATACAGTTTTAATCAGAAATGCAACTGTTGTAAATGAGGGTTTACAGGAGATAAAAGATGTTTTGATTGTGGGAGAAAAAATCAAAAAAATTGGTGAAAATCTCAACATTAAAGCAAATCAGGTTATTGATGCAACGGGAAAACATTTGATCCCGGGATTGATAGACGATCAAGTTCATTTTAGAGAACCCGGTTTAACACACAAAGCAACGATTGAATCTGAATCACGTGCAGCAGTAGCAGGGGGAATTACTTCATTTATTGAAATGCCCAACACCACTCCCCAGACCACAAATATTGAAGCACTGGAGAATAAGTTTGATCGCGCCCGAGAAACATCACTTGCAAATTATTCTTTTATGTTTGGTGGAACCAACGACAATATTGAAGAAATAAAAAAACTTGATAAAACCAAAGTAGCTGGTCTTAAACTCTTCTTGGGATCCTCAACGGGTAATATGTTGGTTGATGATCAAGCAGTTTTAAAAGAAATCTTTTCTAGTACGGATCTTTTGATTTCGGTTCACTGTGAGGACGAATCAACAGTTAAAGCAAATTTTACAAAACATAAAGAACAATATGGAGAGAATATCCCCATTGAATTACATCCAGTGATCAGGAGCCATGAAGCTTGTTATTTGTCTTCCTCAAGAGCAGTTTCTTTAGCCAAAGAAACTGGAGCACGTCTTCACATATTTCATTTGTCAACTGCAATAGAAACTGAGCTTTTTAGAAATGACCTACCATTAGCCGAGAAAAAAATCACATCAGAAGTTTGTGTTCATCATCTCTGGTTTTCAGCCAAAGATTATGAAACACATGGTACCCGAATTAAATGGAATCCAGCAGTTAAAAATCAGAAAGATCAAGATGCACTATGGGAAGCACTTAATGATGATCGAATTGATGTTTTAGCAACCGATCATGCACCTCATACACTTGAAGAGAAAAATAATAAATATGCCTCTGCTCCTTCTGGAGGACCATTGGTTCAACATGCACTCTTGGCATTACTAACCTCCTCAAAAAAAGGGAAAATATCTCTTGAAAAATTAGTTCAAAAAGCTTGTCATAATCCTGCAATTTTATTTGAAATTGAGAAAAGAGGTTATGTAAAAGAAGGCTATTATGCCGATTTGGTATTAGTAGATTTAAAAAAAACAACAACCGTTACTTCAGAATCTTTACTCTACAAATGCAAATGGTCTCCATTTGAAGGGGTAAAATTTCAAGCAAAAATTGACACAACATGGGTAAATGGTTCATGCGTATTTACAAAAGATTCTATTGTTGAAAACAAAGCGGCGAAACGTTTAACTTTTAACAGATAAGATTATGAAGAATATTTTAGTTCTTTTTGTCGTAATATTCTTTCTAGCATGCGATGGAAGTACACCAGTAACTGAGCCAGAAAAAAAGATTTCACCCGAAATTATGGAGGATATCTTTTACGATTTAACAGTAATGAAATCCGTTCAAAACTCTAACGATTTAAATGAGGAATTCAAAAGTTATCTCGGGACACAATACATTTATGAAAAGTATGGTATTGATAGTCTTCAGTTGATCCAAAATCAAATGTATTATGTCCAAAAACCTAAACTGATGAAAAAGATTTTTCAAAACCTTGAAGCTCGATATTTAAACATTCAGGATAGTTTAGACACCCTGATTAAAAATGAGTATAAAAATTAAAAAGGGTTTCCAACATTTTTAACCAAATACTTATCAATCTCTGAGTATCTGAAGGACGTTTTTTCTTCTATCCGAGTTCCCATTATTTTTTTTTCGCCACAGAGACTACCAATTAGTGCTTTAGTCATAAATCGTCTTTTACCAAACAATGAGAGGAAGATTTCGAGAAAATTAAAAAGTTGTAGCCAAGATTTTCTCAAGGCTATTTTTGGAGGTTTTTTCCCTTTTAAAAAAGCAATTCTTTTAAACATTTGTTCGTAGCTCCAATTTGCTGCAACAAGAACAAATCTCTCATTTTTTATTTCAGAATTCATTAAATGAACAAGTACATCAACAACATCTTCGACCGTTACATAGCCTGTTGTGCCTTTTGGAAAAAAACGAAGACGATTATCTATTTGATCGCACAAAAGCTCTAGTGGATTTCCTCTCACACCTGTGCCAAGAATTACACCGGGGTTGATTATTACCGCAGGAATTCCTTCTTGAGTTCCCCTCCAGACTTCAAGTTCTGCCCCAAATTTAGAATAAGCATAAGGCGTATGATCAAGTTCTGCATTCCAAGGCGTTGATTCGTCAATAAAATCCGAGTTAAGATCATTACCAAGGGCAGCAATGGAACTTATGTAAGCTATTTTTTTAAGTTGATGTTTTATGGCAAGATTAACCAAAAGGGTAGTTCCTTCTTGATTAACTTCCATTAAAGTTTCTTGTTTGTAGTGAGCAAAAGAAATAAATGCAGCGCAATGATACAAATGCGTAATCCCTTCAAAAGCCAACTCAAGACTGGGAAGATTACAAATATCTCCTTTACGCCAAATGATTTTGATTTCTTTTTTGGAAAGCATACGATCTTTTATGAAAGAAATCGTTGTTTCTTTTTTCGATTCTGAACGATAGAGTGCTACAACATCTTCATCTTGCTCAAGAAGTTTTAAAAGTAAATGAGACCCCACTAATCCAGTTGCTCCAGTAACTAAAATCATGATTCAAAAGTACTGTTTTTTATTATTGACTTTCTTGTTTCAGCTCAGAAATCTATCTTTGTACAAATTGATGCCTTGCCGGTATGGATTTGAAAGAATTACTAATTTGTTTTGAAGAGATCATTGAAATCAAAACGCTTAAGATCAATTTGTAAACTAGAACTATTAAATGAAAAATCTTTTTGTTGAAGAGTTAAGATGGCGTGGAATGTTACATGACATTATGCCAGAAACTGAAAATCACTTAAATGAAAAAAAGACAACGGGATACATAGGTTTTGATCCCACTGCAGACTCACTCCATATTGGTAGTTTAGTGCAAATTATGATTTTAATGCATTTTCAAAAAGCAGGTCATCGACCCATAGCTCTTGTAGGTGGTGCTACTGGAATGATCGGTGACCCGTCTGGCAAATCAGCAGAACGCAATTTGCTAAACGAACAAACCTTAAATAAAAATATTCAAGGGATTAAAAGTCAATTGTCTCGCTTTTTGGACTTTGATCAAAACAGCGAAAACCCAGCACTTCTAGTAAATAACTTTGATTGGATGAAAGGATATTCTTTGATTGACTTTTCAAGAGACATAGGAAAGCACATCACAGTAAATTACATGATGTCCAAAGACTCAGTCAAAAAACGCTTGGGTTCAGAATCACAAGTGGGAATGTCATTTACAGAATTTACATATCAATTGTTACAGGGATACGATTTTTTACACCTTTACAAAAATCTAGATTGTACCCTTCAAATGGGAGGAAGTGATCAGTGGGGAAATATCACAACAGGGACCGAGCTTGTACGTCGCAAGGCAAATGGAAAAGCCTACGCAATTACCTGTCCATTGATTACTAAAGCA
Organism: Candidatus Arcticimaribacter sp.; assembly: GCA_002708445.1. GTDB lineage: Bacteria > Bacteroidota > Bacteroidia > Flavobacteriales > Flavobacteriaceae > Arcticimaribacter. Next base: position 42,624 of record PAOB01000009.1, read on the forward strand.
GATGGGGCTAAATTTGGAAAAACAGAAGGAGGTAACATATGGTTGGATAAAGAACGCACTTCCCCATATAAATTTTATCAGTATTGGTTGAATGCTTCTGATGAAGACGCAGCAAATTACATAAAGATATTTACTTTCTTAAGCCGAGAAGAGATTGACTCTTTGATAGAGCAGCACAAGCAAGCACCGCATTTGAGAGTTTTACAAAACAAAATTGCAAATGAAATTACTTTTTTAGTGCACTCCAAAGATGATTTAGATAAAGCAAAAAAAGCTTCTCAAATTTTGTTTGGAAAATCAACTTCAGAGGAGCTTAAAAGTTTAGATATGGCAACCTTTTTAGATGTGTTTGAAGGAGTTCCACAGGGAGAAATAAGCAGGTCAAAACTAGAATCTGGAATTGATATTATTGCTGCCTTGGCGGGCGAATCTTCGTTCTTAAAATCCAATGGGGAAGCACGTCGTGCATTGAAAGAAAACTCGATTTCGATTAATAAAATTAAAGTAAACGACGAATATTCCATAACCAACAAAGATTTGATTAATGATCGATATGTTTTGCTTCAACGTGGAAAGAAAACTTATTTTATCCTCAAGTTCGTTTAATAAACCAATAAATTACACCCTCGGATATCAGAGTAATCTGCTCTCCCCAGAATTTCAAATTGATTTTCAACATGGATTTTTCCGATGTCCTGAGTAGCAATAAAGGCACATGAAAATTGATTGGCAAGATCAATTACATTGACATTACCCATTCCACCATTCTCTACTGACTTGAAAGGGTCTGTTACTTCGCGTAAAGAAACACGCATCCATGAAGGACAGCTAAAAATACCATGTCCAATAGAGTAAGCTTGTGAGAGTAATTCTGTCATCCCATATTCGGAGTGAATTTTTTCCACCCCAAAACCTTTGCAAAGTTGTTGATGTAGATCTTCTCGAATCAATTCTTTGCGTCTTCCTTTCATACCGCCAGTCTCCATAACAAGCGTATGATTTAGATCAAAATTAAATTGCTCTATCAAATCGAGAAGAGCAAAACTTACGCCAATTAAAATCGTGGGTTGTTGAGCAGCTTCAAGTTTTTCAATCACAGATTTTAGTTTCTCGTAATCATTTAAATAAAAACCACTATCAGTACCCTGACTTTGTTGAATGAGGCTCTCAGTCATGTAAATCAACGAAGATCCCTCTCGTTCAAGATAGGAGGGCAGTAATGCTAGAATAGTTACCTCTTTTGGATCTCCGTAAAATGATCGAAATGCAAAATTGAAACTGTTCTCATAATCTTTCAGGCTTTTAATAAAATGTGTTGAAGTTTGTTTGCCACCAGTTCCACTTGAGCTAAAAGTAATTTCCTCAGTTCCTTTAAAAGATTTTACTTCATGAGTTTTAAAAAACTGAATTGGTAAAAATGGAATTTGCTCAATCGAACTGACATCGGCCTTGTTAAAGTTAATTAAATCGCAATATGAGCGATAAACCGAATTGTTTTCATGCTGAAAAAAAAAGGTTTGCATGGCAAACATTTCAAAATCTGATTTTGAGTTAATTTCCCAGAAATGTTCGATCGATCGTTTCATAGAATACAAAGCTATTCATTTTTAAAGGTTTTCTATGTAATTTTGTTTCATTGTGAAGAAATCATTATTAAGTTAAAAGCGGTTAATTTTATTCTTATTTTTGAGTAATTATGTTTTGTTTGATTATTGATTTAAAAATCAACCAATGAAATAGCAAGTCAATATGGAGAAAGATAAAATTAAAATTTTGTTGGTTGATGATGAGCCAGATATTATTGAAATTCTGAGTTACAACCTAAAAAAAGAAGGGTATCAAGTCTTTTCAGCTTCTAACGGTGAAGAAGCTTTAGTTCAGGTAGAAAAAGTTAAACCTCATTTAATAATTTTAGATGTCATGATGCCTGTAATGGACGGAATTGAAACCTGTGAAATTATTCGGAAAGATAAACGCCATCTAGAAACAATAATCATGTTCTTGTCAGCACGTTCAGAAGATTACTCCCATGTTGCAGCTTTTGATGTAGGGGCAGATGATTATGTAAATAAACCAATAAAGCCAAAAGTACTCAACTCAAAAGTAAATGCATTGCTAAGACGTTTTCTTAACAGCGAAGCCGCCTCAGAAATTGTCCACGGTGACCTGACCATTAATCTTGATGAATACAAAGTTACCATCAAGGATAAAAAGATATTATTTCCCAGAAAAGAATTTGAATTACTGAGACTATTGGCATCCCAGCCCGACAAGGTTTTTAAACGAGATGTTATTCTAGAATCTGTTTGGGGTAATAATGTAGTAGTAGGTGACAGAACTATTGATGTTCATGTACGTAAATTGAGAGAGAAAATGGGTGCAAACTACATTAAAACGATTAAGGGAGTTGGATACAAATTTGTCATTAACCAGAACAATTGATTAAATTATTCTTAAGATTTAGGACTTCATTCTTTATTACCCTATTCATATGTTTGTCCGGGGTTACACTGGTTATTGCCTTAAATTACTATTTCAAAGACCTTACATATTTTGATTACCCATTGACAGCAATAGTGATAGGTTTTATTCTGTTCTTTTTTTTTTGTGTTTCATTTATTCAATATCAAATAGAACGATACATTTTATTGAAGGTAAAGGTTCTTTATGATGAATTTTACACCGAAGGATCATCTTTGAGCAAAAATTTATTGAAGAAAGATGCACAGTCCTTGACCAGAAGTATTCAGAACTTTGCAAAAGAGAGTAAGCTTGAAATAGAATTACTAAAAGTAAAAGACAACTACAGGAAAGAATTTATTGGAAACGTAGCACATGAATTAAAAACCCCTTTATTTACAGTAGAAAGTTATATTTTAACCCTTCTAGAGGGTGCTGCCGATGATGAAGACATAAGAATCAAATACCTTCAAAAAGCTGCTCAAAGCATAGATCGATTGAATCACATCGTTAATGATTTGGATTTAATAACCAAATTCGAGGCTGGAATCACATCAATAGAAATAGAACGTTTTGATTTAATTGTTTTAATTGATGAAGTTTTGGGTCTTATGGAGATAAGAGCCAAGGAAAGAAAAATTGAATTGGTTTTTGAAAAACCCTCAGACAGTGATACTCTCTGGGTAAAAGCTGATAGAAAAAGAATTTCTCAAGTAATTACCAATTTAATTGTCAATTCTCTCAAGTATGGCGTAGTAGGTGGAACTTCAGAGATAGTCATAGGTTTTTTGAATAAACAAAAAATATTGGTGCGGGTAATTGATAATGGAAGCGGAATTGAGGAAAAGCATATCCCAAGACTTTTTGAACGTTTTTACAGAATAGATAAAGCTAGAAATCGCGATGAAGGAGGTTCAGGGCTTGGGCTCGCTATTGTGAAACATATTATTGAGGCTCATCAAGAAAAAATTTATGTTCAAAGTACTTTTGGGGTTGGTTCAGAATTTTCTTTTTCGTTGCCCAAAACAAAATAGTTCAAGACAGGAGTTCGCTTAAATTTTATTTATTTTTACACCCAAACAAATACATTTTGGGGAGCAAAAATAAATTAAAAAGATTCAATCAAAATTTAACATTTTCAAATGTAATTCAGCCAAGTCGAGAAGAATTGGTTGAGCAAAGATTTCCGTTAAAAGGAAATTGGAACAAAGATTTTTTTAAAAATGAAAACCCTATCGTTCTTGAATTGGGTTGTGGTAAAGGAGAGTACTCCGTTTATTTAGCTCAAAAGTTCCCTAAAAAAAACTTTATTGGGATTGATTTGAAAGGAGCTCGATTTTGGTCAGGTGCAAAAGAATCTCTCGAAAAAGGACTTCCAAATGTGGCTTTTATTCGTACGCAAATAGAACTGGTAACAGACTTATTTTCAGCTTGTGAAGTTGATGAGATTTGGATAACGTTTCCTGATCCACAGATAAAATTTAAACGAACGAAACATCGGCTAACCAATCCCCAGTTTTTAGCCAAATACAAATCTATTCTAAAGCCTAAGGGTTTTGTTCATCTCAAAACTGATAACGAATACATGCACGGCTACACCCTTGGCCTTTTGGAAGGGATGGGTATTGTAGTAGATTATTCTCATCATGATTTGTATGCCAATCCACATGCTCCCGAAGAAGCAACAGCAATTCAAACGTATTATGAAAGTATTTACTTGGAGCAGAAAAAACCAATTACCTATTTAAAATTCAAATTTCCCAGATAATGTCCCCAAAAAAGCTTAATTTTTTTGAACGTGTGTACGAAGTAGTTCGAAAAATTCCCTCTGGTCGAGTATCTTCATATGGTTTGATAGCACGTTATCTGGGATCGCCACAAAGTGCAAGAATGGTAGGTTGGGCAATGAATGCTTCGCACAACATAGATGATGTTCCAGCACATAGGGTAGTAAATAGATTGGGTCTTTTAACAGGGAAACATCATTTTGATGGAACAAACCTCATGCAGCAATTACTCGAGAATGAAGGCATCGAAATCGAAGACAATCAAATAATTAATTTTGATCAATTTTTATGGGATCCATCCGATCATTTAACTTATTAATACTCATAAGGTAGAGAAACGTTCTTATTCTCGATTGAGAACCTTATATTTGCAGTTTAGAGTCAATATCTAAAGGGAAACCTAAATGAACATAACAAAACAGGCAGTACATGAAGTTCTTGAGGGACTCACCGTTCCTGGAGAAGGGCAAAATTTAGTTGCAAGCGGTGCACTCAAAAACATTAATGTTTTTGGTGAAGAGATTGTAATTGATTTAGTTCTTAAAAATCCTAGTCTTCAAGCTCGAAAAAAAGTTGAAGTTGAAATTCTTAAAAGTATTCATGCTCAAATTCATCAAAAAGCAAAAGTAACAACCAATGTAAAGGTTGAAGCTCCACCAAAAAAAGAAGCACCCATAAAAGGAAAACCGATCGAGGGAATAAGTTCAATCGTTGCCATTTCATCAGGTAAAGGAGGTGTTGGTAAATCTACAGTAACTTCAAACATTGCTGTAACCTTGGCTCAAATGGGATTTAAAGTAGGGATATTGGATGCGGATATTTATGGCCCTTCTATTCCGACTATGATGGATATGGAAGGTAAACGACCACTTTCAGTATCGGTTGATGGAAAGTCCAAAATGGAACCGATTGAAAACTATGGAGTAAAAGTGCTTTCAATTGGTTTTTTTACTCAACCCAATCAAGCAGTTATTTGGCGTGGACCTATGGCATCTAAAGCATTGAATCAAATGATTTTTGATGCAGCTTGGGGAGAACTTGATTTTTTGTTAATTGATTTACCTCCTGGAACGGGAGACATCCATTTGAGCATTGTTCAGTCACTTCCAATAAATGGAGCTGTAGTTGTGAGTACCCCACAAAATGTAGCTTTAGCAGATGCTAAAAAGGGAATAGCAATGTTCCAACAGGAAAGTATTCAAGTTCCTGTTTTGGGAGTAGTTGAAAATATGTCATATTTTACACCCGAAGAACTTCCTGAAAATAAATATTATTTATTTGGAAAAGAAGGTGCAAAAAATTTGGCTCAAGATACAGGAGTTCCTTTTCTTGGTGAAATACCATTGGTACAGAGTGTCCGTGAAGCTGGAGATTTTGGGCGGCCAGCTGCCCTTCAGTTTCAAACACCCGTTTCAAAAGCAATTGAATTGATTACTCAAAATATGGCTGCTCAATTAGTAGATCGGAACAAAACATTACCTCCAACTCAAGCAGTTAAAATAACCACAATGTCAGGCTGCTCAGCCCTAAAAAAATAATTATGAAATCATCTGAAACGAAACAGAAAGTTCTTCTTGCCCTAACAGAAATACGACCTTTTCTTGCCGCTGATGGAGGCGACATCTCTTTAGTCTCAATCGAAGACGATAAGATTGTAAATGTAATGCTTCACGGTGCTTGTGTTGGATGTTCTGTGAATCAAATGACCTTAAAGTTGGGTGTTGAAATGACGATTAAAAAATATGCACCCCACATTGAAAAAGTAATAAACATAGAAGCCTAATCCTAAGTCAAATCTATTGAGTCAAGATATCAAAATCAAAATCATCGATCGAGAAGGAGAAACTCATGATGTTGATGCACCTCATGATATGGCTATGAATTTAATGGAGGTGTGTAAGGCTTATGATTTGCCCGTAGAGGGTACTTGTGGTGGAATGGCAATGTGTGCATCATGTCAATGCTATGTCCTCTCTGACTCAATACTTCCCGATAGATCTGATGATGAAGAAGCGATGTTGTCCGAAGCTTTTAATGTAAAAGACAACAGTCGTTTGGGGTGTCAAATTCCAATAACCAAAGAGTTAGAAGGCCTTGTGATAGAATTAGCCCCAGAGGAGTAAAACTTTGTTTTTCAAAGCCTTTTAAGGGATGTAAAATCTTAAAAAATTATTTTTATGCGTTCTCTAATATCTATCTCAGTAATAACAATTATGACTATGCTAACCACCTCTTCTTGTGCAAAAAAAGACTCTAAAATTTTGACTATCGGTCATCGAGGTGCCAAGGGGCATGTTGCAGAGAATACCATTGCATCGATACAAAAAGCAATGGATTTGAATGTTGATGCTATTGAAATTGATATTTTTAAGTGCGCAACAGGAGAATTGGTGGTTTTTCATGATCAAACTTTAGAAAAACTAACAGATGGTAAAGGTTTCATAGAACAGATGTCTTTAGATTCCATTAAGCAATTTCGTGTTTTAGGAAAAGAACCCATTCCTACCCTAAATGAGGTTATGGATCTTATCGATGGGCGTGTTCAGTTGAATATTGAATTGAAAGGAGCTCAAACAGCAGAATTAACTTCTAAGTTGATTAATACTTATTTTGAAAAAGCAAATTGGGATTCAAAGGATGTGTTTATTTCTAGTTTTAATTGGGATGAACTTGAACTATTTTACAAAGTAAACAAAGAAGTGGCGATTGCAGTACTTACCGAAGATGATCCATTAGATGCTATTCCCGTTGCAAAGACATTAGATGCATTTGCCATAAACCCTGATTATCAAACTTTAAGCCCCCAAAACATCAAAAAAATACATAAGGCTGGTTTAAAAATCTATCCCTGGACAGTTAACGAACCTGAAAACATAGCTAGGATGGTTGAATTTGGAGTTGATGGGATTATTACAGATTTTCCAGAAAGAGTTCAAGAAAAAATCAACTAATTATTTTTTGACTCCATCGAATTATTCTTCCGGTAAATTAAAGATGAGGTTTAAAGGTTGTCACTGATTTTGATTTCAGGGTTATTGTATTAAAAATTGATTCTAGTTTAGAACAAAAACGCCTATGTTCAATCCAGTGGCATAGATTAACCAAAGCAAATAAGGGTACAATAAATATGCAGCTTTTTTGTTTACAACCCGAAACCATTTTATGGTAATTATTACTAAAATTAAAAGTGCAACTATGATTACCAGTCCACCAAGAATGTTTTTTAAACCAAAAAAGACTAAAGACCACATTCCATTTAAAACCAACTGTGCTCCAAAATGATAAAATGCTGTTTTAACCCATTTATGATGGCTTCCAAAAGACCATATCCATCCAGCTGACCAGCCCATCAAGATGTACAAAAGAGTCCAAACAGGACCAAAGAGCCAATTTGGTGGAGTAAAAAAAGGTTTGTTAAGAGCAGCATACCAAACTGGTATTGAGGATTGAGTAACACTGCCAGCAATACCGCCAACAGCAAGGCAGATAATTATGCCAGAAAGGATTGCTAATCTTTTTTTAATTTTTGTTTTCATAAAAACAATGAATCAAATACTAATATACAAAATTCCAAAGGTTCAATTGCTTCTTATTAAACAATGAATCCATTATCTTTGTAATCATGAAAAGTGAAGAAGATTTTATTGAAAATCAGGTAAAAGAAGTTGAAGGAACTTCAACTTGGGAGTCTCCTAGTAATATTGCATTGATTAAGTATTGGGGCAAATTTGGAATGCAATATCCCCAAAATCCTTCATTAAGTTTTACTTTGTCGAAATGTAAGACTCAGACTTCGGTCTCTTTTGTTCCAAAAGAAATTAGAAATCAAGCTTTTTCTTTTGAGTTTAAATTTGAAGGAAACAACACTCCAGCTTTTCACCCTAAAATCGAAACTTTTTTAGAACGAATAGACCACTATGTCCCCTTTGTCAGACAGCATCACCTAAAGATAGAAAGTAGTAATTCATTCCCTCACAGTAGTGGGATAGCTTCTTCAGCATCAGGAATGAGTGCTTTAGCCTTAGGGATAATGTCAATTGAAAAGAAAATTAATCCTGTAATGACCGATGCATATTTTTTTCAAAAAGCTTCTTTTTTAGCGCGATTAGGTTCAGGGAGTGCGGCTAGAAGCATAGAAGGGCCTTTGGTGTCTTGGGGGAAATCAGATGCTTTTGAAGGAAGTTCAGATTTATTTGGAACTGCTCTTGATTCTAGAACCCACCCTATTTTTGAAGAATATCAGGACACCATTTTAATTATTGATAAAGGTCAGAAAAAAGTAAGTAGTACTGTTGGCCACAACTTGATGAATAATCACCCCTATGCAACTACCCGATTTGATCAAGCTTGTACAAACATAAAAAAACTTAAAACAATTATTTCACAAGGAAATCTTACAGAGTTTATTTCCTTAGTAGAATCTGAAGCATTAACCTTACATGCTTTGATGATGGCCTCACAGCCCTATTTTATTCTTATGCAACCCAACACTCTTGAGGTAATTAACAGGGTGTGGAAGTATCGTCAGGATAATAATTCTGCATTGTGTTTTACGCTTGATGCAGGAGCAAATGTTCATTTGCTGTACCCAAAGACAGAAAAAGAAACGGTTTTAAAGTTTATTAAGGATGAACTAATGTGTTATTGTCAAAACGGTCAATTCATTGAAGATCAAATTGGTAATGGTGCAAAAAAAGTGTAACTTTGAAATGTATGAAAGGACCTTTGTTTTACGCCAAAATCTTACTCTTCGGAGAATACGGAATCATCAAAGACTCAAAAGGTCTTTCAATTCCGTATAACTTTTACAGAGGAGCACTAAAGATCTCTGAGGATTCATCAACACAAGATTCACATCTCAAATTAGTTGCTTTTTGTGAGTATCTCAAAAAGCTTCCAGAATCAATAGTATCTTTCGATTGGCCTCGATTAGATACAGATTTAGATAAAAAAATGTATTTTGACAGTAGTATTCCTCAAGGATATGGAGTAGGAAGTAGTGGAGCTTTGGTAGCCTCTGTCTACGATCAATATGCTTTAAATAAAATTACTGTTTTAGAGAATTTGACCAAAGAAAAATTGCAACATCTCAAAACTGTTTTTGCGGCAATGGAATCTTTTTTTCACGGAAAGTCATCTGGTTTAGATCCGCTTAATAGTTATTTGAGCCTACCCATTTTAATTAATTCTAACGATCATGTTGAACCCACGGGTATTCCTTCCCAAAACCCTAAAGGCAAAGGAGCTGTTTTTCTTTTGGATAGTGGTGTAACTGGTGAAACTGCACCCATGGTTTCTATTTTTATGGAAAACATGAAACAGGAATCTTTTCGCATCATGATGAAAGATCAATTCATCAATTACACAGATGCCTGTGTCGATGATTTTTTGAATGGTAACTTGAAGTCTCTTTTTACCAACATGAAACAACTTTCTCATTTGGTCCTCAATAATTTTAAACCTATGATACCAAAAGAATTTCACACCCTTTGGAAGCAAGGTATCGATTCCAACGATTACTATCTTAAACTGTGTGGTTCTGGAGGCGGAGGGTTTATTTTAGGATTTGCCGAAGATTTTAACAAAGCAAAAAAAGCACTCAAGGATTATCGATTAGAGGTTGTCTACAATTTATAGCTAAACCTATGTTTCTTAAGAATAAACATATTAAAAAGTATGGTTATCAAATTTTAGGTCTTTTTGCATCTGTTCGAGGTTACACGCTTTTAACAATAATTGCAGCTCAGTATTTAAGTGCCCGATATATTTTTGCGCCCCAACATACATGGAGTCACATACTTTCTGACCAAAAGTTGTTAATGTTGGTTTTAGCAACATCATTTGCGATTGCGGGTGGATATTTGATCAACAACTTTTATGACGCAGAAAAAGATCAAATTAATCGACCTCACAAGTATCTTTTGGAAAACCGAGTTTCATCATCTTTTCAGTTACTTTGCTATGGGGTATTGAATTTTTTCGTTCTGGTTTTATCTGTGATTGTTTCACTGCGAACCTTACCTTTTTTTGGAATTTATATTTTTGGATTATGGCTTTACAGTCACTTACTAAAAAAACAATTCTGGACCAGCAATGTTTTTGCGGTCTTGTTGGGAGTAACTCCTTTCTTCGTAATTACTCTTTATTTTAAAAATTTTTCAAATATTGTTTTTTACCACGGAGCGTTTTTGTTTTTAGTAGTACTGATTCGAGATTTAATAAAAGATTTAGAAAACTTTAAGGGAGATTGGGTCAGGCAATATAAAACCATAGCAGTTGTATTTGGAGAAACTTCAACTAAAAAAGTAATTACTTTCTTAGCGATTCTAACCTTTATTCCGATTCGATTACTATTGACTCAAAAAGAGATTTTGGGAACCATGTGGTATTATTTCTTGATAGCTATTCCCTTTTTATTATTGATCGTTTTAATCTTGTGGAAATCTACGAGTCAAAAGACGTATCTTTGGCTTCATAATTTATTAAAATTTCTTATTGTTACTGGAATATTGAGTATTGTGCTTATTCGGTTTCCTCTTTAGATTAAAACTATTTACATCATTATGGTCTCTAAGCCAAACAATTCCTCACCCAAAAAATCAGTAAATACCACGCGATTAAATAAGTTTATTGCCAATTCAGGAATTTGTTCTCGACGTGAGGCAGATATGTTTATTGCAATGGGAATGGTAAAAATAAATGGGAAGATTGTTGTTGAAATGGGATATCAAGTTCAACCTGGTGATGATGTCCGCTACGATGGAAGAAGGATAATCTCTGATAAACCGGCTTATGTTTTGTTGAATAAACCGAAAGGTTTTTTAGCTTCGGTAAAGAAAGGAACTTACAAAAAGGATGTTTTAGAGCTTGTCGAAAATGCAACTTCCTACAGAATAGACCCCGTCAATGCAATGGATCGAACTACTACAGGTTTACTTTTATTTACAAATGATACGGAACTCAAAATCAAATTAAGAAAGCCATCTCGTAGCCTTTCAAAGATTTTTCAAGTTGTCCTCGATAAGAATTTAGTTCAAGCTGATCTTGAGAAAATCAGAGCTGGTGTTGTTATCGATAAATTTGACAAAATTGAAGTAGATTCGATTAGTTTCATCAAAGGAGAAACCAAACGAAAAGTAGGGGTAGAGCTCTCTACAGAACGTCATCGTGCAATATTTCATGTCTTTGAAAAATTAGGTTACAAAGTTGAGCAAGTCGATCGTGTAGTGTACGCTCATCTGACAAAGAAAGAACTACCCAGAGGGAAATGGAGACATTTAAATGAGCGTGAAATAAATTTATTTAAAATGATGAAATAATTTTTTTTTGGTACGAAGTTCATACACAAAAACTCCATAAACGACCCCATACTGAAGACCAATCAAGTAAAAATTTTCTTTAAAATCAGGATTTCCATAAGTTGCATAACTCAGAACTATTAGACAACTCCAAAACAGAGGGTAGGTGAAGTTTGTGAAGACCGAAAGACCTACCAATGTAACCACATACCAGGGGTGAACTGTAGTGGAAATAAAAAAATAACAACTTAAAGTAAGTAACATTCCATTAATTACCGAAACAGCTGTTTTGTTTGATCTAAAAAAGCTGAATGCAGCAACGATAGCTAAAACAATAAAAGGTGTAACCTTCCCCAATTTTCTGATGATATTGTATCCCTTTATTTCATAACCAATTTCTCGTATGATGTAATAAATGCTTCCATTAAACTCAAAGCGATTGAACCAAAGGTTGAGGGTTTTGAGATAATGAACAATGCTGTTTTCTGTAATAAAGAATGGAATAAAAATTACTCCTAATAAAACGAAACAGTAAAGTCCAAAAAGCATGCTTTTTTTGGGTCTTAAATAACGCCACAATACAGGTAAAATGATTAAAGGAATCAATTTAGTGGCAACCGAAACAACCATTGAAATTGCTCCAAGTTTGATTTTATTATGAGAAAAAATCAAATACAGTCCTGTAATAAAAAAGAATACCATCACACCTTCCCAATGAAGATTTCCAGTCAATTCAAGGATAATCAATGGGTTTAGAAAGTAATAAGCAATTCTTTTTTTGTTAAGGTTTAAAAAATCTAATAACTTAATTCCAATCCAAAAAATTCCAAGATCAGCTAAAATCAAGAGGATGCGGATACAAATTACATTGAAAAGGATTGAATTTCCTCCAATTGTATTGGCCAAAAAAAATCCAATTTGATTTATGGGTGGATAATTAGAATAATGCTTAGCACTCAAACTGCCCATACCCTCATAGAGTTTTTGACTGAATTCAGTTGGTATTGCTGAGGTTTGGTTTAATAAATCTGGGGTAGATTCATATGGATTTATTCCGTTAGAAAGAAGCATCCCATCCCAAATAAATCGGAAAAAATCTTGTGAAAGGAGAGGAGTTGACTCAAAAAAGATGAGTCGAAATAAAATTCCAAGTTCGAGAATTCTTCTCAAGCTTGGGTTTTGATGAATTATTAAATAACTGCCTAGAAAGAGTGAAGCATAAACAGGAATTAAGATTGAACTTTGGTTTCTGTCGATTTCATAACCCATAAAATAATAACCAAGGATACAGCCGAATAGAAGTACGACATTGAGGATTTTCAGAAAGCTTCCTCGATCAATCATTAGCCTTGAGTACGATAAGAATTTACAAATACAAATCCAAAACCAATAAAGAGCATTAAATGAAAAGGGAATAACCCCATATCGCCCGAATCACCAACGATAATTCCACTGTACATACCAAATAAAAAATATAAAGTTAATAAGCCTTCGAAAATTGTGTTTTTAGAAACTTTTTTTCGGATGTACTTATTTTTTTTCCAAGAGTCATTCATAGTAAAAATATTGAATTTTGGAGTACGAATAAAATCACTTTTTTTGCTTCGATGACCCTGTAAAACAGCAAGTGTATTGTGAAAAGAGAATCCCATAGCAACGGTGTAAAAGGTGAAAAATATTTTAATGTATTCTAAAAAGTTAAGTAATCCACCCCCTTTTGAATATCTGTAAAGAACCCAATAGCAACCAAAAAATATAAGAGTACTCACAATAAAAAAACTCGACAAATCAAAGTACAAACTGAGGTGGCCCCATTCATTTTTGATGTAAAGCATAGGAATACTTAATACGCCAACAAAAAAAACATTCAAGAACATGGTGCTGTTGAGCAGATGAAGAATAGAATGTACTTTGGTAATTAGAGGAATGTTTTTAGCTCTAATTACATTTTTTACCATTTTCTGAAAATTCTCAGCTCCACCTTTATTCCATCTAAATTGTTGAGAGCGAATAGCACTCATAACTATTGGTAATTCTGAAGGAGTTTCTACATCTTCTAAATATTTGAATTTCCAGTTTTTTAGTTGTGCTCTGTAACTCAAATCTAAATCCTCGGTCAAGGTATCTCCTTCCCAATTCCCAGCATCAATTATGCAAGTCTTTCTCCAGATTCCCGCAGTTCCATTGAAATTCATAAAGTGGTTCTTACTGTTTCTTCCAACTTGTTCTAAAGTGAAATGTGCATCTAGTGCAAAGGCTTGAATTTGAGTAAGAATGGAATAATTTCTATTGATATGCGACCAACGTGTTTGAACAACTCCTATTTTCTTGTTTTCAAAATGAGGAACAGTGCGTAAAAGCCAGTCAGATTTTGGGAGAAAGTCAGCATCAAAAATTGCAATAAACTCTCCTTTGGCAACTTCTAAACCCTCTTTAAGGGCTCCAGCTTTAAAACCAATTCGTTTTTCTCTTCTAATTTGAATAATGTCTAGCCCTCCTTTTTTTAGTTTTTCTACAAGATTTTGGGTCAGTTTAACCGATTCATCTGTAGAATCATCGAGTACCTGAATTTCTAATTTGGTTCTGGGGTATTCGATTAAATTGATACATTCTAAGAGGCGTTCAATTACATAGAGTTCATTGAAAACAGGAAGTTGAATAGTGACAAAGGGAACAGCGTCTGAATCACTTAAATCAAGTTTCAATGGAATTTCTTTTTTCTTTTTGTGTTGAATGTAGTTCCAAAGAAGATTGAGCTGAGAGAGGCTGTACAACAAAACTAGAATTAATGATATCGAATATAAAAACATCAAAAAAACCGATAAATACAACCAGGTATTTTCCATTTAGGTTATTTAAAAAAGTTGTGTTTGAAAATCCACCAAATTATTTTTATGCCGGCAAAGATAGTTCCTTTTAAAGTTCCAGACACTTTTGAAACTCCAATTCTTTGTCTGTAATTCACTTCAACTTCTTGGTATGAAATCTTTTTGCGTAAAATTTTCAATTGCATCTCAATAGTCCAACCGTAAGTCTTATCGGTCATATTAAGATCTATTAATGTATTCCAACGAATTGCCCTAAAAGGCCCCAGATCGGTAAAGCTTGATCCGTATAAAATTTTCATAAGGAAACACGCCAACCAATTACCAAAAACTTGTTGTGGTGTCATGGAACCAGATTCTCTTTTTTCGGCTACTCGTGCCCCCAATACGAAATCAAATTTACCATCTCGTATGGGAGTAACAAGGGATATTAGTTCTTCGGGGAAGTCAGAATAATCCCCATCCAAAAAAACAACAATATCCGGTGTTTCCTTTAGGTTTTTGAGATAATCTATGCCTTTTAGGCAAGCATATCCATATCCTTTTCTGTATTCTGAAAGAACAGTTGCACCAGCTAATCGAGCTACTTCGGCAGTATTATCATTCGAATTATTATCGATAACTATGATCTCATCAACAATTTTTGGAAGGTCATTTATTACGTGGCTTACGGATTCTTGTTCATTAAAAGCTGGTATGATAACTTTGATTTGTTGCATGAATTTTTTCGAAGGTTTTGATTTAACTAAAGTTAAACTAGCATTTCAATTGAGATTTAAAACAAGGGCCATAATTTTATTTAATTGTATTTCCCAAGGGAAATTCTGGAGAAAAAATTCTATTTTCCAAGGGTCCATTTTCTAATTTCAAAACCCCTCTGGGACAAACAGCAGAACACACCCCGCAACCAACACAAGAGGAACGAACTATGTTCTGTCCTTTTTGAGCGTATGCACGAACATCAATTCCCATTTCACAATAGGTTGAACAATTTCCACAAGAAATACATTGTCCTCCGTTTGTAGTAATTCTATACCTGGATTTGAAACGCTGAATTAAACCTAAATATGCAGCTAAAGGACATCCAAAACGACACCACACCCTGTTTCCAAAAATTGGATAAAATCCAGTACCAATAACACCGGCAAAAACTGAACCAATAAGAAAGCCATAGATGTTTTGAATGGTTTGTGTTTTAATACCGATAACATTTTGTGTTCCCGAAAAATAAGAATACAAGGTCAATCCAGTCATGACAATAGAAAAGAGTAAAACACTATGAACCATCCACCGTTCCAATTTCCATGCTCCAATTGATTTATTTGATAGGTGCCTAAAAGGGTCCCCTAAAGTTTCTGCAAGTCCACCACAACCACAAACCCAAGAACAATACCACCTTTTCCCAAAGAAATAGACCATTATGGGAACAATTACAAGGGTAAGCACAATTCCCCAAACAAGAATAAATAAACCAAACCCTCCACTTGAAATTAAGCTGTTTAAATTCCAACTAAAGAAAAAGTCATAATCTAAAGGAAAGGCATTTTTGAAGTCATACCAAGGTTTATCAAATCGAACTAAAATTTCAGGAATTAAAAAGGCAAATACAACTTGGAAAAACAAAACGGAGGTCGTTCTTAATATTTGGTACTTATTGTTTCTGTATTTAATGTACATGCGGATCGCCATAACGATCATTACAACGCAATAGAGAAATCCATACAAAAACCATTGACTGGCAAGATTTCCACTAATGCTTTGGCTGATGGGATCTACAATAAATGTCCAGTTTACAATGTAATCTGGAAAGAAATACAACAGTACGTAAAAAGCTACTAAAAACAAAAAGACAAACCACCCCAAAAATCCTCTATTGGTTGAAGAGTTGAAGTAGATACCATTATTTTTTATTCCAGGTGGCCCCAAAACAATTACGTTTGGCAGAATGTAGAGCAAAGACCCTAAAATTCCAAGCCCAAAAGTTAAGAGCCAAAACAAAGATTTATTTTCTTTAACAGCTCCTTTTGCTGCTATTTTGGCAATTTCAAAAGACAAACTGTGGGGTTTTTCCCAGATGATCTTCTTCCATTCTCTGTTTTTTTTATGGATTTTATTTGATTCCTCAACGGCAGTTATTATTGTTGAAGAAAATGAAAAAGGTTCTGTAAACTCTTTGTCTACAAGATTTGTATTTATGGAATTAATAAACAACTCGCTATGGATTCCTTTGGCATCCAATATGCTTTTAAATTCTTTTGAATTTAACTTGTAATTTCCAAGTAAAATTAAAGTACAGAACAAGCCTAGACCAATTAAAAAAACACCTAAACCAATTTTTTGTAATAATTTCATATTCATGGCATTATGTTTTTGAATATTACTTTCCAGCTTTTCTTTTTGAGTTTAATTTCGGTATTAAATTCTTTATTAAATTTCTGGAGAATTTCTTCTTCAAAAGATTCGAAAAATTCAGGATCAAAATTGCAATTAGCTAGCTGTTCAATTACATAGAAAATTGATTTTTTTTCGTAAAGCATTTGATCAAATAGTTCATGTCGCATTCTAATTCCAAAGGTATTGATTCCTAAAAACTGCTTAGTATTTTGATCGTATGCAATGGTTATTGCAACGTTTTCAATGGGATGTTTCCAATGAAAATGTTTTTCGAAATTTTCGGTTTGAGCCGCAACAAGCCCATAGGTTTGATATTCGATATCGAAAAATTTAGCACTATTAAACCAATGTCCAGGGCGATAGGCTTTTTTATTTCCTGTTAGAGTTTGCGCTAGTGTTTCTCCCATCATTCTACCCGTGTACCATACCGCCTCAATTGGTCTTCTTCCAACTTGGGGTTCTTGCTGTTCTGAACAGTCACCAATTGCATAAATTGAAGTTTGATTTGTTTCGAGGTATTTGTTTACAAGAATACCTCGATTGGTTGCAATGTCTGTGTTTTTTAAAAAATCAATATTGGGTTTCACGCCTGCTGTAAGTCCTACAAACTGACAGCTGATAATTTCTCCAGAATCTGTTCGAATTGCTTTTACCCGACCAGTTTTATCTTCTATTATTTCACTCAAATTGGTACTGAGTCTCAAGTCAATTCCGTGCTTTAGTAGGTGTTGATTAATTAACTCTGATTCCCCTTTTGGTAAAACGTTGTTCCAAAAACTATTTTCTCTAACCAAGAAAGTTACTTTTTTCCCTCTAGAATGAAGCATTTCTGCTAATTCTACACCAATAAGCCCCCCACCAACAATAACAGCTTCATTAGTTGTAGCACTGAAATCTTCAAGACTGTCCAGATCTTGTTTAGAATAGAAACCTTGAACACCTGTTAAGTTTTCACCGGGCCAACCAAATTTATTTGGTAAAGAACCTGTAGCAATAACAAGACTATCATAAGAGAGTATGGATTCATCAGAAAGAGTAATTTTTTTTTCTTTTGGATTTATGTGAGTTACGGTTCCTTGAAGTAAGTCTAGTTTGTTTTTTTTCCAAAAGTTTCTTTCATAGGGTTGAGTATCTTCCCATCGTAAATGCCCCATATAAACATACATTAATGCAGTCCGTGAGAAAAAATATGGAGTCTCTTTGGAAATTATCAATAGGGGTTTCGTTGAATTTTTTCTGAAATGCCGAGCAAAAGTAACACCTGAAATTCCATTCCCGACAACAATAATTGGGGGGGCATCCATCTTTATTATTTTCATACAAGGTACTTAATTTTAAACATTAATAAAAATCATTACATTGGAGAAGCTCAATTTTACTTAAACTAAAAAACCTATTGAAATCAGTTTTCATCATCACTAATATCGAAACCCCAAAACTTCATTTATGGAAAACGAAAAAAAATGCGTCTGTTTAAAAATACTTTTAGATGTAAATAAAGAGCGAATCTGGAAAGCTCTTACAGATCCTAGTCTGACCGAAAAACACATGTACAATTGCCAACTGCATTCCTCTTGTGAAATAAATAGTGATGCACTCTGGAAACAAAAAAATGAAGATGAAACATTTACAACACATGAAGAAGCAAAGGTGTTTGAGTAAAGCCCATACAACAAGCTTCGTTTTTTGATTTTTCATAACTCAGATCAGTATGATATCAAAGAGTCAGAACTAAACTTTACCCTTGAAGATCAATCTACAGGAGTTTTATTGAAGATTGAGCAGGGGAATTTTCCTCAAACTCCAGAGGGTAAACAACTCTTTGAAGAATGTTTAGCGGGCTGGAACTTTGTTAGTGAAGATCTAATAACTAGCATAAAAGAGCTAACCTAGTTGATTAAAATTAAATAAGCAAGTTAAATCATTTATCTAATCACTACTAAAAGTTGTAAAACGTTCTTTCTTTGTTCATTCGACTAAGAATTTTAATTAGACCTATTTTCTTGAATCTAAGTTATCTAATTTAATATTTGTCTCAGAAAAATAAGTGCTATTTCACAAAATTTGAATAGTATTGATTAAGCGTGGTTGGGGATCTCCCAACATATCTTAAAAGATGAATCATAAAGAAGTGAAATTGCAAACGAAAGACACCGTTATCCTCAAAACGACGAGCAGAAGTTTTTACCTCTTTCGGTAAAACACAAAATAAAGTTTCCTTGTAAATTCTGTCGATCAGCTCACCATCCTCACAAACCAAATATTCTTCATTGAAACCCTCAAGAGATTCAAAAAACTTTTTTTTGATGAATAAAGACTGATCTCCACCCCTGCAAAACCGATTGTTAAATCGACTGGCAAAAGAAGCCAATTGCAGGCTCAAATGAGAGCTTAAAAATTTCAGCCGAAAAGAACCTGCTTTGAATCCTTGTTTAAATGCTTCATATATGATTTTGTCAAAACCATATGGAGGAATGGTGTCCGCATGGATAAAGTACAAAAAATCAGATGAGGCCATTTCAGCTCCCAAGTTTTGCTGTCTTGCCCTACCTTTTTTGGTTTGAATTACAGAATAGTCTTCTTTTTTTCTTAAAAACTCATAGCTTCCATCAGAACTCCCTCCATCAACAAAAATGATTTCATTTTCAAAAATCATATTTTTTTTTAGAGCAGTCAACAATCCTTCTAGTTGATCTATTTCATTTAGAATGGGTATGATTATCGAAAGGTATGGTTTATTCATTCAAACTCCAATCGTATTTTTTGTAAGTAATTTCAGCTTGGTTATCAAATTCTTTATGCGAATATTTTTGAATAAAAGTGATTCTCTCTTTTTTTGATCCAAAGTCTTTGCTAAACCATAAGAAAATTCTGGAGAGGTTAATTTTGTTGTATTCTATCTGATTTTTGGTTGTATCATTAATAAAAAGTGCTGTAGCAGTTTCTAGTTGTTTTGGGATCTTCGAAGCTCTGAAAGCCTCATTGAATAATTGGGGACAAGAAGCGGAGGCGCAGTTTATTGCAAAATGAATCCTCGGTTCATCTATTTTCCGGAGTATTTTATGTTCAATATCGTTAAGTGTCAGATTTCCAGTTGGAAGTTTTAGAAAAACACTATCCCAGGGGTCTTTTATGTCTCGAATGCTTTCAACGGGATAATTATCAAGAATTAGTTTTACTGTAATTGCGTTGTAAGCATTAATAAAATAAGCCAATGAGTCATTTTTATCAAAATAAGGAGCAGGGGGTTTTCGTTCCAGAAGTTTGATGTAGTTGTCCAAAGCGGATTGATTTTTTTCCCAGCTTCTGTAATTTACAGTTCCGTTTTTATCCACATACTTTTGTAAAAGGATATTCCAATTTGAGTGAATTCCTTTGTCTTGAGAAATTATTTTTTTTGATTCTATTTTTGAGAATCCAAATCCAAGGATAAGCGATGTAATGAGGAGTAGGTTTTTCATTTTTTTAGTTTAACAACAGCCTCCACCATCATAGTGATGGGTTGATTCGCTGATGAAGATTTCATCGTTATTAATATTTTTCAAAGCTTGAGCAGTTTTATCACAAATTGCCAAGGGCTGGTTTTGAAGTAAAACGTGGCCTTTTTTGTCATCAAAATAAGGTTCATTGCCGTAATAAATAGCGGATTTTCCAGTAAAAACACATGGCCCGTCATCGGGCATTGGGTCTTTGATGGCACAAACCTCCACACTTTCAATAAAAATTCTTTCTTTGGTAGGGTAGTGTTTTGGGTCTAATATTCGATAAGGTCTTTTTGCTCTGATTTCAATAGTTCCAAAACCGACATCGGTTAACATTTTTACATAATCAGCTAATGGAATTGATCCCGAAAGGCAAAGCGCTCTCAATCGTTTGTCGTCCCGCAAGGTTTTGTCCAATGGTTGTTCGCAAATAGGATCACTCATTACTAGTCTTCCATTGGGTTTTATTACCCGATACATTTCTTCAAGAGCTTTTTTTAGTTCTTCCATTTTGAAGATGTTAAACAAACAATTTTGCGCAGCAACATCAATGCTTTTGTCCTCAACAGGAAGGTTTAAAGCATCCCCTTTTTTGAGGGTTACAAAATCAGATTTGAACCATTCGTTTTGCTCCTCTGCTAGCAGGAAATTCTTTCTTGAAGCTTCGAGCATTTCATCAACTACATCAATCCCAATAACTCCCTCTTTTTGTCTTGAAAAGTATGAAAATTGAAGTAACTCCATTCCACCTCCTACTCCCACATACAATATTTTAGGGTTGTTAATCAAATCTCTAGGATGAACTGTTGACCCACATCCGTAATTCATTTCCTGCATTATTGTAGGAATTTTGAGTCCCGGGAATTGCCAAATGGGAGTTGTAGTGCAACATAAACCAACATCTGGAGTAAGTGCAGCTTCTTTGTAAACATCTTTGGTGACTTCTAAATAGTGCATTTTGAAAAATTTAGATTAAAGAAATTAATTGTTTTACTAATACTATCAAAGATTGTTCCGCTTTTTTGGCCATCTCCATAATATTAGGAATATCTATTGGTTGTAGGTTGTCGGGATCACATACATCAGTTAAGACAGAAAAAGCGATACAATCGATTCCAAGTTGGTTTGCAACTATTACCTCCGGAACCGTTGACATTCCGACTGCGTCGGCACCAATTATTTTCAAATAACGATATTCTGCCTTAGTTTCTAGTTGCGGTCCCACAACAGCTGCATACACTCCTTTATGAAGCGTTATTTTTTTTGTAGCTGCAATTTTTATGGCTTTATCTTTTAATGAGCGATCATAAGGTTCACTCATATCAACAAAACGATTCCCAAGAGAATCAATCCCTTTTCCAGCTAAAGGCGATCCACCTTGTAGGTTAATGTGATCTTCAATCAACATAATTTCACCTTTATCAAAATTTAAATTTATTGCTCCAGCAGCATTACTGATAATTAGTTTTTTTACCCCAAGTGAATTCATAATCCTTACAGGATATGTTATTTCAAAAAAATCATATCCCTCATAAAGGTGAAAGCGACCCTGAAAGACGAGTACTTTCTTTGAATTTAAAGAACCGTAAATTAGTTTTCCAGTATGGTATTCTACGGTAGCCGATTGAAAATGAGGGATGGCTTCAAAAGGAATTTCTTTTTCAATTTCAAGGTGGTCAATCAAATTACCCAATCCTGTGCCTAAAATAATGCCAATTGCACCTGTTTCAACACCTTGCTTATTAAGGTAGTTTGAACTTTCTTCAATTTTTTGGATCATTGTTTTCATTGGTCTAAGAGTTGTAAAAGTTCAGGATTTGCTTTGAGGTCTTCAAAATAATCTACATCGTTTTTGGTTTCTAATTGAACTAAGGTATTGTTTTTAAAATCGGTTAGAGTATCGTCCAAGACCGAGGAAGTTCCCCAATTTTTTCCATCAAACACTTGGGGGATCCATTTTGAAAGACCTAATAAATAATACCCCCCATCGGTTGCAGGTCCAATTACACCGTCTTTATTTTTTAGAGCTGCAAAGGCCTTGTTGATGATTTGAGTATCTAAATTCCAAAGATCGGTTCCAATTACTATGATTCGATTAAAACCATCATCAAAACCCTTTTTGAAAGCATTAGCCATCCTTTCTCCCAAACAGTTTCCTTCTTGAATACTTTTATCAGAAACACTACCTTCCCAAATGTCTTGATCATCAACAAAATCTGAATAATAAAGACTCTTATGCACATTTACTTTTTCTACAACTTCGGATGTTTTACTTACCAACTTATTGAAAATAAAAAGTGCTTTTTCATCCCCAATTGTCTTTGCCAATCGGGTCTTTACCTTTCCCAACTGTGGGTTTTTTGTAAAGATCAGTAGTAGTTTTTTTCTCATAAAAGCTAAGCAATACTTCCTTGACAGCTACTCCCAGCTCCAGCGGTACATCCATAACAATGTTGTGAAAGGATTATGAAACGATTCTTGAGTTCATCTTGATTAAACTCACTTATGTGCCTAGAGGGAATATCAACTTTGAGGTTTAACATTTGGTTGAAATCACAATCAAATAAAAAGCCTTCCCAACTAACCGAAAGAGTGTTCGTACACATTACGTTTTCTAAAGCTGAGGGGTTGAAAGCATCAACTAAAGTATGCATGTATTCTTCATAGTTTTCTGAGGCGATAAGATAGTCTAGAAATCGACTGATTGGGAGATTTGTTATTGTAAACAATTGATTGAATTTAACACCAAAATCCTCAAATAAAGCTTTTTTGAAATCGGTTTCTAGTGCTGCTTGATTCCCAGGTAAAAATGCACCAGAGGGATTGTAAACAAGATCCAATTGAAGATCGCTTTCTAAGACTCCATATCCAACTTTATTAAGCATTTGAAGTGCTTTTATGGATGATTCAAAAACTCCATTGCCTCGTTGACGGTCTGTTTTTTCTCTTTTGTAAAACGGTAAGGATGAAATGACATGAACTTTATGTTTTGCAAAAAAAGCTGGAAGATCATTGTACTTTTTGTTTGCCAAAAGGATCGTTAGATTAGATCTAACAATAATTTCTTCAACATCAGTTTTTCGAAGTTCTTCAACAAACCATCTAAATTCTGGATGCATCTCGGGTGCTCCACCAGTAAGGTCAATTGTTCTAATTTTTGTGTTTTTTATAACCTTCAAGATTTGTTCCATGGTTTTGTAGGTCATAATTTCTTTTCGATCAGGACCAGCATCAACATGACAATGCGCACATACTTGATTACACATGTACCCTACGTTGAGTTGTAAAATTTCTAGTTTTTTGGGTCGAATCGGAGGAAGGTTATTGGAAGCTATTTTTTTTTTAAAAGTAGGCAAACTCCCATCTTTGAAAATCCCGTTAGCTAATATTTCAAGCTGTTTTTCGGTTTTAGAAAGTGAATTATTTTGAGCTTTAAGTGATTTTGTTTTCATACTACATGCTCAATTGATCATGTCGATTCATCATTTGAACTCCGTGTACCAGTGCAGCACCAGCTTTTATGGCTGCACCAACATGAACTGCCTCCATCATATCTTCTTTTACAATCCCTCTTTGTAAACAATCTTTAGTGTATGCGTCAATACAATAAGGACATTGAACCACATGAGACACTGCTAATGCTATTAATGATTTCTCTCGCTTTGTCAATGAGCCCTTTTCAAAAACAGAATTGTAATAATCAAAAAATTTTGCTCCAAGATCTTCATTCCATTCTGATATTGAGCCAAACTTCTTAAGATCCTCTGGTTGATAATAATTTTTTTTCATTTTTTAGATTGGAGTTAAATTCCATTAAAGATATACATAAAATAGAAATTTACTGGATTTAAATAATTTATATATTTGTTTACTTAATAACCCCGTATCTTGTATATTATAATATATTTTTATAGTTTTACTCACGCATTTGTATTTGACTTGTTTTTAATAAACCAAATTTTAAACGGTACAGCAATGTTTGAATTAAATCAGCAGAATCAAAAGCTTAATTCTGGTATAAGAATTTTTTAAAAACAAAACAGTAAATTCACTTGAGCTTTGGAGAAATATCTAAAACATAATCTCTCAAATAGTTTTCAATAAATTCTTCGGTAAAATATTCTTTACCCAATATTTTCTTATTATTCAATAAAGAATCTAAATTAATTTTCAAATATTCATTGAGAAAAGGCTTTGATAAGGGAGCGTAGCTGTAGTGCCAAGGTTCGTATTTAAACCCTTTGCGATTAATGTCATTTGTGTAAACTAAATAAAAACCAAATGAATTGGAATTAATATCCATCCATTTTTTAAATGAAGCATAAGGGCCTTGATCTTCAAATAAATGTGCAAGTAAAACATCACCTTCTACCAAAGGTTTTGCGTCAACTAAGTCTAATTCTGTCCCCCAGTGATGTCTTGAAGTACCGGGTATTGTTGAGTATTCGATTATTTTATTTATGTTATCAGTAGGATTTAAACCGTCTTTTTTGTTTTGAGTGTATTTTGCATTCCAAATTGCCAGCTGTCTCTCAAAACTTCTGGAACTCGAAACAATTTTAATTTGAATTCCATCTTCGGCAGCAGCCTGTTTCATTTTTTCAAAAGCTATTGCTACTTCTTCAATCAGACCGAAGTTTTTTTCGTTCGAAAGATCAGTGCATTGCCCCGTTAGCCGGAGTAAACCAGCTTGCGTAATCGTTTGCTTTTGTGCTGACAACTGTGTTATCAGACAGAAAATAAAAATGAATTTGAAGGATTTGAAAGATGTCATCAGTTTAATTTTTTGAAAAAGCATTGATGATTGCCAATCTCTGGGACATCAAAAATTGAACCTATTGGTTCATATTGAAGTTTGGTGTAAAATTCATTTGCGTTCACTCGTGCATTTAACCAAACAAAGTTACAATTTGAAGTTCTCAATGTTTTTTCAGTTTTTAACATAAGTGCTTTTCCTATTCCTTTTTTTTGGAACTTTTCTAAAACCGCAACACCTCTAATTTGATAGTTAACACCATTTGTAAAATGAATTCCATTACTCAGATAGCATGAAATTACACCAATAATTTCTTCTTTATTGAAAGCACCAAGATGAAAAGTTTCTTTGAGGTCATCTCCCTTGAAATAACAACTTTCAATCGGACGACCTTTTCGTAAAATAGGATGACGGACACTAAGTGTTTGTTGACTTGAAATGGTTTTTATTTCCAAAGAAATTGTGTTTTTTGTAAAAGTATAAAATAGATACTAAAGGGCTTTGTTTTTTTTTGATCATCAAAAAACATTTTTTTGGAATTTATGACTTTATTTCGTCATGGATTTCCAATTTAAAATAATTTCAAAACAATACATATATAGGATAGTTCCTTTGATGCAAGAATTCACAGCCAATAGATTTTCTTCCGAACTTCTTTTTTCTCGATTTGAAGAAATGTTTTCACAAAATTATTAGTGTTTAGGAGTTTTTAAAGGTAAAGAACTGATAGGAATATGTGGGCTATGGTTTCAGACCAGACACTATTCGGGTAAAAGTTGCGAACCTGATCATGTTTTTATCCGACCAAAGTATCAAGATCAAGGGATTGGCGATAAAATGTTTAAATTCATTGAGCAATACTGTAAAGAAAAAGGTTGTGAATCTTTGGAACTCAACACCTATGTTCAGAACACTGCTTCACATAAATTTTATTACAATAAAGGATTTAAAATGTTAGGCTATCATTTTTTTAAAGATATCTAAAGAAATACTATATTAGCTGTTGAAAAGCGAGAGTAGCTCAGTTGGTAGAGCGTCAGCCTTCCAAGCTGAATGTCGCCGGTTCGAACCCGGTCTCTCGCTCTTTTTTTATGCCTTTTTTATTTTCGAATTACAATTTGATGTAATATTTACAAGAAGTACTTTAACACTAATATTAACATCAATAACCAAGACTTAAGAGATTATTTTTTTAATTTTAAGCTATGAAGATAAAGCTTCTTTTAGTAATGCTTTCTTGCTCTTTTTTAAACTATGCTCAAGAGAGCAGAACGATTTTGAAAGGTCGTTTGTTGTACAGAAACAGCAATGTAATTGCCGCTAATGTGGTCAACAATTCGGCTCAGACCAATACAATTACAGACGGAGAGGGTGGTTTCGAGATTGAAGCTCGTGTTGGAGATGAGATTGTTTTTTCTTCTGTTCAATACAAGATAAGATCAGTAAAGATCACACCCGAAATAATAAAAAACAAACGCCTTGTAGTCTCTATCGAAGAAAGGATAAACGTATTAGATGAGGTCGTAATAGGTCCAGAAAATCAAGAGAAATTTTTGGACATGAAAAAAGAAGAGTTTAAACGTGTTGATTACACCCAGGATAAATCAACTAAACTAATAAACAGAGCAGCTGATGATCGTCAGTTGGTAAATGGGCTAAACTTAGTTAACGTGGCTAAGTTACTCGGCGGATTGTTGATTAAAAAATCGGATCAACCCGACAAAAAACTAGTTCCAAGTGAAGTACTACCTTATCTTTTTGAAACCAATTTTTTTAATGAAGATTTAGGGCTCAATACTGAGCAAACACATAGTTTTTTACAACGAATGGATAAAAAATTACCAACCCAAAGACTTTTCAAAAAAGATATGGAATTTGAGCTAATTGATTACTTAGTAAAAGAAAGTAAGCTTTATAAGGAAGAAGTCAGGTAAGGATGAAAAATCTATTTTTTGTTTTTAGTATTCTAATAACAGGATTGCTCTATGGACAAAAATTTAAGTTGCTTAGTGGGAAAGTAGATCATTCTGATCTTTCACTTTCTGGAATTCATGTAATTAACCTCTCGCGAGCAAATGCTGTAATAACAGATGCATCAGGTTTTTTTGAAATATCAGTTCAAGTAGGGGAGCGAATACTTTTTTCTGGAGTTCAGTTTAAATCGAAAGAACTGATTGTTAACCAATCGGTTTTTGATTCCGAATTTGTAACGGTTCATCTCGAAGCTTTCGTTAATGAACTTGATGAAGTTATCCTAAAACTCCATAATTTATCTGGAAATTTGTCGTCCGACTTATCCAATGCAAAAATCAAAAAAACAATTAATTTTGACGATGTAGGGATACCAGGATTCAAAGGAAAACGTAAAGAGCGTATTCCCTCTCTTCAAGAGATGGCTCTCAACTTGGCTTTAGTTCAAGTTGATGTTGAAGCAGTTTACAAACACATTTCGGGATATTACAAAAAACTAAAGTTAAAAAGAAAACAAGATCAAGAATTTCAAACCATGCTTAAAATAATTCAATTTTATGGACTTTATTTTTTTAAAGAAAATTATGATTTGGAGCAAGAAGAAGTTTATGATTTCGTTTTAAGCTGTAAAGAAAATACATCTTTACTCAGTTTTTTCAACCAAAACAGACACGAAGAAGTTTTGCAAGCTTTTTCTTCTTACTCAAAAACTTACCAGAATTCAAATGTTCAAAAATAAAATTTCCATCCTCTTTTTTTTGGTCATAGTGTTATTTCCACTGATTAGTTTTACACATGATTATTATGTGTCAATTACTGAAGTTGTTTATGTTTCAGAAAAACAACAGCTTCAATTAACTACCCGAGTTTTTACAGATGACATGGAAGCTTATTTCAATTCCCAAACCAACGAGACCATTCTACTTTCCCCAGACCATAATTCAATTTTAATTGACACGTTGGTTGAAAAGTTTTTTCATAACAATTTCAAAGTATTTTTTGATGATAATGAACTAGAAATCAACTATCTTGGAAGACAATATGAAGAAGATCAAATGTTGATATTTACAGAAGTTACAGAATTGAGACCTCCTATTAGCTATGAAATACAAAACACTATTTTGATTCCCTTTAGAACCAAACAGCAAAATATTGTTCTAGTTAAAAACAATGTTGCCCAAAAAAGTTTTCTAATGAATGCATCTAAGACTATTTTGAATCAACTTTGGATCAATTGATTGAAAAAAAGATTATTTTTAAATTCTTAAAACTAACAAAACTCATGAAGAGCAATTTTTTATTTTTTTCGTTTGCTTTTATTTTTTCTGGCCTTCTTTTTTCACAAGAGGAAACCCCAAAAGCAGTCCAATCGGGACACAAAAACAACAATAATTTCAAACAACTTTACGAAGAATTTTCTACTCCAAATCGGTTTAGAACAGCATCAGGTGCACCAGGCATTGATTATTATCAGCAGCAGGTAGACTACATAATGAACATTGAATTAGATGATCAAAACAAGAAGTTGTATGGTGAAGAAACGATAACTTACACCAATAATTCTCCAGATGATTTAGCATATCTTTGGCTGCAATTGGATCAGAATATTCGAAAGAAAGATGCTCCAGCCTTAGAAAAAAATACTTCTTCATTTGCTTCAATGGAAGATGTTGAAAGTTTTGTAGAAGAGACTTTCAAAGAGCCCTTTGATGGTGGATTTAATATTGAATATGTTAAAGATTCTAACGGGAAGCCGCTGCGTAATACCATAAATCAAACCATGATGCGTGTGGACTTACCGACCCCCCTGAAAAGTGGGCAACAATTTGTTTTTTCAATTAAGTGGTGGTACAACATAAATAATCATGTGGTTGATCGAGCACGATCAGGTTATGAATATTTTCCAAAAGACGATAATCGTGTTTATGTTATTGCTCAATTTTTTCCGCGTTTGGCTGTTTACAACGATGTCGAGGGCTGGCAAAATTATCAGTTTTGGGACAATGGTGAGTTTGCATTAAATTTTGGTAATTACGAGGTCAATATTACAGTACCAGAAGATCATATTATGGAAGCAACTGGGGAATTGCAAAACCCTAAAGAAGTCCTCTCAAAGGTTGAGCTACAACGTTACAAAAAAGCTTTGAATACTTTTGATAAACCCGTTTTAATCGTCAACCAAGAGGAAGCCCAGATAAAAGAAGCAACCAAAGCAACTAAGAAAAGTACTTGGAAATTTAAGGCTCAAAATGTTAGAGACTTTGGTTTTGCTACTTCAAGACGATTTATTTGGGATATGATAGCTGTTAAAGTAGGCAACAAAAATGTAATAGCTTCATCATTGTACCCAAAAGAAGGAAATCCTTTATGGGAAGAATACTCCACAAAAGTTGTAGCCCACACATTAAAAGTTTATTCAAAGTATACTTTTGATTATCCTTATCCAAAAGCGGTATCTGTTCATTCCAAAAATCAAGGAATGGAGTATCCCATGATTTGCTGGAATCATGGAAGACCCAATGAAGATGGAACCTATTCTGATAAAGTTAAATACGGAATGATTAGTGTTATTATTCATGAGGTAGGTCATAATTATTTCCCAATGATTGTTAATTCAGACGAGCGACAATGGGGTTGGATGGATGAAGGTCTCGATACTTTTGTGCAGTATTTAACTGAGCAAGAATTTGAGCCGAATTATCCTTCACGCAGAGGCGATCCTTCAAAAGTCATTCGATACATGTCTGGGGATCAAGATTTCATAAGCCCAATCATGTCCAATCCTGAAAATGTATTTCAACTTGGACCAAATGCCTACGGTAAACCCGCCACTGCTCTTAATATTCTGAGAGAAACGATAATGGGCGAAGAGCTTTTTGATTATGCTTTTAAAACCTATTCTCAACGCTGGATGTTCAAGCATCCTTCTCCTGAAGATTTCTTTAGAACAATGGAAGATGCCTCAGCAGTTGATTTGGATTGGTTTTGGAGGGGATGGTTTTACTCAACAGATGTTGTTGACATAGGAGTAAAATCATTAAAAAGATTTTACATTTCTTCAAAACCCAACAAGCAAGTTGATGATGCTGTTTCGGAATATGGAATGACTTCTGATCTATTTCCAGATATGGTTTTTATGATTGATGAAGAATCTGAGTCATTTTCCGAAGAACTAAAAAATAACGAGATGAATTCAGAGGTTCTCAAGAATTACCTAGAAGAGAATAAAGCTACCCTTTCTGGAAAAACATTACCAAAGTATTACTATGAAATTGAGTTTGAAAAACCTGGAGGTATTGTTATGCCTATCATCGTAGAATATTCGTATGTCGATGGAACAAAAGAACAGGTAACTTATCCCGTTCAAGTTTGGCGAAAAAACCCTCAATCTGTTACAAAAAGGATTACTTCCAACAAGGAAATTGTTAAAGTAGTAATTGATCCCAAAGCCAAAACAGCTGACGTTAACCTTTCAAATAATAGTTGGCCAAAAGAAGAGATAAAGTCAGATTTTGATAAGTTTAAGGAAGCTGTAAAAGGATAAGGAATAATAAAATCATCTAATAAATCTAGTTGCATTTTAATTGAAATGTATATTTGTAAAAAAAAACATGTTCACATTCATTAGCGGAGCGGAGATCGTTTTTATATTTTTTATCATACTGTTGATATTTGGTGCTGATAAAATCCCCACTATTGCAAGGGGATTGGCTAAAGGCATTTCACAGGTTAGAAATGCTACTAACGAAATAAAGACAGAGATTCAAAAATCAGCAGATGTTGATCCATCAAAATCCATAACATCAGAGTTCACCAAAGAAATAGATCAAGTCAAAGAAGATTTTGATAAAATATCAGGTTCAATAAAAAGAAAGCTTTAACGGACACGACTCAGGGTTAAACCATCTCGAAGAGGAAGGATTACACTTTCTACTCTTGGGTCGCTTGCGAGTAATTTATTAAACTTTTGAAGTACTTGAGTGTCTTTGTCCTTAGGATCAGCTTTTTGAGTAACTTTCCCACTCCAGAGAACATTATCCGACAGAATTAGTCCGCCAGAACGTGTTTTGGGAAGAACCAATTCAAAATAATTAAGATAATTGGTTTTATCTGCATCCAAAAAAACAAGATCATAATCATGTTTAAGATTTGGAATAAGATCTATTGCATTACCAAGGTGCTGATGAATTTGTGTTCCAAAACCAGAACGGTCGAAATACTTTCGCTGAAAATCCATCAATTCTTCATTTTTATCAATGGTATCAATTTCCCCTCCATTCACCAAACCTTCGGCTAAACAAAGTGTCGCGTATCCTGTGTAGGTTCCAATTTCTAAAACCCTTTTAGGAGCAATTAGTTTTGACAACATACTTAAAAACCTTCCTTGTAATGTTCCACTAAGCATTCTAGGCAACAATATTTTTTGATGAGTTTCGCGAGCTAAATTTGTCAAAATTTCGGGTTCACTCTGCGAATTTGCTTTAACATAGTCAGCCAATATTTCGCTAATAAATTCCATTTAATTTACTTTAATTTTTTGGGCGTTGATAAGGAAATCTTTCAATCATCTTTGGAATTGCGTATCCATCAAGACCATTTATTGTAACCACACCACCTTTATCCAACTGTACCCAACCATCTTCATGAAGCATATCGTCATTGATAAATAGGTGTTCTATTTGACCAACAATCATCAAAGTATCATTCTCTTTGA
This sequence comes from Candidatus Arcticimaribacter sp., assembly GCA_002708445.1. Lineage (GTDB taxonomy): Bacteria > Bacteroidota > Bacteroidia > Flavobacteriales > Flavobacteriaceae > Arcticimaribacter. Next base: position 74,311 of record PAOB01000009.1, read on the forward strand.
TGTAATATTCGTTAACATAGCTGCAACCCATCTGTAATGGAGCATTTTTCACAAAAGGAGCTTTTATTTCTTTTTTGAACTCTTCTGTAAAATAAGTTTGGTCGAATTCTGAAACTTCTTCAGGGTACTTGGCTGATGTATGATGCGCATCTTCTATTTGACTTTTGTGGATGTGATTGATTGTAAAGAAACCATTATTTTTCATGTTCTGATATGTATGTCTCGGAACTGTTGTTGGGCGAAGAATAAAACCAATTAATGGGGGGTTACTTCCTAGGTGAGTAACTGAATTGAAAACGGCAAGATTAGTACTTCCATTTTCAGATTGTGTGCCTATTAAGTTTGCCGATTTGTATCCAGTACAACTGTTGATCATGTTCAATCTGAAGATAGATGACATTTTTTTGATATCTTCTTTGGAGAAGTGTTTCATTTTTTTTGGAGTAAAGATAAGTGTTGCATAATGTTTTAATTAGAAAAATCTTTAGCTATTGTTTTTATCTTCTACTTTAATAATCTGAAACAATAAAAAACCAACACCAGCAATAAGACAAACTAAGTAAATAAAGTGTTTGTATTTTTCTATTCCTTTGAAAGACCCGTTCAATACAAAGCTATCAATGATACTTATAAAACCAAAAAGGAAAGCGAGGATAAAAATAGGTCTGTATTTATTGAAGAAGCTTTTCATAGAAAAAGGTTATGATTATTAAGTTCTAAAATACAAAAGATTAGCTAAAAATTTTATTTCTACATTATTAATAATTATAGTTAATAATTATTTTATTTTTACAGTATGCAATCAAAGAGAGTAAAAGGAATCATTTACGTTTTTTTGTGTTTACTTCAGTTTACTGAAAGCTGTTCTGCGCCTGTATTTGAAACTCCAAAAAAATCAGATCAATTTGCAGGTTGGGAAAATGAAGGAAAGATAAACGCATCCTTCATTGCTTCGGGTCGGTCAGTCGCTTCTACAAGTAACACTGGATCCCCATCATTATCAGTAAGTTACATTGCAACAGCACCTAATGTTGATTCTGTTTTATGGCAATTTCCTGGGGGAAATCCTTCTTCTTCCACTTTGGTCCAACAAGACGTAACTTATTCAAATTTTGGAACTTATGATGTTGGTCTCAGGGTTTCGAACTTAGATGACAACGATTACAGATTTTTGGAAAATTATGTTAGATTGTATTACAAAGACGACTGGTCTTTTGGTGCTGACAGTTGGTCAGTCACGGGAACAACCGCTGTCACAGATTTTGTACCCTTTGTAGATGCGAATGGATCATCATGGATTTACGTACCGCATACAATCGAAAATGAAGCGAAATGCGTAAAGTCATTTACGGGTTTTCCCTCAAATAAACTGGATTTGGAATTTGAATACAAGCTTGATCGTATACCTGAGTTGTATTTAGCTACAACTTATCAGGTAAGCTCTTCATCAATTACCGTTTCTGGGACAACACAAACAACAACATTTACTTTGTCCAACATAGTAAGTCCAACGCAATACGTTGAAGCAAATTCTACACCCACTCCAACCAAATTCACTTCCCCAACAACCTATCCTGGTCAGAGACGTTTAACTTTAAATTACAATAATATTCCTATTTGGACAACCTCGAGGATGACAGAGGGTACGTTTAGAAGAGTAAAATTATCTTTGCCCTCCCTAGCAAACTTTAATTTGAGTTATGTGATTTCGGCAAATTCAAAAAACTCATCTGGTGTAATTGAATATCCATTCCAAACAGATATTAGAAACATGACCATTAAATTTAATAACAAATAGTAAAAGAGACTTCTTTAAATAATCCGTTTGGGATTAAGAATATTCAGGGGGTCAAACGTTTTTTTAAGAGTTCTCATCATTTCTATTTCTTCTTTCGACCTGCTTGTAAATAAGTACTCTTTTTTGTGTAAACCAATTCCGTGTTCTGCTGAGACAGAGCCGCCAATTTCTTTAAGAGGTTTGTAAATAATTGAATTGATGGCGTCTATTATTTCTGCACTGTTATCTTTTTTTCCAATTATGAAATGAATATTTCCATCTGCGACATGCCCAAAAGGGAAAACACGTTCAATAAAAGGAAGTTTTTCGAGTTCAACAATCATATGGTCTACGAGTTCTCCAATCAGTGGGATAGGGATGCTGATGTCAAAATGTTGATCATGATTAGCCTGAGCTGCCAAAACAGAAACATCCTCCCTAATTTGCCAAATTGAGCTCAATTCCCGTTCAGATTGAGCCATAACACCATCTTCTATCAATTCCTTTTCAAGTGCTTGTCCAATAAGGTCCTCGAGGCGGACATAATCTTGTTCTGCTTGACTTCCTAAACTCTCAACAAATACATAGTAGTTGTGTTCTTGTGCTAGAGGGGGTGTAAGATGAGAGGGTTGAGTTGTCATTGCTTTGTAGGTTCTTTTCCACATCAATTCGAAACCACTTAGTGTTCCTGCTAGGTTTTGCTCTAAGAATTTAAGTAGTTTAACAACATTTTCATAATTTTTAATTCCAACAACAGCAGAAGAACGGCTTGTCGGAGCTTCGGAAAGTCTTAAAATAACTTTAGTTACAACTCCGAGGGTTCCTTCTGATCCAATGAATAGTTGTTTTAGGTCATAACCCGAATTGTCTTTTATTATTTTTTTTAGAGAGGAGATAATAGTTCCATTAGGAAGAACTGCTTCAACACCGAGAACCATTTGTCGGGTCATTCCGTACCTAAAAACCCTAAGCCCACCAGCATTGGTAGACACAACACCTCCAATTTGAGCTGAACCCTTTGCCCCAAAACTCATGGGTAACAAAAGGTTTTCTGTTTTGGCAGCATCTATAAGATTTTCCAATATTGCACCAGCTTGTGTAGTTATTGTTCTACTTTGAGAATCGACTTCTTCAATTGCATTCATTTTATCTAAGGCCAATACCAACTGATGCTTTTGTGTTTCGGTTCCTCCTACAAGATTGGTAACTCCTCCATGAATTACTACCTCTTGTTTGCTACTATGACAAAGCTTCAATATTTTCGAAACTTCCTCAGTAGTTTTTGGGTAAACAACAGCTAAAGCCTCTAAAGGAATGTCTGTTTTCCAAATGTGAGTAAAACGATTTTTTTCTGCGCCAGAATGAAGAATGTTATTGGGACCAACAATATTGATTAAACTCTTAACTAAATTTTGATTCATTATTTATTTTTAAAAAGACATTTCATGAACCTCATCTCCATGGATAAGGTCTCCCTCCGTTGCTTGGATTACTTGCTCAACACTAACTCCAGGGGCAGTTTCACGCAAAATAAATCCGTTTGGTCCAATATCTAGAACAGCCAGTTCGGTAACAATTTTTTTAACACAGTTCACTCCAGTCAATGGGAGGGTACACTTTTTCAACAATTTAGAGATTCCAGCTCTATTGGTATGCATCATGGCTACAATGATATTTTCAGCTGAGGCAACCAAATCCATTGCTCCTCCCATTCCTTTGACCATTTTACCTGGAATTTTCCAATTGGCGATATCCCCAGTTTGAGAAACTTCCATTGCTCCGAGAATAGTAAGGTCAACGTGCTTGCCACGAATCATCGCAAAACTGGTAGCAGAATCAAAAAATGATGCTCCTTTTAACGTTGTTATTGTCTGTTTCCCTGCATTGATTAGATCGGCATCCTCTTCCCCTTCAAAAGGAAAAGGACCCATTCCTAAAACCCCATTTTCACTTTGGAATTCAACATTGATCTCTTTTGGAATGTAATTGGCTACTAGGGTTGGGATTCCAATCCCCAAATTGACATAGTATCCATTTTTCAATTCCTGAGCTATCCGCTGTGCAATACCGTTTTTATCTAAGGCCATAATTTATGTTTTGGATCGAACTGTGCGTTGTTCTATTCTTTTTTCATAATTAATTCCTTCAAAAATTCTTTGCACAAAAATTCCCGAAACATGGATTTCGTTTGGGTCTAGGGTACCTGCTGGAACCAATTCTTCTACTTCAGCAACAGTAATTTTTGCAGCCCCGCACATTACGGGGTTAAAATTTCGAGCACTACCCTTAAAAATTAAATTTCCAGCTTCATCCCCTTTCCATGCTTTAATAAAACCAAAATCAGCTTTAAAAGCGTTTTCCAATACGTGCATTTTTCCATTAAACTCTCGAACCTCTTTTCCCTCGGCAATTTCTGTCCCAAAGCCTGCGGGAGTGAAAAAAGCAGGAATTCCTGCTTGGCCAGCCCTAGCACGTTCTGCTAAGGTACCTTGGGGAATGAGTTCCACTTCTAATTCTCCACTCAGCATTTGTCGCTCAAATTCTTCATTTTCTCCAACATAAGAGGCGGTCATTTTTTTGATTTGTTTTTGCTGAAGCAATAAACCCAAACCAAAATCATCAACTCCAGCATTGTTTGAAATACAGCTGAGGTTTGTTATTTTTAGGCGAACCAATTCGGCAATAGCATTTTCTGGGATTCCACATAAGCCAAAGCCACCCAGTAGTAGAGTCATGTTACTCTTAACTCCTTTTAGAGCCTCTGATACATTAGACACGGTTTTATCAATCATAGGGTAATAAGATTAAACTAAAACATTTTCTAGAGTATGGTGGGGTAGGTTGAACGCATTTGCTATGGGCTCATACACAATTTGACCATTAATAATGTTAAGTCCTTTTGCAAGCCCCATATTTGCTTTACATGCTTTTTTCCATCCTTTAGCAGCAATAACTTTGGCGTATGGAAGAGTTACATTATTTAAAGCTTGTGTGGAAGTGATGGGTACAGCTCCAGGAATATTGGCCACACAATAGTGTAAAATACCCTCTTCAATAAAAGTTGGGTTTTCATGAGTAGTTGGAACACAGGTTTCAAAACATCCTCCTTGATCAACAGCCACGTCAACAAGAACAGTTCCTTTAGTCATCTCACGAAGCATTTCTTTGGTAATTAATTTTGGAGCTTTAGCTCCAGGAACCAAGATTGCTCCAATAATTAAGTCAGCTGTTTTGATAAGCCTCCGGATGGTATCCTCGGATGAAAAAATTGGAGTTACATTTGGGGGAAGAATTTCAGACAAGTAACGGAGTCGATCCATACTGATGTCCAAAATTGTGACTTCTGCTCCAAGTCCAGCAGCCATTTTAGCAGCTTCTGTTCCAACTACACCCCCTCCAAGGATAACAACCTTTGCAGGAGGAACTCCAGGTACCCCTCCTAATAAAATACCTTTTCCATGTTGAGGTTTTTCAAGATATTTAGCACCTTGCTGAACAGACATACGACCAGCGACTTCGGACATCGGAATCAACAATGGAAGTCTTTTTAAGTGGTCTTCTACCGTTTCATAGGAAATACAAATTGCTTTACGCGCCTGCATACCAAGTGTTAATTCTTCGGAAGAGGCAAAGTGAAAATAAGTAAAAAGAATTTGACCTTCACGAATCAAATCATATTCACTAGACAAAGGTTCTTTGACTTTTACGATCATTTCGCTTTCCCCATAAATAGACGCAGCATCAGTTAATATTTGAGCCCCCACATTGATGTATTCTTGGTCTGCGAAACCACTGCCCAGACCTGCTGAGGCTTCAACATAAACTGTATTGCGATCTTTCACCAATTCTGAAACACTAGCTGGAGTAAGACCAACTCTATTTTCATTATTTTTTATTTCTTTAGGTACACCTATTATCATAATTGTGGTATGTAAATTTTCAATAAATGTACTTATTTTTTTGAATCTAAAACATTTTCAAACTACTGATTTTAAGTGCTTAATTGTCGATTCAAGCTTTGTTATTTTAGCTCTAATACCTTAGAGGGAAAACTTCTGTTTTTATTGGGTTAAGCTTTTAAAAAAAGTATCTTTGAATATGGCATTGACAAACAACGACATCTTCAAAAAACTTCGTGTAGCTCACAAACTAACAGACGTTGATATCATAGAAATATGTAAATTGGTGGACTTCAAAGTTTCTAAAGGAGAGTTGGGTGCATTTTTTAGAAATGAAAACCACCCAAAGTACATGGAATGCGGCGATCAAATCCTAAGAAATTTCCTAAATGGATTGGTCATTCACTTAAGAGGCCCAAAAAAATGATGGTTTTTTGTTAAGAAGAATTGTGACACTTCAGCTGAACCTAAGGAAATGTTAAGTAAACTTTAGCATCATCATAAAAACTGTTGTTTTTTATGTTTACAACCCCAATATTTGTTAAAGAGTAATTTTTTTTATTTGAAATTATCACATTGATAATTCTTTCTTTTAAAGCAGTTTTTGGGTTGTGCGAAATTTTACTTGATCGTACTTTTATTGTGAAATAATATTTAATCTTAAATCCCAACACAATGAAAACAATTTTATTTTTAGCTCTTTCAACAATTTTAACTACAAACAATATCTCTGAAAAATCAAATAAAGTAAGTATCCAACAGTTTATTGAAGCCATTGAATCTGAGGATTTTGAATTGGTTGAAAATGCTTTGAAAAATAGAATAATTTCTGCAAATCAAACATTCAATGGAAAAACCTTATTGATTTATGCAGTTATTAGTGACAAAGCTGAAATGATTAATTTGTTAGTTAGATATGGAGCAAATCTCAATATTCCTGCAGACGACGGTTTGACACCGATGGAATATGCTGAAAAATTAGACAAAATTCATGCCAAGGCTGAAATCATTGTCATAACAGCATAGTTATTGCCGTTCATAGTTTTATCGCTCATAAAACCTAACCTTCAATAACACTGTTTTCTTTAAGTTAGAAATCCCTGTTTCTAATTTATCACTTTGTTTGTAAACTCAAAAATTTCTCAGAATTCCCTGGCGGAATTTTATTTAGTCGCAACTTTTGAGTTGTCGAACATCCCAAAAGAGAATTTCTTGAGCCTACTTAAAAATAATATTACTTATTGCCCTCAAGAAAATATGATCTAAAAACGGGGATCTTAATTGAAATTTTTATTTCACAAACTGAATTAACTACTTGTGTATTTATTGTATTTTTGAAATAAAAAGTACCTGCTTTATTATTTTTTTTTGAAACTGCCCTCATGCAGTACTTTTCTATCCCAACTGAACCAAATAGCAATACATTAAAGATTTGAATCCAATGCCATAATCGATAAGGTATGCTAATTAAAATTTGGAAACCTTTACATTTCAACTCTTTAACATTCTTCAAGGTTTTATCTGCACCATTTTTCATACCTTTGAAAGCAAGTAAAAAACATTAAAATAATCATCAATGAAAACTACCTTTTCCTTTCTGTTTTTGTCCTTAACATTGCTTTTAAATGCCCAAGATTTTTCTACATCTTGGCTTAAAGAGGCTGCGCCCCGAAACATTGGACCTGGGGGAATGAGTGGGCGAATTACATCAATAGATGTGGTAATTTCAAATCCAAACATCATGTTCGTTGGTACTGCTTCAGGTGGTTTATGGAAATCTTCTAGTGGAGGGGTAACATGGAGTCCTATTTTTAATGATCAAGTGACCGCTTCGATAGGTTCTGTTGCTATTCAACAATCAAATCCAGACGTCATATGGGTTGGAACAGGAGAGGGAAATCCTAGGAATAGTCTCAATGGAGGTTATGGGATTTTTAAATCGATCAACGGGGGTAAAACATGGAAATCAATGGGATTAGAAAATACTCGTAATATTCACAGAGTAATTATTGATCCCTTAAACCCAAATACTGTTTATGTTGCTGCAATCGGATCTCCTTGGGGTGAGCATCCAGAACGCGGAATTTACAAAACTGTGAATGGAGGTAAGTCATGGAAAAAAATCTTGTATGTAAATGATAAAACTGGAGCATCTGATTTGGTTATGGATCCCAAAAATCCAAACAAATTAATAGCTGCAATGTGGGAACACAAAAGAGATCCTTGGTTTTTCAAATCTGGAGGGAAAGGAAGCGGTCTTTATGTGAGTTTTGACGGAGGTGAGAATTGGTCTAAAAAAACAAAGGAGGATGGCCTTCCTGAAGGAGATCTGGGGAGAATAGGACTGGCGATTGCAGCCAATAAAACAAATCTTATTTATGCTCTTGTTGAAGCAAAGAAAAATGCACTTTATAAATCCGAGGATGGTGGCTTCAAGTGGAAAATGGTAAACAACAAGAGTGATATTGGGAATAGACCTTTTTATTACTCGGACATAGCTGTAGATCCTCAAAATGAAAACCGAGTATTTTCTGTATTTACCTATGTTAATGTTTCACAAGATGGTGGAAAGAATTTCAGTCAATTGATGCCAGCTTATGGGGTTGACAATGGTGTTCATCCCGATCATCACGCTTGGTGGATTCACCCCAATGATGGGTCTTTTATGATCGATGGAAATGATGGTGGGCTAAATATTACAAAGGATGGAGGAAAAACATGGCGCTTTATCGGAAATATTCCAGTAGCACAATTTTATCATATTAGTGTAGATAATGAATACCCATACAATGTTTACGGAGGAATGCAGGATAATGGCTCTTGGAGGGGACCTGCTTATGTCTGGAAAGTACAAGGAATCAGAAATTCATATTGGCAAGAAATTGCATTTGGAGACGGTTTTGATGTTCTCCCAGATCGAGACGATTCTAGATACGGCTATGCAATGAGCCAACAAGGTTATGTTTCGCGTTATGATTGGAAAACAGGAAATAATTACATTGTGCGTCCAACCCACCCAGATCCAGACACAAAACTCAGATTCAATTGGAATGCAGCAATTGGTCAAGATCCTTTTGACAATAGCACAGTTTATTTTGGAAGTCAGTTTGTACATAAAAGTAATGATAAAGGATTGACATGGTCAGTGATTTCACCCGATTTGACAACCAATGATCCCGAAAAACAAAAACAAAGTGAAAGTGGAGGACTAACATTAGATGCAACAGGTGCGGAAAATTATTGTACTCTTTTGGTTATCGAACCCTCTGATGTAGAAAGAAATATGTTGTGGGTAGCATCAGATGATGGACGTGTACATTTCACTCAAAATGGCGGAGAATCTTGGAATGAAGTAACAAAAAACATTAAAGGTCTTCCAAAAGGAAGCTGGATAACCCAAATAAAAGCATCTCAAAACAACAAAGGCGAAGCACTACTGGTTGCTAATGACTACAGAAGATTTAATTTTGAACCCTACGCATACAGAACAGTTAATTACGGTAAAACTTGGGAGCGAATTGTAGATCAATCAGATGCCAAGAGTTATACATTGAGTATTATTGAGGATCCCGTTAACCCAAATCTAATGTTTTTAGGAACCGATGATGGGCTTTATCTTTCTTTAAATGCAGGAAAAAAATGGAACAAGTTTGACCCAGAAGTATTTCCAACAGTATCTGTAAAGGATTTGGTAATTCAACCTCGAGAACAAGATTTGATTATCGGAACCTTTGGAAGAGCAGCTTGGGTACTTGATGATATTAGATCACTAAGGGCTTTGGCTTCAAAACCAGATTTAGTTTCTAAAGAGGTTTATCTTTTTGAACCACCCACGGCTTATTTGGCCGCATACCAACAACCAACGGGGAGTCGTTTTGGAGCAGATGCAATGTATCATGGAACAAACCGAAAATACGGAGCAATGATAACCTATTACGTGAATCCACCCTCTGAAGAAGATTCAAACAAAGAAAATGATAAAGAAGAAGAGGAGGAGGTTGAGGAGAAAGCATCAAAGGATTCCCTTACACTTACAATTTATGACGGAGAGCGCTTGATTAGAACATTAAAGAAAAAATTTCCTAAGAAAAAAGGTTTTTATCGTTGGTATTGGTATTTAAATGAGAAGGGAGTTCCAAGACCAAGAAGAGAGCCCAGAAAATCAAAAACAGAGCCCTCAGGCGTTTCTGTTAAACCAGGTACTTACCGTATAGTATTGGAATATGGAGCAGATCAAAACGAACAACAAATTGTTGTAAAATCAGATCCGAGAATTCAAGATTATCCTGAAAATACAGAATCCGTTTATGGTGCATCAAAAAAGCTAGAAGGTTTTATGGCAAAAGCAACTGAATCTGTAAAACAGCTTACGGAGAATAAACAAATCCTTATGGATTACCAAAAGCTTTTTAAAGACAATAAAACAGAATCTGTAAAGGAGCTGACCAAAGAAATGAAAGCTCAAGCCAAAGCATTGGATTCTCTAATATCACTTTACATTGGAAAAGAGGATAAACGCCAAGGAATTATTCGTAGTCCAGAGAGCAACGTAATGACTAGAATTGGGACCGCATCCCGATACATTAGAAGTCGTAAACTAGGAATTACTGCAACCGAGGAAAAACTTCTTCAACATGCAAAGGATGAACTAGAAACTGCACTTGAAAAAACAAATGCGTATTTCAAAGAAGTTTGGCCTTTTCTAAGAACTCAAATTGAAGATTTAGATTCTTCCCGATTCAAGGAAATAAAATCAATTGATTTAGAATAGATTACAAATAATTTTTGAGAACTTCTAAAGCGATTCCTCGAGACCCTTTGATGAAAATGATTTTGTTTTGGAAGTTGGTTTTCTGGAGATAAGGGATTACTTCATTAGGGTTCAAAAACTTTTTGAGATTTAGAGCTATAGATTTTGTTTTTTTGAATTCAGGCCCCACTAGAAGAATTTGATCAGTTACTTTGGATTCAATAAAATCAACTATTTTTTGATGTTCTTGTTCTGAAAAATCTCCTAATTCAAGCATATCTCCTAAAATTAATAGTCGATCTTCTTTTTCAGTTTCTAAGAATGATTCAAGAGCAGCTCTCATACTGCTGGGGTTTGCATTGTACGCATCAAGAACCAAAGTGTTGGAATCTGTTTCACACCATTGTGAACGATTGTTGCTAGGGACATACTTTTCGATCCCCTTTTTGATTTTTTCTAAATTAACTTTAAAATAAAAACCAAAGGCAGTAGCAGCGGCAATATTGGTAAAATTAAAATCCCCTTTCAACCCGCTGTTTATTTCCATTCCATCAACTTCAATACTTATGTTTTTATGAAGCCCCATGGATTTATTTTTAATTTGTAGATCAACTTTACTGGACTGTCCAAAAGAAAAGATCTTTTGTTCTATTGTAAGATTTGATTGTTTCTGGTCTTGTTGGTTAATTATTGAAATGCCATTATTTTCCTTAAGAAAGTGGTAAAGTTCTGATTTTCCTTTGACAACGCCTTCAACACTTCCAAATCCTTCTAAATGAGCTTTTCCAAAGTTAGTGATGTAGCCCAATGTAGGTCGAGCTAATTCACACAAAAAAGCAATTTCTTCAATATGATTGGCTCCCATTTCAATCAGTGCAACTTCCGTCTTAGAAGTGATGTTTAATAGGGTCAGGGGGACACCAATATGATTATTTAAATTGCCAGCCGTAGCAGTGGTTTCGTATTGTTGAGATAAAATACTGTTGATAAGTTCTTTGGTTGTTGTTTTCCCATTCGATCCTGTGAGTCCAATAACAGGAATAGAAAACTGTATTCGATGATAATGAGCCAATTTTTGTAAACTTTCTAGACTGTCTTGAACCAATAAATAGGAATGGTTATTTTTTAGATGAATTGGTTCATCAACTACTACAAACATAGCACCTTTTGTAATAGCCTCCTCCGCAAATGTATTGCCATTAAAATTCTCTCCTTTTAGGCAAAAGAAAATACACCCTTTTTTGATTTTTCGGGTATCTGTAGCTACACCAGTGGAGCGAAGGAAATAAGCATAAAGTTTTTCTATTTGCATAAATAAAAAAAGGCATTTGTAAAATGCCTTTTAAATGAATTAACCTTTTCGTTTGTGTCGAGCTGTTTTCTTGACTTTACTTTTTGAACCCAATCGGGACATTGCACATCGAAAGCCGATATAATCTGTTGCAATGTATTGTGGTAAATATCTTCTTTGAGCAGGATCAAGCCAGTAAGCTCTATCTTTCCATGAACCTCCTTTGTAGACGCGAACTTCGTCAGTAATTAATGAAGTTCTTTTTGAAGACTTATCTTTTGTACGTACCAAATCACCTTCCTCATCCATTCTAATTTTAGGATGTGTGGGTGCGTCGTACATTGCACTGGATTCTGGACGTGCATCAGAATCTTCTTCATCGTCATCTCCACCAAATCGGGCAAACAACCTTGTGGATTCAATATCACCATCTCTAAAGTTTCTGTTATCACTCTCAGTGAAGTTTTGTCTTAGAAAAGTTTCCTCTTCGTCTACACTGATTTTTTCTAGTTGGCCTGGAAGTCTTTTCAGAAGCACTTTACCATTGGGCAGGGTATCGTACACCAATTGATCTGGAGAAATAACCTGCGCTCTTCCGTCTTCGTCGATAACGTCCTTTAGGTAAACATTACCCCTGTAGTAGTTAAAGTCATTTGCTTCATCATCAACTATCGGTCGATACACATCTGAAACCCATTCGGCAACGTTTCCTGCCATATCATAGATTCCAAAGTCATTGGGAGGATATGCCTTCACTTGTATTGTAATATCTGCTCCATCATCTGACCAGCCCGCAATTCCACCGTAGTCTCCTTTTCCAAGTTTAAAGTTTGCTAATTGATCTCCTTCAGACCTTCTTTCTTCTGAACGAGTGTATTCTCCTGACCAAGGATATTTTTTCTTTCCTCTGTATGTATTGTATTCTCGATCTCCAACCAATGCTAATGCAGCATATTCCCATTCGGTTTCGGTAGGAAGCCTGTATGAAGGCAAGAGGATTCCTTTATCTACTCCAGCATAAACATTAACTTCAGTTGTGTCTTTTTGAATACGACCATTTTTTCCAACTAAACTATCTATTTTTCCTCCATAAGTAGTTTCAGGTCTTTTCAAATATGCTCCAGTACTGAATGTGCTGTTGGCATCAACTTCTGAATAACGAACATCATCTTGGATGTAAGCCTCACGTTCTAAGATGTATTCATTAACCCGGTCTGTTCTCCATTCTGCAAATTGCACAGCTTGAAGCCAGTTGACCCCAACTACTGGATATTCAGCATAAGCTGGATGACGAAGATAATTTGAAGTTAATTCTTCAACATACCCCAACTGATTTCTCCAAACCAACGTATCGGGGAGAGCACCATTGTACAATTGTTTAAATTGTCTTTGATCTTGAGGAAAAACAAGTGTAATCCAATCTAAATATTCCAAATACATTAAATTAGTAACTTCTGTTTCGTCAATGTAAAAAGACATGACGTGTTGTTTGTTCGGAGTGTTATTCCAATCGTGCATAACGTCGTCTTGTACCTGTCCTTTGGTAAAAGTACCTCCTTCAACAAAAACCAGTCCAGGACCAGTTTCTTGATCTTCAAATTCTACATTATACTGAAAACCACCTTTTTTGGAATTGATGTCCCAACCTGTTGCTCTGGATTGGTTATTCTTGCCACACGAAGTGAGAATCAAAGCTGTGAAAGCTAAAAGGATGATATTTTTGATTAGTAATTTAATTCTCATAATATTATAAAAGTAATGTTTTTACTTATACGTTGCAATATACAAAATCTGTAATTTAACTCCATTTCACAGGAACATAGAATTAGATTCTAATGTATTAACGTACATTTTTTTAGATTATTATCCACACCCTATTCCTTGTTTAAATTTTCAAGAAACAAGCACATAAGATTTTTAGATTTAGTGCGTTATATAAATATCATGTGCAACATAAAAAATAATATTGGCGTATTTATTATAGTACTTTTTTTACCTTTTTTTGGTAATTTATCAGCACAAGAAAAAATCATAGTAACGGGTGTGCCTTTTTTGCTTATTACACCTGATGCAAGAGCAGCAGCAATGGGAGAACAAGGAGTAGCAACATCCGCAGATGCCTATTCGCAACAATGGAACCCCTCTAAATATGTTTTTTCTGAACAGAAATCAGGATTTGGTATCAGCTACACTCCATATTTAAGTAAATTGGTAAATGATATTTTCTTGGGCAACATTACCTATTTTAACAAAAATACGGAGAGAAGCGCATGGGCAATGAGTTTTAAATATTTTAGTTTAGGTGATATTGTTCTAAATGATTTGGTAGCAGGAACAATTATTGAACAAGGAATAGAACGCCCAAACGAGCTTACTTTAGATTTTTCCTATTCTCTTCTATTGAATACCAAATATTCCATGGCTGTTGCCACTCGATTTATTCGTTCAGACTTAAAGATTTCTTCGGACTTGGATGCTACTTCTGCAAATACTTTGGGTGTAGACATAGCCGGGTTTTACAAAAGTGATTTGTTTGATTTTGCGAAAAAGAAAGCGCGATTAAGAATAGGGTTTAACATTTCAAATATTGGTCCAAGATTGAAGTATGATGAAGGAGGACAAAAAAACTTTATTCCCACAAATCTTAAAGTAGGATCGGGATTAAATCTGCATCTAGATTCAGATAATAAAATTTCATTCAATCTAGAATTCAATAAGTTATTGGTTCCATCTCCAGTTCCTGTCTTAAATGAAAATACAGGTAAAATTGACCGATATGAGCAACCAGACATTAGTTTTTTGTCAGGTATATTTGAGTCGTTCAGTGATGCCCCAGGTGGATACACGGAAGAATTAAAAGAAGTAACTTGGGGTATTGGATCTGAATACAATTTTCAGGATGCATTTGCTTTAAGGGCAGGATATTTCAATGAAAGTCTAGAGAAAGGATCTCGACGATATTTTACTTTAGGTACAGGTTTTTCATTGAATTTTGCTGATATTGATATTTCCTACCTTTTTTCAACTTCAAGAGTTAGGAGTCCATTAGAAAACACCCTTCGTTTTTCAATAACTTTTAATATGGATGATCCACAATTAGCAAATGTAGAAAACTAAAGGGTCTATTACTTTTTTGATAATCCCATGGTTTTTATTTGTTTATTGAGATTTTATTAACAATTTAGAACAATAAGCGCATTTTTCTCTTTAAAAAAATCAATTAAATATTGTAATTTTACGCCCACGTTAAGATATTTTAAAAGCCACAACTGATGAAGAAAATAACGAAACAGACTTACATTGATTGGTATTCGAACATGCTTTTTTGGAGAAAGTTTGAAGATAAATTAGCTGCAGTTTACATTCAACAAAAAGTTAGAGGTTTTCTACATTTATACAACGGTCAAGAAGCAATTTTAGCGGGTTCTCTCCATGCAATGCAGTTAGGGAAAGACCGTATGATTACTGCTTACAGGAACCATGTTCAACCCATAGGTATGGGAGTAGATCCTAAACGAGTAATGGCTGAATTGTATGGAAAATCTACAGGGACATCTGGAGGTCTTGGTGGTTCTATGCATATTTTTTCAAAAGAGTTCAAGTTTCACGGAGGACATGGAATTGTAGGAGGTCAAATTCCATTAGGTGCCGGAATGGCTTTTGGTGATAAATACAACAATACTGGAGGAGTAACCCTATGTTACATGGGAGATGGGGCTGTGCGTCAAGGATCGCTTCATGAAACTCTAAACCTAGCAACTCTTTGGAAACTTCCGGTAGTGTTTGTTGTTGAAAATAATGGATATGCAATGGGAACCTCAGTTTCTAGAACTGCTAGCCACGAAGATATTTGGAAATTAGGACTTGGATATGAAATACCCTGTGGCCCAGTTGATGGAATGGATCCAGTGGCAGTTGCAAAAGCGATGGATGAAGCGATTAAGTTCGCTAGGGACGGAAAAGGCCCTTCATTTTTAGAAATGAAAACCTACAGATATCGTGGCCATTCCATGTCGGATGCACAAAAATATCGTACAAAGGAAGAGGTTGAAGATTACAAAAAAATAGATCCAATTACTCAAATTAAAGACATCATACTCAAAAAAAAATATGCCTCTCAGTCTGATTTAGATGCAATCGATAAAGATGTTAAAGAACGCGTATTAGAGTGCGAGAAATTTGCTGAGGAGTCACCATATCCCGAGAAATCATTAATGTACGATGCAGTTTATGAGCAAGAAGATTATCCATTTTTAAAACACAAATTAAGTTAGATATGGCAGAAATTATAAACATGCCTCGATTGAGCGACACTATGGAAGAAGGAACTGTCGCAACTTGGTTTAAAAAAGTAGGAGATACCGTAAATGAAGGGGATATTCTTGCGGAAATTGAAACAGACAAAGCCACTATGGAATTCGAAGCATTCTATTCTGGCGAATTATTACATATCGGAATTCAAGAGGGAGGCACTGCTCCTGTCGATACTTTGTTGGCAATCATCGGAGAAAAAGGGGAAGACATCTCCTCTCATTTAAAAGGTTCAACTCAAGAAAAAGAAGAACAAGTAGAAACAGCCAAAACCGAAACTTCAAAAACAGCAGCCATGCCTGATAATGTAGAAATAATCACCATGCCTCGATTGAGTGATACAATGGAAGAAGGTACAGTTGCTAGTTGGCTAAAGAAGGTTGGTGACACCGTTTCTGAAGGCGATATTCTTGCGGAAATAGAAACCGATAAGGCAACTATGGAGTTTGAATCTTTTTACAATGGAACACTCCTGTACATTGGAATCCAAGAAGGAGAATCTGCAGCAGTTGATAGTGTTTTGGCGATTATTGGAGATAAAGATGCTGATTTGGATGCAGCAATAGCAGCAGCATCCTCAAAAGCTACCCCAAGTGCAAAAAACGAAGCTGCTCCAATCAAAAAAGAACAAGTTGTTGCCCCCGAAACCAAGGTAGAAAAAACGGTACAAGCAACCGCAACACCTGAGGCTGCTGTCGCTAATAATGGAAGAATAATCGCTTCTCCTTTAGCAAAAAAAATAGCAATAGAAAAAGGGATTAACCTAGCTAATGTTGCCGGATCGGGTGACGGAGGAAGGATAATAAAACGTGATATTGAAAATCATCAATCTTCTCAAGGTGGAGGTGTAAAACCTTTTGTTCCCTCTGGTTTAGAATCTGTTGAAGAGATGGCTAACAGTCAAATGCGTAAAACCATTGCCAAACGTTTAGCGGCTTCAAAATTTACTGCCCCACACTATTATTTGGGAGTGGAATTTGGTATGGATAATGCTATTGCTTTTAGGAATCAATTCAATTCAATTCCAGACACCAAGATATCTTTTAATGATATTGTAGTGAAGGCGACCGCCTTGGCATTAAAGCAGCACCCACAAGTAAACTCAAGATGGTATGACGATAAAATTGTAAAACACAATCACGTTCATATGGGTGTTGCAGTAGCAGTCGAAGATGGATTGGTTGTACCAGTTGTCAAGTTCGCTGACGAACAATCCTTACCTCAAATAGGTGCTCAAGTAAAAGATTATGCTATTCGAGCTAGAGATAAGAAATTAACTCCTGCCGAAATGGAAGGAAGTACGTTTACGATTTCCAATTTAGGGATGTTTGGGATTCAAGAATTTACATCAATAATTAACCAACCAAACTCATCCATTCTATCTGTAGGAGCCATAATTCAAAAGCCTGTAGTGAAAGAAGGTCAGATCGTTATTGGTAATACAATGAAACTTACTTTAGCTTGTGATCATAGATCAGTTGATGGAGCAACAGGTTCCAAATTCTTGCAAACTTTACAACAGTACATTGAGAATCCAATTACGATGTTGTTGTAACACAAAATCAAATTATTTTAAACCCGCGATTAAGCGGGTTTTTTTATATTTAACATTATTAAAAAGCATAATATAAAAAATCTTGAAAAAAAACATCATCATAACAGGAGCTGGAAGAGGGATTGGTAGGGCAACTGCTGTACTTGCAGCTTCACGTGGAATTCAAGTGTATGCAATTTCTAGAAACATTGAAGATTTAAAAGGGATTGAAAACATACATGCGTTCTCGGTAGATCTTGCCGATCAGAACGCGATAACCTCTTTTTGTAATCAATTATCTGTCAAAAATATAAGTTTTGATGTTTTGATTAATAATGCAGGAAAACTTGAAAACATTCCTTTTAAAAATTCCGCAGTTGAGGTTTTTGAATCCGTTTATAAAGTAAATGTTTTTGGATTAGCAGAACTCACTCGACAACTTTTACCACAGATTGATACCAAAGGGCATGTGGTTAATATTAGTAGTATGGGGGGGATTCAAGGAAGCTCAAAATTTCCAGGATTAGCAGCTTACAGCAGTAGTAAAGGAGCCGTCATCATTCTTACCGAATTATTAGCAGAAGAATATAAAGATAAAGGTCCTTCTTTTAATGCACTTGCTTTTGGAGCAGTTCAAACAGAAATGCTGGAGGAAGCTTTTCCGGGATATCAAGCTCCGTTGAGTGCAGATCAAATGGGAGATTATTTACTGAATTTCGCTTTAAATGGTCATCAGTTTTACAATGGAAAAGTCTTACCCGTTTCTTCAGGAACACCATAGTAATCATAATAAAATAATGGAAGTCCTTTCATACATTCCTTCGAAAGCAAAAACTCAGGTAGAAGAATACTTATCTCTTTGGAAAATTGATATTAAAATTGTTTCTAAAAGAAAAACTAAACATGGGGATTACCGTAAAACTAAATTTGGTATTCATCAAATAACCATAAATGAAGGCTCAAACCCATATCGTTTTTTAATTACCTTGATTCACGAATTAGCCCATTTTATTGCTTTTCAAGAATTTGGATATCGCATCAAACCGCACGGGAAAGAATGGAAAATAACCTTTCAGAGATCAATGTTACCCTTAATACATCCAGAAATTTTTCCAGAAAACTTATTAAAAGCAGTTGCCTATCACTTTAAAAACCCTAAAGCAAGTAGTGATACTGATTTTAATTTAGTAATGGCACTAAGTGAATTTGATCCGATTAGCAATAAAACTCATATCTTTGAACTAGAAAAAGGCACTTTTTTTTCAATAGCAGACGGCAGGAAATTTAGATTAGGGAAGAGACGTGTCAAGAGATTTGAGTGTTACGAAATCTCAACACAAAAGAAATATATTTTTAGTCCCCATGCTGAGGTAAAAGTGATTAATGAATTAAACGAACATGAAATCTAATAATTTTGCAGTTGTAATGGCGGGAGGAGTTGGCTCTCGATTCTGGCCTAAGAGCAGAAAAAACTTTCCCAAGCAATTTCAAGATTTCATGGGTAGCGAAAAATCATTACTTCAACATACAGTAGATCGATTATTGCTATCAATTCCTTTGGATCAGATACTTATCTTAACAAATGTTAATTATAAAAGTTTAGTTCAAGTTCAATTACCAAATTTTAAAGAAAGTCAGATTGTTCTCGAACCGCACATGCGAAATACAGCACCATGTCTACTTTTCGCGTCTTTAAAAATTCAAAAAATGAATCCTAAGGCTCAAATTTTGGCAACACCCAGTGATCACTGGATTAGTGACCCTAAGGTTTTTACAAAGGACTTAATTAAAGCTTTTAATCATTCTTCTAAAGAGGAAGAGATGATGACTTTTGGAATTCATCCAACTCAACCCAATACAGGTTATGGTTATCTCAAGGTTTCAGACTCTAGTAACCCCATATCTAANGTATTAGAGTTTACGGAAAAACCTTCTATNTCATTGGCTCAAAAGTTTTTGAGTTCNGGAAATTTTTTATGGAATTCAGGTATTTTTGTTTTTGGAGCAAAAACCATTGTCAAAGCATTTCAAGCNAAACAAGCTAAAATGTATGATGTTTTTAGCCAGGGAATTAATGTTCTTAACACCACTATGGAGCAGGAATTCATGAATAATAGTTTCCAAAAAGTAGATAGTATTTCTATAGATTACGCAATAATGGAACAGTCAGATAATGTGTCAGTAGTTATAGCTAATTTCAATTGGAATGATCTGGGAAGCTGGAGTGCTCTTCATGATCAGCTAGAGAAAGATAATAATAATAATGCAGCCATAAATGTAATTCCACATTTTGAAAATGCAAAAGGGAATATGATTTTTTCAAGCAAAAAAAAACTAGTTGTAATGGATGGATTAGAAGATTTTGTAGTGGTTGACAATAATGATGTTCTGATGATTTATCCCAAAAAAAAGCATCAGAATATCAAGCAGGTATTAGATGACATAAAGTCCAAATATGGGAATCAATTTGATTGATCATTCAGATTCCTCAATATATATTTTTCTAATTTTCTTAAACATTTCAGAAGAGTAAACAAATTTAGTTATTGCTTCATTATCTGTTTTGAAAATTTCTTGATTGTTTCCTTCCCATTGTTTTAAACCGTCTTCAAGAAAAACAATTTTTTCTCCGATCTCCATAACCGAATTCATATCGTGGGTATTGATTACTGTTGTGATTTTATATTCTTGAGTGATTTCTTGAACAAGATTGTCTATTAAAATAGCTGTCTTTGGATCGAGTCCAGAATTAGGTTCATCACAAAATAAATATTTAGGATTCATAACAATAGCCCTGGCAATAGCTACTCTTTTCTTCATTCCTCCAGAAATTTCAGAAGGAAGCTTTTCATTTGCATTGATGAGGTTTACCCGGTCAATTACGATATTTGCTCGATCTCTTATTTCTTCATGAGGTGCATTTGTAAACATTTTCATTGGGAACATAATATTTTCCTCTACTGTCATTGAGTCAAAGAGTGCACTTCCTTGAAAAACCATTCCAATTTCTTGTCTCAAAAGGGCTCGGGTCTCCAGGTTCATACTGCTTAGAGGAGTTCTTTCAAAGATAATATCACCTTGATCAGCCTCAAAAATACCTAAGATACATTTAAGGAATACTGTTTTTCCAGACCCACTTTTTCCTATAATTAAATTGGTCTTACCCTTTTCAAATGTTGCGCTAATCCCTTTTAGAACTTGCGTATCTTCAAATGATTTGAATAAGTTTTTGACTTGAATCATCTAGGTAAGTAAAAGATTAGTGACAATTGTATTTGCAATAATTATAGCTACACTGGTCCAAACAAATGATATAGTGCTGGCTTTACCAACTTCTAATGCACCACCCTTCATGAAGTAGCCGTGGTAAGCAGGTATTGTGGCCAGGAGCATTGCAAATAGAAAAGTTTTTATGAATGCATAAACTATATGAAAAGGTTTAAAATCTAATTGAAGTCCTTCAATAAAATCTGCATGAGAAGAAAATCCACCAGTAATACACGCAATATATCCTCCCAGTATACCAAGAAACATTGAGAATGTAATAAGAAAAGGAAAAAGAGTTAGAGCTATTATTTTTGGGAAGATTAAATAATTGTAAGCATTTACACCCATAACCTCTAGTGCATCTATTTGCTCTGTAACCCTCATGGTTCCCAGGCTAGAGGTGATAAACGAACCTGCCTTTCCAGCCATAATAATTGAAATAAAAGTTGGGGCAAATTCCAGAATTATAGATTGTCTTGTGGCAAAACCAACCAGGTATCCAGGTAATAAAGGATTGTCGGTGTTTATGGCAGTTTGTATTGCTACAACACCTCCAACGAAAAATGATATAAAAGCAACAATTCCAAGGGAACCGATAATTAAATCATCGATTTCTCGGAGAATTAAATTTTTAAGAACACTCCATTTAGTGAATTTCCCAAAAGTTTTGTGGATCATTAGGGTATACTGTCCAATGTGGGTCAAAAGTTTCATTGATATAAAAATACATAAAACTTAAAAATAAAACCCCTAAAAGTAGTTTAGGTTTAATTAATGTCAATTTGATTAAACCTGATAGGTAATTGCATTAATATTCATTCCAGCTCCTACACTTGCAAACAATATAATATCGCCTTCATTTAAAAGATGTCCTTTCTTTTCTCCATTAAGTACTTGATCTAAAAGTGTAGGAATTGTTGCTACAGAGCTGTTTCCATTGAATTCAATATTCATTGGAAGTACACTTGGCGGAGCTTTTTCTTTGTACAGCCTGTAAAAACGTTTGACAATGGCTTCATCCATTTTTTCATTAGCTTGATGAATAAAAATTTTCTTCAAATTTTGAATTTTAACACCCGATTGATCCAAACAGGATTTCATAGCCTCTGGAACGTGTGATAGAGCAAATTCGTAAACTTTTCTACCTTTCATTTTGATGAATTGATTTTTATTATCAGGTTCATAAGATTCCCCAAAAAATAAAATATCAACTTCACCATTATCGGTGTAAGTAACAGTTTCATGCGAAAGTATCCCCCCTGATTTGTTGGATTCTTCAATAACAGTTGCTCCAGCTCCATCAGCAAAGATCATCGAATCACGATCACGAACATCTACCACACGTGAAAGGGTTTCTGTTCCAATGACTAAACATTTTTTTGCCATGCCTGATTTAATGAAAGATTTTGCTTGGACAACAGCTTCAATCCAGCCTGGACATCCAAAAAGAATGTCATAAGCTACGCATTTAGGATTTTTAATTTCTAGTAAAGATTTTACCTTTGAAGCTACACTTGGTAATGGATTTGATTGCTTTAGACCATAAGGAGTGTCACCAAAATTATGAGCTACAATTATATAGTCAATGGTTTCTTGGTTAGTTTTAGAATCCAAAATGGCTTTCTTTGCTGCTTTAGCCGCTAGATCAGAAGAATTTTCGCTCTTTGCTGCATAGCGTCTTTCTTTGATTCCTGTAATTGAACTGAATTTTTCAATAATTTCTTTATTCTCAATTTCAAAGGGTGTACCATCATTAGTCAAAAATGAATGATTTAAGAAGTCATTATTTTTTAAAACTTTATTAG
>PAOB01000010.1 GCA_002708445.1 Candidatus Arcticimaribacter sp.
GCAGCTTGGGCAACAATTTTACCTACATGTGTACTCCCTGTAAAGAAAACATAATCCCAGCGAAGTTTCAATAATTCTGATGACACCTGAGCGTCTCCCTGTACAACACAAACATGTTCTGGCACAAAAGATTCCTCGATAATTTCTTCAACAATTGCAGAGGTTTTTGGAGCATATTCCGAGGGTTTTAGTACTACAGTATTTCCTGCGCCAACTGCGTTAATTACTGAAACCAATGCTAGTTGAAAGGGATAATTCCAGGGACTTATTTGTAATGTACAGCCATAAGGTTCTGGAATTAAATAATCTTGAGTTGGATAATTTATCAAGGAAGAAGCAATACGTTTTGTTTTGGTCCAAGAATTCAGATTATTTAGTGTGGTCTTAATTTCTTTTTTAATAATGAAAACCTCAGTGATCAAAGACTCGTATTCCGACTTTTTAAGATCTTCAAATAAGGCTTTGTATATTTCATTCTCTTTATCTTCAATGGTGCGCAGTAATTTTTTTAATGCAGCTTTTCGATAGGGAATTGCTTGGGGAACATTTGAATTGAAAAAAGCTTTTTGTTTTTGATTGATAGTTTTGATTTCCATAAGTATAAAATATACTTTCGAAGATACCATATTTTACTCAACTAGAGGTTTACTGTTGAACTTCAAATAATTGAGGTTCAGAAACTCATTAAAAAAATAGTCTTATTAACGTGGATTATATGCTTATATTTACTAGTAAATAAATCATAAGAATGAAGAAACTAAAGGTTGCTTTAGCTCAAATTTCTCCCGTTTGGTTAAACAAAAATAAAACTCTCGATAAAGTAAAAATTGCTATGCTTGAGGCATACAAAGAAAATGCGGAGCTTATTGTTTTTGGAGAGGGTCTTTTGCCTGGGTATCCTTTTTGGCTTGCATTAACAGATGGAGCACAATGGGATTTAAAAATTAATAAAGTTTTGCATGCCCATTATGCTCAAAATTCGGTCAATATAGAAAATGGGGATTTAGACGAAGTTTGTGCTTTAGCAAGTCAATATAAAATGGCTGTTTATATTGGCATAATAGAACGAGCTTCAAACCGAGGGGGGCATAGTCTCTACTGTTCTTTAGTATTTATAAATGATCAAGGAATTATTTGTAGTGTTCACAGAAAATTACAACCTACATATGATGAACGTTTAACATGGTCGCCAGGTGACGGTAATGGACTACAAGTACACTCTCATAAAGGTTTTACATTAGGAGGTCTGAATTGTTGGGAGAATTGGATGCCCTTGCCAAGAGCCGCATTGTATGGAATGGGTGAAAATGTACATTGTGCAGTGTGGCCGGGGAGTGAGCATAACACTAAAGATATCACTCGATTCATTGCAAGAGAAAGTAGATCTTATGTGATTTCTGTTAGTGCTTTGATGACAAAAAAAGATTTCCCAGAAGACACTCCTTATCTTGAAGAGTTGTTAGCTGCTGCACCCGATAATTTAGCGAATGGAGGCTCTTGTGTAGCAAATCCAGATGGAAGCTGGCTTGTTGAGCCAATCATTAATTCTGAAGGGGTTTTTTGTACTGAAATTCATTTAAATCGCATCTATGAAGAACGTCAAAATTTTGATCCCTCTGGACATTATTCTAGACCCGATGTAACCCAGTTACACCTCAATCGCGAACGACAATCTACCCTGAAAATCAAAGATTAATTTCGAACAGTTTGAAAATGAAACATAAACTATTTTCAGAATTTAAAAGTAGTACAAATCAAGAAGTCTGGTCTCAAATTCAAAAGGATTTAAATGGCTTAAACTTAAAATCTACCTTATGTTGGCAATCTTTGGATGGTATTACAACGCAGCCTTTTTATGAACGCCCCAATAATCATTCAAAACGAATCATAAATTCATTCCCTGACCAATGGAATACTGCTCATACTCTAGATGTTGAATTGGATATTGAATCCATAGTTCACTCGTGTAAAGCCCTTGTGAAATTGGATACTGAAGTAGTTTTTTTAAGTCTAAAGAATGAAAAAATATCGTTTAAAAATCTTTTTGAAGCGCTTAAACATTTTCAAATTAAAATTTATTTTGTCTTTCATTTTATTCCAAAGCGAAAACTCCTTGAGCAGGTGGAGTCAAACTTTTTGAACCAAAACAATCGCTTTTTACTTTTTGATCCGATAGCTAGCCTTGCCAAAACAGGAGATTGGATGACAGATCAAAAAACTGATATGGAACATTGGAGTCAATTGATTCATAACAGTAAGCTAAGCACACCAATCTATGTAGATGCTCGAATTTATCAAAATGCTGGAGCTACTATTCCGCAGCAACTTGCTTATGGTATTAGCCAAGCGGTAGATTACATAACCCTGATAGAATCTTCATCAATTGATGAGGTCGAGATTCTTTTTCATCTAGCGATGGGAAGTAATTACTTTTTTGAAATAGCAAAAATTCAAGCATTAAAAACTGTTTTTAGTCAAGTATTGTCTATTTACAATTTTCGAATAACATTCAAGATCATTGCAGAGCCCTCAAAACGAAATATGACACTACAAGATTACAATAATAATATGCTTCGTACAACGACAGCAATGATGGCAGCAATATTGGGGGGAGCTGATTTCATCAATAATTTAGCCTATGATTCTATCATAAACCCTCCCAACAATTTTGGAGATCGTATTGCACAGAATCAATTGCTTATCCTAAAAAATGAAAGTTATTTTGATCAAGTCACCAATCCCATNGAAGGCTCGTATTACATAGAAAANTTAACGGAAGAATTTGCTGAATTGTCACTCAAACAATTTAAGTATTTAGAAACAAATCAAGGTTTTTTGAATGCACTACTTCATGGAAAAATNCAAAANGAAATTCAAGACTCAGCCGATAAAGAACAATTNCTTTTTGATTCAGGCGATCNGGTTTTGGTNGGAACAAATAAATANCAAGATCNCGAAGCACCGAAAACAAAAACCACCCTTCAGCCNAAAAGAACATTAAAANTTGGTATTNTAAAACCGATNATTGAAAAACGNTTAGCAGNAAAAATNGAAAGCTTATGAAGAATAATCGAAAGAGCTTCATGGACATTGAGCTTCCAAAAAATTCAAAAGGAAAAGAAAAGTCATTTTCAGATGTTTTTTTTACTGCTGAGGGAATTGCAATTCCAAAGACAGCAACATCAGACGAAGAAGCTCTTGAACACCTTGGTTTTTCTGCAGGAATACCTCCTTTTTTGAGAGGGCCATACAGTTCTATGTACGTAAGACGACCTTGGACTATTCGTCAGTATGCTGGCTTTTCTTCAGCACAAGAAAGCAATGCTTTTTACTTAAAGAATTTAGCTATGGGACAAAAAGGGCTTTCCGTAGCTTTTGATTTGCCCACCCACAGAGGATATGATAGTGATCATGAGCGTGTAGAAGGTGATGTAGGAAAAGCTGGAGTTGCAATTGACTCCGTAGAGGACATGAAAATATTATTTGATAAAATACCTTTGGATAAAATGTCAGTTTCTATGACTATGAATGGAGCAGTTCTTCCAATAATGGCATTTTACATTGTAGCTGCTGAGGAACAAGGAGTCGCTCCAGAGAAGCTTTCTGGAACCATACAAAATGATATTTTAAAAGAATTTATGGTACGCAATACTTACATCTATCCCCCGAAACATTCCATCAATATTGTATCAGAAATTTTTAAATACACAGCAAAACATATGCCTAAGTTTAACAGCATTAGCATCTCGGGGTATCATATGCAAGAGGCAGGTGCAACGGCTGATATTGAATTAGCCTACACCCTTTCAGACGGTCTGGAGTACATAAAAACTGGACTAAAAGCAGGCTTGTCTATTGATGATTTTGCGCCAAGACTTTCCTTTTTTTGGGGAGTAGGCATGAATCATTTTATGGAAATAGCCAAAATGAGAGCAGCAAGAATACTGTGGTCAAAAATAGTGAAACAGTTTAATCCAAAAAATGAAAAATCACTAGCATTGCGAGCGCACTGTCAAACCAGCGGATGGAGTTTAACGGCTCAAGATCCTTTTAACAATGTAGCTCGAACGACCATAGAGGCAATGGCAGCAGTTTTTGGAGGTACTCAAAGTTTGCACACCAATGCCTTGGATGAGGCAATAGCCTTACCTACAGATTTTTCAGCACGAATTGCTCGAAACACCCAGCTCTTTTTACAAGAAGAAACTCAAATTACAAGAACCGTTGATCCTTGGGGAGGAAGTTACTATGTAGAACAATTGACTCATGATATTGCTCAAAAAGCATGGGAATTGATGGAAGAAATTGAATCTTATGGAGGAATGACTCGAGCCATTGAGGCTGGAATTCCTAAAATGAGAATCGAAGAAGCAGCTGCCAAAAAACAAGCTCGAATTGACAGTGGTCAAGATTTGATTGTTGGTGTCAATAAGTATGAGTTGGAAGAAGAAGAGCTTCTTTCCTTCTTGGAAGTAGATCAGATTAAAGTTCAGCAACAACAATTAAAACAACTAAAAGAGCTTAAAAACACAAGAAGCAACACCAAGGTAAAAGAAGCTTTGGAAGTACTTGAACAAGCTTCTCAGGATTTGGTTTCAGGGAAAAATTCAACAGAAAATTTATTGGAACTGTCAATTATTGCTGCTCGAGAGCGAGCTACCTTGGGAGAGATAAGTAGCGCATTAGAACATTCTTTTGGTCGTTATCAAGCCAAAATTCAGAGTTTTACAGGTATTTATTCCAAAGAAATAAAATATGATGATGATTTTAAGAAAGGAAAGAAATTGACCCATCGTTTTTATGAATTAAACGGGCGTCGACCAAGAATAATGATTGCCAAAATGGGTCAAGATGGACACGATAGAGGAGCAAAGATAATTGCAACTAGCTATGCAGATTTAGGCTTTGATGTTGACATAGGTCCGCTTTTTCAAACCCCACAAGAAGCAGCAAAACAGGCCATAGAAAATGATGTTCACATTCTTGGAATTTCTTCTTTAGCTGCGGGGCATAAAACCTTAGTTCCAAAAGTCATCAAAGAATTAAATCGACTGGGGCGTGAAGATATTGTTGTAATTGTTGGAGGTGTAATTCCGCCACAAGATCATGACTTTTTAATTGGAGTAGGAGCTAAGGGAGTTTATGGACCGGGAACTAAAATTAGTAATACTGCAGTTGAGGTTTTATCATTTTTGATGGATGCTTAGCAATTCTTTTGAAATAAGTTCTCAGAGGAATTGTGGTTTTCAATAATGTTTAAATTAAAAGAGCCTTTCAATAGAAAGGCTCTTTTTGTTGCTAAAGCTTTAAGGATTCACTAAAAAGGGCGATAATTCCCTTTCAAAAAAACATTTGCATCTTGTTCTTCAAATTCTGAAGTTTCTTTGTTGTAATGAAGTGTTTGATTAGGAAAACGACCTGCAATAACTCCTAAAAGAATTGTTTCTGTCAGTCTGGATGCATATTCAAATGGTGCAGAACAATCAGATTTCCCTAAACAACTATCTACAAATTCATGATAATGTTTCGGAGATTCACTGGCATAATCTCGAATGGGTTCTCCCAAAATTCCCTCTGGGTCATAATCTTCAATTTTGTAGTTTGCATAAGAATCTCCTTCTATGAGTTTTGGAAGTTCCATAAAATGAGGTAAAAGTAAACGTTTGCCATTTTCCCCAATAAACATTGCGCCTTGATCAGGAAGCGACTCTCCATTGGGTAATAGCAATTCATCTGTAATTTCTGGTCCATCAACACCATCATACCACAACCATTCAAAATGATCTGTAGTGTGAGCGGTCCCATCAAAGGTGTAACGAACAATATTTCGTTCTGGATATCCATAGCCATTGAAAGGTCGGCACTGGTTAGTAATCGTATCTGGAACATCAAGTTCCAAAGCGTTGTAGGGGGTGTCAAAAATATGAACTCCCATATCCCCCAAAGTAGCACAACCATAATCCATTAACTTTCTCCAATTACCAGGATGATAGTATCCTTTTTTGTAGTCTCGTTCTTGAGAAGTGCCCAACCAAAGATTCCAGTCTAGATTTTCTGGAATGGGATCAGAACCCGCTGGTGCTGGCCCATCGTACCCCCAATTTTTGTTTGACCATGCAATTACTTTGCTAACCTTTCCAATAATTTCCCCTTGAACAAGAAAAGTAGCTAATTTGTAATCATAAAATGAGTGAACTTGAATACCCATTTGGGTAATAAGATTTTTTTCATTTGCAACTTTTCGCATTTCTCTAGATTCAGAAACGTAATGTGTTAGGGGTTTTTGACAATAAACAGCTTTATTTTTTTCCATTGCCAGCAAGGATGCTGGGGCATGGGTGTGATCGGGAGTAGATACTACTACTGCATCGATTTGATCTGAAATTTGATCGAACATTATTCGATAATCGCTGAAAATTTGAGCTTTAGGGAACAACTCACTAGCTACTTTCAGTGCATTGCTGTCAACATCACATAAAGCAGTTACAACAACATTTGCATGGGATGCAATTGCTTTTAAATCTTCAAGACCCATATTTGATATCCCGATATGTGCTGTATGCAGCATCTGTTCAGGTTTTGCGCAAGACCATGTAGATAATGGAAGGACTGAGGCTCCAATGGCTAAAGAAGCAGTTTTGATAAATTCTCTTTTTTTCATTTTACAATTGTTTTATTTTAATATTTCTAAACCAAAGAGGACTTCCGTGATCTTGAAAACCTATTAATCCTTTTTTGTGTATGCCATAGTCTTCAGCAATCTTCCATTTACCGTTACTTTTTTTTGTATTCCACTCCTCTGACCAGGGTACAAAAGTCAATAATAATTCACCGTTAAGCCAGTGCTCAACTCGTTCAGGGGTAAAAATAATTTTGCTGTTGTTCCATTGACCTGCAGGGTTAAGGTTTTTCTTTGTGGGATCCGGAATATGCATGGCATAATCAGCTCCAGTTGATTGTAGGGGTTGTAAGTCCTGTGGGTTTTCAGTTATACCAATACTTTTGTTGTATTCCGTAATGTCATGAAAATCGGTATAGTGTTCATCATCGATTAATTGATACTCAGGGGCCACCTCCGGAAGACCTTCATAACCTTCCACGATGTGATAAAAAATTCCGCTATTCCCACCAGGAGGAATTTTCCATTCAACATACAGTTCAAAATCATCAAATTCTTGAGCCCCATAAACGATATCTCTACTTCCTTTGTAGTCATAGTCTTGTTCTAAAATCATTTCAGTGCTGAAAGTCAATACACTATCAACAATAGCCCATCCAGGGGGTAGACTTTCCTCATTGTAAGCTTTCCACCCATCAAGTGAGCTTCCATTAAAAAGAGAAATCCATTCTGAGGATTTTTTTTTGGAATTTATTTTATTTTCTTTACAACTCACCAGCATAAAAGCTGCTATGATCAAAAATAAAAATTGTTTCATTTTATATGTTTTTTAATTTTAAATTTCTCCATTTTACTTTTATTCCTCCTCCAGAATGAATTTGAAGGGCAATACCTCCTTTACCTTTTCCAATTTTATCATCTTCTATTTGAACCATTTCATTGCCGTTCAAATAAGTTGTTACTCGGTTGCCCTTGACCTTAATTTTCATTTTATTCCAAGCTCCCATTTTTAGGTATTGGTCTTTTAAAGGATCGGGTTTTATAAGCCATCCTCTTCCATAAGATTCATAAATCCCACCAGTATGCAAAGTCGGAGGAGCAACCTCAACTTGCCATCCGTTAACTTTGGTTCCTTCCACAGTTGAACGAAAAAATACACCACTGTTTCCGTCTGCTTCTTGTTTAAATTCGAGTTCTAGTTCAAAATTATCAAAATGTTCTTTAGTAGATAAGTACCCATATTCTTCGTCTGGACCACTTTCACAGACTAACTCTCCGTTTTCAACATACCATTTTTCTGTTCCGTGAATTTCCCAACCATCGAGGTTTTCACCATTAAATAAATTTATCTGCGCCTTAATAGGCTCTGCTAAAATTAAAAGAACAATAAGTATAAAAATTTTTTTCATAAAAATCTGTTTTAAAGTTTAATGTATAATTTATTTTTGAAAAGTAAGTAGGTAGGTATGTAAATAATAAACCCATAAAGCAAGGCATAAATTAATGAAACGAACTTAGCAGGAAAACCCAAGTTTATGAAAGTGTTCATAAACATATCATTAATTGCTATGGGTAGAAAAAAGTCACTGTAAAAAAATGAAACTAATATGCTTGATAGTGCATATGCAACAATTGGGTTTACTCCAAAGGCCAAGGGTATTTTTAATCCTTTTTTTATTTTTTTCTGATCTATGTAGTAGATGCAGGTACCGAGTAACATTGCGCTTATCCCTGCTGTGATTAAGGTAAATGAACTTGACCAGAGCGACTTGTTGAAAGGGAAAATATAGTGAACCATAAAACCGGAAAATCCTAGAATAAATCCGTAAATCATCAATTGATCCAAAGATTTACTTTCCTTGTATTCTTTAAGTATTCCTGCTGCACTCATACCAAATAAGCCAGACGCAATTGCTCCCATAGTACTTAAAATGCCCTCTGGATCCCATGTTTTTTGCCAAAGTATACCAGGAAGTAGTTGGGAATCAATGTAGTTTGCCCAATTCATCATGGGTTCAGATAAATCAGGTTTTCCAATCTCAGGCACTGGAATAAAAACCATAATAACCGTGTAAATGGTTAAAAGCAAAACTCCCAAGAAAAGTTGGTTGCTTTTTTTGGTAAAAATAAAAATCGTTGCACATATTAAATAAACGACCGAAATACGTTGTAAAACACCTGCATACCTGATGTTCGAAAAATCAAACTCAGGCCAAACCCACAGCAGTAAACCAACCAAATAAATTTTAATAGCTCTCCCAAAAATTTTTTTAAAAAGTTTTTGTTTAGAATCTACAATTATTCGTTTTTCCAAGGACAACACTGTAGATATCCCTAAAATAAATAAGAAACTTGGAAACACTAGGTCTGTAGGGGTAAGACCGTTCCAGTCTGCGTGCAATAGTGGGGGATAAACATGCGACCAGCTTCCAGGACTATTTACAATAATCATCAAAATAATAGTAAGACCTCTGAGAACATCGAGAGATTGTAGTCGTTTTTTGGCATCCATTTTACACTTTTTAATTATAAAAGATAAGAAAAAAAACAGAAGTGTATGTTTGTCTAAGTCTAATTTTTACAATCTACAGATTTGATAATCTTATTTTATATTTTAAATCTCCAAAAAAGTACTCCAAAAAGGGATTTGTTTTACCTTCAGTACGTTTTTCATGATATTTGATTTGCAATTTCACAACATATTGATTTTGAATTTTACAAAAAAACACACAATTTATTATTGTATGTTTTTTTATATCTTGTATTTAATAAAATTGATGTGATGAAAAAACTATTATTATTAATGATTTTGATTCTAGTTTCTTGTGGAGGCGGATATGGAGACGATACCTATATAGCCCCAGAAACTCCAAAAAATTCTGGGAAAATATATTTTGAGGACAATCATTGTAAATGCCCAGATGCAAGCGTGGGTGACAAAGATGTGATTAATGGAACAACTTATTTAGCCGTAAACAATTCAACAATTAAAGATGAAATTACACGTGGGAATTTTAATTTATGCACAACATTAGTTACGGAAATGTCAGGCTCAGGAGTTTCATTAACAAACTTTTTTAATGATAATTCATTTAATTCTGACATAAGTTTTTGGGATGTATCAAACGTAACAAATATGGATGGTATTTTCTTCCAAGCAAGTCTATTTAATCAAAATATCAGTGGTTGGGATGTGTCCAATGTAACCAACATGGGGAGTATGTTCAAGAATGCATCATCATTCAATCAAAATATTGGAAATTGGGACACCTCCAGTGTAACTAAAATGTTAGGGCTATTTTCAGAAGCAACTGCCTTTAATCAAAACATAGAGGGTTGGGATACTTCAAGCGTTACAAGCATGGATGGAATGTTTTATGAAGCATCTTCATTTAACCAGAACTTGTCAAGTTGGTGCGTGACCAACATTTCGGTCGAGCCACAGGATTTTGCTACTAATTCTGCATTAACTGAAGAAAACAAACCTGTCTGGGGAACTTGCCCACTCAATTAAGCTATTCGAATTCTATTGGTTGCTCCTTTTTTTAATATCTTGTTGTTTTAATAATATAACCATATTAACATGAAAAAGATTAAAGAAACAACAATCGGTACTTTTGCTGCAATTTGTTTTGTAGTGATCATCTCAGGTTTCACTACAACTTATCAAACAGAACAAACAACTCCACCCGTTTACGAATTTGAAATGGTAACAGTTATAGAATCTCTAATTCAAAGCGGATTAGGAAGATCAAGAATGATTTCAGAAACTGAAAACGTAAATTACAGAGAAGCGACTACCATAAGAAAGGAAGATGGTGAAAAAGATAAAAGCAAAAAAAAGCGCTCTGAAATAAGAACTCAGGCTTTTGAGGAAACAAAATTGTTAAACTTTTATAATGTTGCTGGAATACGATTCAACAATATTGCTACCAATGATGCAATGGTACGTTCAAAGCTTAATGAAATGTCAACTCAAGGTTGGGAATTGTTTACTGTCACATCGGGTGTTGAGAGTGCTGATAAAGAAAGAGATGCTATTTTTATTACTCGATACATCTTCAGAAAGGCTAAATAAACAGCTGTAGAATTTAAAAATTTCCCAAAAGTAATACCCCTTAAAAACACTTATAAAAAACTACTTTTATTAGTATTAAAATAAAAGTGATTTTAAAAAAGTAGTATATTTATAAAAATCTAAATTTAATTAAAAATGAAAAAATTACTCGTTTTAGCACTGATAACGCTTTTTGCCTCATGTGCACCTCAAGGCTCTCATCCTGATTTTGACAAAAATGTTGAAACAATCAAAACACTATTCGCTCTTCAAGGTACTGAGGCTGATCTTGACGCTCAACTTGCTTTAGTTCATGAAGATATTGAGTGGCAACCTGCCTTCCATGGTTCTGCAAAAATTGGAAAAGAAGCTTACAGGGATTATCTCAAAGGGTGGCACGATGTTATGGAAAATGTAGTTTATACACCCGAAAATTATTTACCTGGTGTATCTGTTGAAACTTCTTTAGCAGATGGGAGTGTCCGATCATATGGTACTTGGAGCGGTACACATTCTGCCTCTGGAAAAACATGGGAATTGATATCTTATCACACTTTTGATTTCAAAGATGGAAAAATAATTGCTGGTGGGGATTATTTTGATGCAGGAGGCTTGATGGCCTCTCTTCAACCATAACCCGAAGCAGCTGAGTAATAATTCAGTTTTCAACAAAATCAAAACCATAAAAAAGCCTTCTTTAAAGAAGGCTTTTTTATTTATTATCTATTTTTTATCGATGAATTTTATTTGTTGGTATAATTTTTCATTTTAATTTGAGCACTTCATCTAAATTCATTGAAAATTAAAATAAAATGAAAGACAACTATTTTTATCTCGTTTTTATATTTCTTTTTTGCTTCAATTTAAACCTCAAAGCCCAAAATGAAGCTGATGAAGAAATTCAAATTAAGGTCAATGAAGCTATCAAAACTTTAGATTGGGGTGGCTTACAAAAGTATGAGAAAGCAAATAATGAACTTGCAACCAAGAAAGATCCAGATGCTGTTTTTATTGGGGATTCAATAACTGAAGGATGGTCTTATTATTTTTCAGATTTTTTTGGTGACAACAATTATATAAACCGAGGAATTAGTGGCCAAACCACTGAACAAATGCTTCTTCGTTTTAGACAAGATGTTATTAACTTGAATCCCAAAACAATGGTAATTCTTGCGGGGATAAATGATATTGCTCAAAACACCAAGTTTTATGGAGTAAAAGTATCGGCTGGGAATATTTTTTCTATGGTTGAATTAGCTCAGTCTCATGGAATAAAACCCATCATATGTTCTGTACTTCCAGCAGATAGATTTGAATGGAACTTTTCTATTTTACCAGCAGATTTGGTTATAGAAATGAACCAATTACTTAGGTTTTATGCAGAGGACAACCAAATCATCTATCTCGATTATTACGCCGCAATGAATAATAATAATGGAGGGCTTAGACCAAAACTGACCAACGATGGAGTTCATATTACCAGAGAGGGTTATTCTTTAATGAATAAAATGGTAAAAGAATCCATTAACAAATCATTAAAAAAATAGTAATTAACTCAAATTACATTTATAACTACGACCAATAATGTATTGTTCGTTTGGATCAGTTAAATCATCATTTAAAACTAAAAAACAAATGTTTGAACTCTCAACATTATTGAAAATAAATTTATTTTTGTCTATATTTTAATCGCATTGGTATAAAAAGTATATCCAACTTTAGTTTTAAGATTATCTTCACATAAATAAATTACTAAAATGAAAATATCTTTAAGGATTTTGGTTCTTTTTTTACTTCTGGTAAGCTGTAATGAAGAAGATTCAATATATAGTAAACCTGAAATGCAAGGAGTGTCTTCTCAACGTTTAGAACGAATTGATGATTATGTACAGCGAATAATTGGAGAAAACAAAAT
>PAOB01000011.1 GCA_002708445.1 Candidatus Arcticimaribacter sp.
GACTCGTTGTTATAGCGACATCATCATTAGCTGCAATGGCAACTTGAGAGTCGTCTGCTCCTCCTGGGGCATCTACAACAAAAACACGAGGAATTGAGTTAGATACCTCAAGGCTGGTTGTCGCTCCGCCAACTGCAATTAAATTAACAGTGACCGGGCTTGTACTGGGTGTAGAAAGATACAAATAGTGGCCTTGGTTAGGAATTGCATTACTCCCGGCTTCACTTGAATAGGCAATTGGCGGGATGTAATGAACTTTACTTAGTTGGGCATTGAGCTTGAACTGAAACACAAACAAAAGAATAAACACAAATAAAGCTCTGGTAATGAAAGGTGTTATTGATTTATTTAAAACAACATATACATCATTACCCTCCAGAACAGTTGGATTGTTTCTTTTTGTAATCATATCCAAATCACCCGTGACCTCAAAATATTTCAAGCTTACTGAAGCACAGTAAGACTTAAAAAAGTTAATTGGTGTTTTTATATTATAAAGATATTAAATAATTAAATTATTTTATTCCTAAACTATTGATAATAAGATTTAAACTCCATGGGGTTTTAGCCAATTTGTTTGAATTTCGTAAAATTTATTCCCATTTAAAATTAATTTATTTCATTAACTCTGATTTTTAAGTAAATAATTGAAGTAAATAATCCCTGGATTAGTAAAGATAATGTAGATTTATATGGACTAAAATTTTCTTGGTAATGAGCAAAATATTCAAAATATCTCTGATCTCAGCTTTAGCTGGATTTTTATTTGGGTTTGACACCGTAGTTATTTCTGGTGCAGACCAACAGCTCCAAAATCTTTGGAACACTTCAGATCTTTTTCATGGAACTTTTGTTATGTCTATGGCATTATGGGGAACTGTTCTGGGTGCAATTTTTGCAAGTTATCCCTGTGATCATTTTGGACGTAAAAATACTTTAATCGGGATAGGGTTTTTGTACTTGATTTCTGCTCTAGGATCTGGATTGGCAATAGACGCATACAGCTTTTCATTTTTTAGATTCATCGGAGGGGTTGGTGTCGGCGCATCAACCATTGCAGCACCAACCTATGTTTCTGAAATTGCTCCAGCTGATAAAAGGGGGAGACTTGTAGCGCTCTATCAATTCAATCTTGTATTTGGAATTTTAATCGCATTTATTTCTAATTTTTTGTTGAAAGATTTTGGATCTCAACCTTGGCGTTGGATGGTTGGAATTGAGGCAATACCTGCCGCTTTTTACCTCATTGGAATTGTAACTGTACCTAAAAGTCCACGTTGGGTTCTCTTCAAAAAGAAAAACCTCAAACAGGCTCAGATTATTTTTAAAGAAATTAATGGAAAAGAACTGAGTGATTCTGAATTAGCTGAAATT
Organism: Candidatus Arcticimaribacter sp.; assembly: GCA_002708445.1. GTDB lineage: Bacteria > Bacteroidota > Bacteroidia > Flavobacteriales > Flavobacteriaceae > Arcticimaribacter. Next base: position 1,375 of record PAOB01000011.1, read on the forward strand.
CAAGCAGATCAAGATCCCGAAAAACAAAAACCATTATTTTCTAAAACATATCGTTTTCCCATACTTCTAGCATTTTTACTTGCCTTCTTTAATCAACTTTCAGGTATCAATGCCTTTTTGTATTATGCTCCAAGAATTTTTGAAACCGCTGGGCTTCAAGAAAGTGCAGCTTTATTGAGTAGTATTGGTATTGGTGCAACAAATTTAATTTTCACCTTATTAGGCTTGTATCTAATTGATCGTGTGGGTAGAAGAATTTTAATGTTAATTGGTTCAATAGGATACATCATTTCACTGAGTTTGGTTGCTATTGCATTCATTGAAAGTTGGCAAGGCATGAGCATTCCTATCTTCCTATTTCTTTTTATTGCTTCGCATGCCATAGGTCAGGGAGCTGTAATCTGGGTTTTTATTTCAGAGATTTTCCCCGACAGCCTCCGTGCTCAAGGACAATCCTTTGGATCCTCTGTACACTGGGTACTTGCTGCACTGATCACTCTGGTGATGCCCATAGCACTTTCTGCATTTCCAAACCCAGGCTATGTCTTTCTGTTGTTTGCAGGGATGATGGTTTTCCAACTTCTTTTTGTATTGTTTATGATGCCCGAAACTAAAGGTATTTCTTTGGAGCGTTTAAGTAAATTGTTAACCCAAGAGAAATGAAAAAAAGTTAATGTGTACTACAACTAATCCTCTAGAGATTCCGCAGAGAAAGACTCTAACTCTTTATCGAAGTAATATTGAATTTGAATTGGACGACAACATACCTCACAATCTTCAATGTATTGTTGTTCAAGTGCAGAGGGTTCTATCAACATTGAAATCTGTTCCCAACAATAAGGGCATTGAAAAAAATATTCTTCCATTAGTCTTCTATTGCCATAAGTTCCTCAGCAACAACTTCCCATTTTTGCATCAAAACAGCTAATTGATCTTTCTTACCGTTGTATTTTTCAAAAAAATTGGGTTCCACAGTTGTTGCTTCATAATTGATTTCTAATTCTAAATCAATAGCTTTTAAATCGTTTTCCAAATCAACTATTTCACGTTCTATCTTAGACTGACGGTTTCTGAGGGATTTTATTTTTTTTTGAGTTTCGTAGTCATTCTTTTGATTAACTGGTTTTTGGCTTTTTATTTTTTCTTTAAATTCTAAAGCAACCAAAGAATCTAAATTTTTCTGTTCTAAGTACAGGTTAATATCACCCAAATATTCTTTGAGTTTATGATCCTTAAATTCCAAAACTCTGTCACTCAAACCTTGCAAAAAATCTCTATCATGAGAAATTAAAATTAAAGTTCCTTCAAATTTCCGCAAAGCTTCTTTTAAAATATTTTTGGAATGAATGTCTAAATGATTGGTTGGCTCATCCATAATAAGTACGTTGAAAGGTTGCAACAGAAGTTTTGCCAAAGCCAAACGGCTTCTTTCTCCCCCAGAAAGTACTTGTACTCTTTTTTCTACATCGTCTCCACGGAACAAAAAAGCTCCAAGCATATCCCTTACTTTTGCCCGATTGTCATCCGTAGCAGCATTTTGCATCGTTTCTAGAAGAGTTAATTTACCATCAAGATATTCTGCTTGATTTTGCGCAAAATAACCCAACATAACATTGTGCCCAAGAGAACATGTCCCATCATAAGAAATTTCGTCAACAATGATTTTGGCTAAAGTAGATTTCCCTTGACCGTTTTGACCTACAAAGGCAGTTTTAGTTCCTCGTGAAATTTCAAAATCGACTCCCTGTAATACCATTTTATCACCGTAAGCTTTCTTTATCCCAGAAGCTTCAATAATCATTTTACCAGGTTGTTTAGAAACAGGAAAGGACAGTTTCATTGCTCTATTATCCACTACATCTAACTCAATTCGATCAATCTTATCCAACTTTTTAATCAACGATTGAGCCATTGTAGCTTTTGACGCTTTGGCCTTGAATCGCTCGATCAATTTTTCAGTTTGTTGAATTTGCTTTTCTTGATTTTTTTGAGCTGCGCGTTGTTGAGTTAGTATTTCCTCTCGCAAAATCATGTACTTAGAATAGGCCTTGTTGTAATCGTATATTCTTCCTCCCACTATTTCTATGGTACGATTAGTTACTTGATCTAAAAACATTTTATCGTGAGACACCAAAACCACAGCACCCTTGTATTTTTTCAAAAAATCTTCCAACCAAATAATCGATTCAATATCTAAATGATTCGTTGGCTCATCTAATAAAAGAATGTCGTTGGGTTGTAAAAGCAATTTAGCCAATTCTATTCGCATTCTCCATCCTCCAGAGAAAGTATCGGTTTGCTTATCAAAATCAGAAGATGAAAAACCAAGTCCTTGTAAAATTCTTTCCGTAGTTCCCTGATAATTGTACCCTCCAATTATCTCATAACGCTCGGTAACTTCATTGAGCTGAACGATTAAATCATTGTAACTTACAGATTCATAATCAGTTCTTGTAGTCAGACCAAGGTTGATTTCTTCCATCTGAGCCTCAAGTTCTTTTATTTCAGTAAATGCTTGATATGCCTCCTCTAAAACGGTTCTCCCAAATTCAAAATCAATGTCTTGTTTTAAAAATCCCAGTTGCACTGATTTTTCTTGGGTAATTGTTCCTTCTGAAACAGGAGTGTCTCGTGCAATTAAATGAAGTAATGTTGATTTACCTGCTCCATTTTTCCCAACCAATCCAACGCGATTACCAGGACCCAGTCTAAATGAAATATCTTTAAAAAGATAATCACCTCCAAAAGATATCGATACATTCTGAACACTAAGCATAAAAAATTTTTGCAAATTTGATAAATGCATTTGAAATAAACTAGTGTTTGGTCCGATAGTCTGTAATAACTTTTAAAAGCGCGAAAGATTAACTGCCTCTGGAAGTTCACATTCTCCCTCAATATGATCAAATAGCCATTTTGAAAGTAAAGGTGCTCCAAGTACTCCTCGCGTGCCAAAACCATTTAAAAGGTGAACATTGTTGTAATCGGGATGCGTGCCTATGAGTGGCCTACGATCCATTACCGTAGGTCTTATTTCAGTTATGTGTTCTACTACTTCATAATCAGAAGCAATTATTTTTTGAATTCGTTCTTCTATCCATTCTCGACCCTTTGTTGTTTTTTGAAGGGTTTTATCATTACGTTCAAAAGTAGCACCTGCCCAATAAAGATCCTCTCCCATTGGAGCAAGAAAAATAGATGCCTTAATAATTGCCTTGGATTGTAATTTTTTGGATCTAATAATCAAGATTTCACCCTTAGATCCCACCAAAGGTAAAGAATTAAAAAAAGGGTTATCGACCATTTGATATCCTTCACAAAAAACAATGTGTTTTGCTTTAATCCCTCTGTATTCAAGTTGTAGATTGGAAATCAAAAGCTTATCGTACTCAAAAGATTCTTCAAAAAATTGACTTTAATTTAAAGATTGTCTAAAATCATTTATCAGGGTTTGAGTAGCAATACGCCCTGTAAAATTCACCTTCCCATAACCGTGATTACCTTTTACCTCTGTATTACTTATCGAATAAATTTCTGAATCTAAAAATGGGCTCAATGACATTTGATCTGAGGCAGAAATCCACATATTGTGTTCTGAATTCTTAGAAAAAATTTTATGAATGGAGGTTGGGAAAATAAATTCTGACTGCAAACGTTCTTGCAACTCTTTGTAAAATGGCAAAGCATACTCATGAAAAAGAGCACCATTCCATGCTAATGAGAAACGTTTTAATACTGTTGGATTGTAAATTCCTGCAGCAATTTTTGAAGAACCTCCATAGCCTTTGTCAATTATGTGAAAGGAGAAACCTTTGCGGCGGAGTTGTTCTGCATATGCTAAACCCGCTAAACCCAAACCTACTATTAGGGAATGTTTCATGTGAAATTAAAGGTATAAAAAACGCTGCATAAAGCAGCGTTTTTAAATTTCTAATGGGATTTTAATTATTCCACAAATCTTGTTCAAAATCTCGAATAACTGATTTGACACGTTCTGATTCAAGTAATTGCTGTAAAGCATCTTCGAAGATGTATTCTTCAATTTTACGATCTTCATAAACATTTTCTTCTTTGTAAATTAAAGAATTAAAACGTCTTGAATTTAACATATGGTCAAAAGTAATCGGTTGAGATGAGTTGCGATTATTAAATACTAGAGAAGAGTTCAGAGACTCTCTAGCATCTGGAAACCACACCCAAAATAACTCAACTAAATCTTGCTCTTCTTCAGGTAAATTTAAGGTATAAACATCAGGTGCTACAGGAGCAATTCCTAATAATCTATATTTTAATTCACCCAAGCGTTTGTTTACATACCAGGTTCCTTTGATGCGATACTGACGAATTGAGGCAGCGGTTATTGTAGATCTGTTGATGTACTGGGGATCAAGTGCCTCTCCAGCATTCAACTGCTCAATACCAGCCTCTAAAGTGTCAATTGCAACTAACTTATCTAAAATTTCTTGATACGTTAATTTGGATTGAAAATAATCATCATCATAAACCTCTTTAATCGTTCCATTGCGAAGATTTTTTTTCAAAACATGAAATAAAGATCTACGATCAGGACCAAGGTTGAGGGTGTCTGTAGGATAGTAGTAAGGAAAATTAATCCGTTCATCTAAATCAACAATCTCCCAGACTGTTTTTGACCACAAAATATCTCTATCATCAATGTATCCATAAGCGAGTGGTGTTTCATCATTCGCTGAGTTTTGNTTTTCATTAAGTTGTCCAATTTCCTGNGGAACACGAGCATTGAGCAAATTGGCTTGACCNACTGCNTCACTAATAAAAATACACGATAAAAAAAGAAACAGANAAATAGATCTTGTGTTCATGATTTTGATNGTTAGTTTGCTATCTCACATATTACTGGTGAAACTTTCTTGAATCGGTAACTTGGATTATTAGGGTTTTTAACTTTGATATCAAAAATTTGAACAGACTGTCCAAGTTTAGCTCTGCGTAAAGCACCTTTTGCTTTTGCATTTAATTTGCTTCCATTTACAGAGATTGTTGCCTGACCAGGAACTTTGAACTTAAAACTAACCGTTTGTAGTTTGATGTCAAAATCAAAATCATCAAGTACAGCTCCTATGGTTGATATTTCTAAACTACTTTTAGGAATCTTAATAGTTCCCATTTGACCACGGACTGTTCCCGTTGGTCGAGGAATATCTTTAATTCTAAATTTTGTAGAAGTAGAAACTAAAGCACCGTCTGGTAAAGAACCACTTGCAGTTATCTTTAATTCTCTTCCCTTTCCTGGGTTCATTAGGTACTTACTTCCTCTGAGACGTTTTAGTCCAGGAGCAGAGGCTCTGATTTTATTGTCAGGAATTCCTGGGATAGAAATGGTCATTGGATTTTCTACACCACGATAAACAACATTCATCTTATCTGCAGAAATAACTGCCGAATTCGGTTTTGAAATAACTGCAAAAGTTTGCTCAACTGGGATTCTAGATTCAATTCCGTTATTCAAGAAAACTAAATCTCCAGTTATTGTGTGATCTCCGGGACGACCTGCTTGAACTTTCAACTTAATTCCACCAGGAATAAGTTCGTATTGATCCTCTGAAAGTTTTCTACCATCAAGTGACAAACGAACCTCGTTTGGGTTCTGAGCACCACCTTTTCTTCCCAAAATCACGCTTCCATCAAATGTTTCTCCTTGATAGTAAGCTCCTTTTTCGGTCTTAAGTAATGATATGTAGTTGTCCTTATTCACTTTACTTCCAGCCTCTAATTCCTTACCTAACAATGCATTGAGGACATCACTTTCTGTAAGACGAATATCATTTTGCATCATTGTAAGTTTGGCAAGAGATGATATCAGTGGAAATCCTTCATAATTTGCTACTAACCATGAAACATCAACACCATCTTTGTTTTTGATATTTCCTTCAAAGTCACCAGAGAAAAAACGTTCTTCAACAAGCTCGGTGTACTGTGGGTATTGACTTGCAAAAACTTGAATAACTCTCATTTTGTAGTTATTCATAAGATCAAGAAATTCCTGACCCTCCGGAGATACACCACTTGCATCGAAAAAGATCAAGTCTAATTTTTCTCCTTTGTCCATCTCAGAATATTTTTCCAGATTCGGATCGTCAGTCATACGATCTGCAGTGATGGTGTTCTTGATTTCTTGAATACGATTAAAAAATGCGGTAGATTCCTTGCGAATTTCTTTGGCAGTTCGATCGTGACCAATCCACTTACCCTCTTTCTCTTCAGCGTTTACAGCTATTTTTTGATAGTAAATTTCATTTCCAGAATTTACACGTTCGTTTGCGCTTTGAATTTTCTTGAACATTTGTCCAAAACCATCCAAAACCTCTTTACTTACATTCAATGCCAACATGGTAATGAATACTAGGTACATCAGCGCAATAAGTTTATTACGCGGGGTTTCATTTGCTCCAGCCATGCGTCTTAGTTTTTATTCATTGCAGAAAGCATTCCGCCATAAACTTGATTGAGTGAAGCTAAATTTGCAGACAAAGATTCCATCTGCGCTTTTAAGCGTTCAGCATTTTCNGCTACTTGTTCGNTGTATNCAGATTGAGAACCTGCGTTAGCTACTTGAGANCTGTACATCTCATTNAGAGATTCTAATTGANTTGCNGCTTTGGACAACTGATCAGAATAATTTTGTGAAGAAGACACTGCCTCAGCTGCTGGTGAAAGTGCTTTTGCAGATTCCTCAAGATTCTTTATGCTCTGAGTCAATCCATTCACTAAACCTACATCTAGTTTGGCTTCTTGAAGAATAGAATCAATTTTGCTTGACAATCCTTCTTCGTCGTTGCTTGATTTTGAACCGTGACCTGAGCTTTCCATTTGGTGTTCAACATATGCAGCGTGCTCTTCTCGAGCATCATCCAGCATAAGTCCTCCTACCAAGAAAATTATTGCCTCAGTTCCCAAACCAAGTCCAAGTACTACTCCACCCGTAATCGGGCCTATTTCTAGGTGGAGAATTTTAAATAAAGCCCCCACAATTACCACAGCTCCTCCAATTTGGAACAGCATATGCATAATAATTTTTCTTCTTAACCTTCCTTTTAATTGTTTTGCATCCATTTTAAAATAAATTTTTAGTATTGGTTAAAGATAATATGTTTCTATTTAATTTTAACTTTTTCAGAGCCTAAATAATCTTGAACTGTTCTGAATCCTATGTAACTTCTTGCTGTATCGGCATATTCATAATCTCTGGAACTTACTCTAAGAAAATAAGCTACGTCTTTCCAAGAACCTCCACGAATTACTTTTCTTTTTTCCTCGTTGAGTGAAAGGTTTGGGTTTAAGGAAGATACGTACTCATAGGCTCCAGGGTCATAAGATGATCCCGTCCATTCTGCAACATTTCCAGCCATATTGTACAAATTAAAATCATTGGCTAAGTAGGACTTAGCTTCTACAGTATACATGGCTTGATCGGACGAATAGTCACCTCTTAAGGGTTTAAAGTTAGCTAAAAAACATCCTCTATCGTTCAGTAAATAAGGTGATCCCCAAGGATAAATTCCTGAAGGTATTCCACCTCGAGCTGCATATTCCCATTCTGCCTCGGTTGGTAATCTAAAATAATTGACCAAGGGTTTATTGCTTTCTCTCTGATATTTATTTTTGAAACTCGTTCTCCAATTACAAAAAGCTACTGCTTGAACCCATGATACTCCAACCACTGGATAATCTTGATATGCGGGGTGAGAAAAATAGTCATTGTGCATAGGCTCGTTGTACGAGTAGTTAAAATCTTTAATCCATACCGTAGTATCAGGATAAATTTCTATTTCTTCTTTCTTTATGAATGGCAAACGATCGCGCATGGAAGGGTCTCTTTTTCTTGCCAATGCAGCTGCCTCGGCATCAAACCAAGAGTATTTGTATTTTAATTTGTTGATATCCATTTTCATTTCACCGTTATACCAAACCTCTGGTGGTAAATACAAACTGTCCATGATTTCAACATATGCTTGATCTACATAATCTTCTGGAGTCCATTGTATGTCTTGATCCCAATTTAAAGGACGACCCGCGTACAAATCTTCACTTAAATCATAATAATTAGCTTTCATGTATTTCTGAAATTCAGAAATATCAGAAGTATCTGCATCAGCAAAAGCATATTCTCCTATTCCATCTTGAGCATCTTCTCCTAAGTCAAGCTCATCAGCTTTTCTTGCTAGCATTGCTAAAGCGACAGAGTCTCTTACCCAGTAAACAAATTGGCGATATTCACTATTGGTAATTTCCGTTTCGTCCATGTAAAAAGAACGTACAGTTACCGTTTTGGCTTGGGCATTTTGAAGTTGTGCCATATCATCATCAGCTTTACCCATAATGTAGGCTCCACCTTCAACAAGCGTCATTCCGTAAGGTTTTTCAGGGAACCACTTCTTCTGCTTTACTCCCACTAATTCACCCCTCTTGTTACCACAACCTATTAGGAGCAGTACGGTGGCAATTAAAACAAATATTTTTTTCATAAAAGACAAATCTCTTTTAAGGGCTTATTATTCAAAACATAGTTTTACAAACTGAAGATAAATAAAAAGATTGAATCACTCAACCTCTTTTAGTGGCTTTCCACCATCTATCGGGCAAAACATCGTTGCAAGCATCAAGATAATCCTGATGTGTGCATGATAATAACGTGCTACTTTTTGATTTATTATCCAAATAGTTTTCATTTTTTATTTCGATCCACCATCTGTCGCTTATTTTACTCTGAAAAAACACCATTTCTCGATCAGACATGGGGACCGTGTAACGCTTAAACTTTTGACTGGTATTTACCGGATACTCTCCAAACCTACAATTCACACCTTCAATAAAGTACCATATGATTTGTGCTAATAATTTATGAAATAGCATATTATTTGGTAAGTCAAAAAAGCCAGCTAAACTAAGGCGGTCACTAATTCCTGCATATCTTGATAATGCACAGATTGTTCTGCTATCAATCCCGTTTGGATATCCATTGGCATAAGTTCCATCAGCCGAACTACGAAGACATTTCATGTCAAAACTAGCTATGTCAGCTTCTCTAAATACGGGCTCAGAAATCCGATTGTCATCCAAAATACTCCCTAAGCGAATTGATTCAAAAAAAAGTTTTTCCATTAAATCCAATTCCTCCCGGGCAATCAAATAAGATTGATAGCCGATATTAGTGTAATTGAATAAATAACTCGGTGTTTCCATGATGATTTTACTCATGTAGGATTTTCCAGATATTAAATCTTCATCTTTAGAAAAATCGAAGCGATTATCTACGGATACAATGTTTACCCAGTGATTATTGTTTTCGAAAGATCGATAAGCTGCAACTGTTAAGTCTTGAGATCCACCAATGATTACTGGAATAATATTCATTTTTCTCAAATCTATGCAAACCTCCTTGATCGCAAAATAACTATCTTCTGGAGTCTTACCTCTGGGCAGACCACCTAAATCTGCAACCTCAACAGACCAGTTCCCTGGATACAACTGATAAAATTGCCTCCTAAATTCGTTTATATCATAAGATGTAGAAGCAAAAAAACCGTTTCTATTTTCATCTACACTAAAAAGAGCAATTCGAACACCATCTTGCAGTTCGGGAAAACCCAAACGCTTGGTATGGATTCTTATTCTCTTGCCTAAGACCTGTTTTGGCAGTAGAGAAGAAACTCCATAAATGGCTTCGTCAACTGGTTCAAAAAATTCAAGACTCATCTCTATTTCTTCTTTTTAATAGTTTTGGCTTTAGCTTTTGATTTTTTCTTACTGGGTTTTTTGGCTTCAATTCTTTTTTTGGCTTCCTCTAGTGTAATTTTAGTAGGATCAATGTCTTTTGATAATTCTATTTTGATTTTACCTTGGATGATGTTGGATCTTCCCCATCGAGCTTTTTCAACTCGAATACCTTCATCTTTCCAGTCATGAATTACCTTATCAATTTCTTTTTGAATCTTATCTCCAATCAGTGTTTCAATGTCGGAAATACTTAAAGCATCAAAATCATATTTCTTGTTTACATTTATGAACATTCCACTCCATTTAATAAAGGGGCCAAATCGTCCCTTGCCTTTGGTTACAGGGAGGTCTTTGTAAGTGTAAATTGGAGCATCAGCTTTTTTCTTTTCTTCTACAAGTTCGATAGCAGTTTCTTGGTCGATTTCCATGGGATTTGAACCTTTGGGTAGAGAAACAAACACATCTCCAAACTTGACATATGGACCAAAACGACCATTGTTTACTGTTAACTCTTCTCCTTCATAATCTCCCAGACTTTTGGGTAATTGAAACAATTCGAGTGCTTCTTCGAAAGTAATTGTATCCAATTGTTGTTCGTTTGTCAAACTCGCAAAAACAGGCTTTTCATCATCATCAGAATTTCCAATTTGAGCAATTGGTCCAAATTTTCCTAACCGAACTTTTAGTTCGCGACCAGACTTTGGGTCAGTACCAAGACTTCGCTCTCCCGACTCTCGTTCTGCATTTTCTTGAACGAAATTAACAGTTTCGTGAAAATTCCCGTAGAATCCTTTAATCATTTTGGTCCAATCCTCATTTCCTTCAGCAATTTCATCAAAATCTTTTTCAACTTGAGCTGTAAAACTGTAGTCCAAGATGTTCTTAAAATTTGTGACTAAAAAATCATTAACGATCATTCCAATATCTGTTGGCACCAATTTACCCTTGTCTGAACCAACCATTTCTGTCAAAAGCTTGACATTAACCTCATCATCCTTTAATGATAATTGGTGATAATTGCGTTCTTTACCTTCAACAACACCTTTGGCAACGTAGCCTCTATTTTGAACCGTGGAAATTGTAGGAGCATAAGTAGAGGGTCTCCCTATTCCAAGTTCTTCTAATTTTTTTACCAAAGCTGCTTCAGAGTATCGATAAGGCGGTCTTGAAAATCGCTGCGTAGACACAAGTGACTTTAGATCAACTGAGTCTCCTTGGTTTACAGACGGAAGTATCCCTTCCGTCTCCTCTTCTTCGTCATCAACGCCTTCCAAATAAACTTTTAAAAAGCCTTCAAAAGTAATGACTTCTCCCCTAGCCTTAAAGATTTCTTTATGAGTAGATGCGTCTATTTTAAGTTGAGTTCGCTCTAGTTTTGCATCACTCATTTGAGAAGCAACTGTTCTTTTCCATATCAATTCATAAAGTCGCATTTGATCATAATCCCCTTCAATCTTTGTGCGAGTTACATCCGTTGGACGAATCGCTTCGTGTGCTTCTTGTGCGCCTTTACTTTTGGTTGTGAAATTTCTAGCTTGAGCGTATTCCCTTCCATAATTATTTTCAATTGTTGAAAGAACAGCTGCTTGTGCTTCTTTAGAGAGATTTACACTATCTGTTCTCATGTAAGTAATCAATCCAGCTTCATACAAACGTTGAGCCATGGTCATCGTTTTGCTGACAGAAAAATATAATTTTCGAGATGCTTCTTGTTGTAAGGTTGAAGTTGTAAAAGGAGCCGTTGGGCTTTTTTTAGCTGGCTTTGTTTCTTTGGATGCAATTGAGAATTTTGCGCCTACATTTTCAAGAAGAAAATCTTGAACTTCATCCGGATTTTCAAAAGTGCTACCGAGTTGTGCTTTTATGGTTTTACCTGATGTAGCTAAAAAATCAGCTTGAGTTTTGTACGTGGATTGAGCGATGAATGCTTTAATCTCACGCTCACGCTCTACGATCAATCGAACAGAAACCGATTGAACCCTTCCTGCCGATAGTCCTCCTTTTACTTTTCGCCACAATACTGGAGAAAGTTCATACCCTACCAAACGATCCAAAACCCTCCTTGCTTGTTGAGCATTTACAAGATTGTAATCTATTTCTCTGGGATTATCAATGGCTTTTAAAATTGCATTTTTAGTAATTTCATGAAAAACAATTCGTTTGGTGTTTTCTTCCTTCAACTTTAACGTTTGAGCCAAATGCCATGCAATTGCTTCCCCCTCACGATCTTCGTCACTTGCAAGCCAAACCATATCTGCTTTTTTAGCCAAGGATTTCAATTCAGTAACAACTTTCTTTTTGTCTGAAGAAACAATGTATTTCGGAGAAAAATCTCCTTCTACATTAACTCCTAATTCTTTTGAAGGTAAGTCCGCAATATGCCCAAAACTTGAAGTGACTTTAAAATCTTTGCCTAAAAACTTTTCAATAGTTTTAGCTTTAGCCGGGGACTCAACAATAACTAAATTTTTTGCCATAAATCAATTTTTCTGCTCACAAAAGTAGGAGGTTTTTTTTTAGTACTCATAATTATGTTTGAACTAAACTTAAAATTTACATGAAATTAGTCTCTATCATTAGGCTTTTTTACCCAACATAAATTTCCAGCAAATCAACAATCAACGAAATGACCTGACAAGATGACATTATGAAACAATTTTTGTAATTTTGCCAATAATTCGATTTAAGAAATTAATTCTGAAAACAGTTCGATAACAAACTATGAGCAACCAAAAAGCACTTCATACAGTACTTGACAAAAATCCAAATGATTTTAATGGAGAACCTTTGTCAAAACAAGAAAATGAAAAAAGTAAGGACTCACGAAAACTGTACATCGAATCCTATGGATGTCAGATGAATTTTGCTGACAGCGAAGTTGTTGCTTCAATATTATCCTCCAAAGGTTTTCAGACTACCACAGAAATGAAGGAAGCCGATTTGGTTTTAATCAATACCTGTTCCATTAGAGACAAGGCAGAACAAACCGTTCGAAAACGTCTTGAGAAGTTCAATTCCGTCAAACGTTTCAATCCCAAAATGAAAGTTGGTGTTTTGGGTTGTATGGCAGAGCGTTTAAAAGAAAAATTTTTAGAAGAAGAAAAAATTGTGGACATGGTAGTTGGTCCAGACGCATACAAAGACTTACCCAACCTACTTCATGAAATAGAAGATGGACGGAATGCTGTAAACGTAATTCTTTCAAAAGAAGAAACCTATGGTGATGTTGCCCCTGTTCGTCTTCAATCAAATGGAGTAAGTGCTTTTGTTTCGATCACTCGAGGTTGTGATAATATGTGTACATTCTGTGTTGTCCCTTTTACAAGAGGGAGAGAACGTAGCCGTGATCCGAAAAGCATTTTGGAGGAAGTAAATGATTTGGCAAATAAAGGTTACAAGGAAATTACCCTGTTGGGTCAAAATGTAGACAGTTATCTTTGGTACGGTGGTGGGCTTAAAAAAGATTTTAGAAAGGCTTCAGAACTTCAGAAAAAAACTGCCATAAACTTTTCACAACTCTTGTCTCTTGTCGCGCAAGCACACCCCAGGATGAGAATTCGTTTTTCTACATCCAACCCCCAAGACCTGACCCTAGATGTAATTCACACTATGGCAGTTTACGATAATATCTGTAAACATATTCATCTCCCTGTTCAATCAGGAAGTGATCGTATCCTGAAATAAATGAACCGTTTACACACACGACAAGAATATTTTGATCTCATTGATAACATTCGAAAGATAATTCCGACCTGTTCAATCTCTCAGGACCTCATTGCAGGATTTCCAACAGAAACAGAAGAAGATCATCAAGACACCCTGAGTCTGATGGATTATGTGCAGTATCATTTTGGGTTCATGTTTTCCTATTCAGAACGGCCAGGTACTCTAGCCATGCGTAAATTAAAAGATGATATTCCTGAGAAAATTAAACTCAGAAGACTTCAAGAAATAATTGAAAAACAAAGACTACACAGTCGTTTTAGAACCTCAGAATACAAAAACAAAACCGTATGTGTGCTGATCGAAAGAGAATCCAAAAAATCTAAACACGAATGGAGCGGAAGAACATCTCAAAATACTGTTGTTGTTTTTCCAAAAGAAAATTATTCGGTTGGCGATTTTGTGGATGTAAAAATTAATGACTGTACTTCAGCAACACTAATAGGAAGCCCTTTAAGGATTTCTAAAAAAATATGATAATGGAATCTATCCAATCAATAAAACAACGCTTTGGGATTATTGGAATGAATCCCTTGCTAAATAGAGCTCTTGAAAAAGCACTACGAGTTGCTGTAACCGATATTTCTGTATTGGTTACTGGAGAAAGTGGTGTAGGAAAAGAAAATATTCCTAAAATAATTCATCAATACTCACATCGTAAACATTCCAAATACATTGCTGTAAACTGTGGGGCAATTCCAGAGGGAACAATTGACAGTGAACTTTTTGGTCATGAAAAAGGAGCATTTACAGGAGCTACATCCACTCGAAGCGGATATTTTGAAGTTGCCGATGGAGGAACAATTTTTTTAGATGAAGTAGGGGAACTCCCCCTCCCCACTCAAGTAAGACTTCTGCGGGTTCTAGAAACAGGAGAATTTTTAAAAGTAGGTTCCTCAAAAACTCAAAAAACTAATGTTCGAATTGTAGCAGCAACAAATGTCAATATGAATGATGCTATTCAAAAAGGGAAATTTCGAGAAGATTTGTATTACCGACTAAGTACTGTTGAAATAAATTTACCTCCACTTCGAGAACGAAAAGAAGATATCCCTTTGTTGTTTAGAAAATTTGCTTCTGATTTTGCTCAAAAGTATCATATGCCAACAGTTCGATTAGATGAAAGTGCTCTTAAGATACTTACTCAATACAACTGGAACGGTAACATTCGACAGCTTAGAAATGTTGCTGAACAAATTTCTGTTCTAGAAAAAGAACGTGAATTGAACTCGGTAATAATCATGTCCTACCTCCCTGATATGGGATCTCAATTACCTACTTTACGGGATAACGAAAAATCATCAAGTGATTTTGCATCAGAAAGAGAAATTTTATACAAAGTCCTTTTTGACATGAAAAATGACTTAAACGACCTTAAGAAGCTTACCTTAGAGCTTATGAATCATGAAGCATCTGAAGATGTTCAAGAAAAAAACCAAGGTTTAATTAATAAAATTTACGGGCAAAAAACAACCGATGATAACCAACAAGCTATTCAAGCTTTACCTGTTGAAAAACAATTACAAGAGCCTATGGAAAGTTCTGTTCAATCCTACGATTATGCAGAAACTATTACAGAAGAAGAACCTTTATCCCTTCTTCAAAAAGAAATAGAAATGATCAAAAGGGCATTAGAAAGAAGTAAAGGAAAACGTAAATTAGCGGCAAAAGAACTCGGAATATCAGAGCGAACGCTTTACCGTAAAATCAAACAATATGATTTAAGTGATGATTCAGAAGATTAAATTTTACAGTCAATATTTGAGTTTACTATTTTTTGTGGTACTTGTCAAATCTTGTGGAATCTATTCTTTCACAGGGGCTTCAATCCCAGCGGGTACTGAAACATTTCAGGTAAACTATTTTGAAAACATAGCTGGAAACAGACCAGGGTCAACAATTGAACCGGAGTTAGACAGAGACTTTACCCTTGCTCTTCAAGACATCCTAATCAATCAAACAAATCTGAATTTAACAAACACTAATGGTGATTTGGTTTTTGAGGGAGAAATAATAGAATACGGAATCACACCAATGTCAGCCACAGCTCAAAATACTGCGGCTCAAAATAGATTAACTATTACTGTTAACGTTCGATATTTCAACAACAAAAATGAGGAAGACAATTATGAAACAAGATTTTCTTTTTTTTACGACTTCCCTGCCGAGCAACAACTTTATGATATTAAAGATACAGCTCATGGGGAAATTTTTGAACGAATTACACAAGATATTTTTAATGCCTCTCTAGCAAAATGGTAATATAATGACCTCTGTTGAATTTTCTGCTTTATCGAAAAAATTTGATGCCCTTAGCGAAGAGCAAAGAATGTCTTTAGAAAAAATAACCTATCGATATCCATATTTTCAAGCTGCCTATGCGCTTTATTTGAAAACACTAAAAGAGCAAGAAAAATTTAATTTCGACTTGATCCTAAAAAAAACTTCCATAATTAGCCCCGATCGAAGCAGGTTGTATCAATGGATTTATGACAATCAAACCTCTGAAACTACACCCCAAAAACCAGCTGAAAAACCAGTACCCAATTCTGATGATACAATTAAGAAAGTGGTCGAAACTATTGAAGAAACAATTGAAGTGGACCAGTCTTTAGAGGAAAAAGAAATTAAGGAAGAAATAACAGAAGAAAAACCTGTTGCAACTGAGGTACAGAAAATTCCAACAAATCTCAGTTTTTTGAGATGGCTTGAATGGTCAAAAAGTAACACCATTGAGGATTTTGAAAATTTGCCGCCAACAAGTTCTTTTGAAGACAAAATCGAGTTAATCGATACCTTCATAAAAAACAATCCAAAAATTCCACCAGTTTCTCCAAATGTTCCAAAGCAGAATTTGTCAAAAAAAATCAAATTCAATAAAGAAGAACTAATGACGGAAACTTTAGCAAAAGTTTATGTAAAACAGCAAAAGTTTAAAAAAGCTTTATTAGCCTACAAAATATTAAGTTTGAAATATCCAGAAAAAAACAGTTTCTTTGCAGACCAAATAAAAGCCATTAAAGAATTACAAAAAAAATAATACAATCCAAATGAGTACATTTTCAATTTTTATAGCACTAATTTTAGTAGTTTGTTTTCTTTTAATACTTGTTGTAATGGTTCAAAATCCAAAAGGCGGAGGACTTTCCTCATCATTTGGAGGAGGAGCTCAACAAATGGGTGGAGTACAAAAAACAACAGATTTTTTAGATCGAAGTACTTGGGTTTTAGCAACACTTTTATTGATACTGATTTTGCTTTCTAACTTTAGTTTAAATACTAATGAAAATGCTGTAAACGCAGAGTCAAAGATTTTAGATTCAAATACACTAGAAGAAATTTCGACAGAAACGATTCCTGAGGTTATTCCTGAGGTACTTCCCGAAGCCTCATCAGATGAAGAACCAGCAGCAATCGAATAAATAAATTATTTTTTGCATTAAAAATGCCAGCTTACTGACAAGCTGGCATTTTTTTTTACCAAAAAGAGCAAGTATCAAATTGGCATAATTTATGAAAAGTAATTTTTTAAATTTTTAATAAAAAAAAGTTATCATGAGTACAATCAACATTAAGCCTTTAGCAGATCGTGTTCTAATTGAACCAGCAGCTGCTGAAACTCAAACTTCTTCGGGTCTTTACATACCTGACACTGCAAAAGAAAAACCTCAGAAAGGAATTGTAGTTGCTGTTGGTCCTGGAACCAAAGAAAATCCTGTTACCCTCGCAGTGGGTGATACTGTATTGTATGGAAAATATGCTGGAACAGAGCTTCAACATGATGGGAAAGACTACTTGATCATGAAAGAGAACGATATTCTTGCAATAGTTTAAATCTAAAAAAAAAAAAATGGCAAAAAAAATAGTATTTGATATTGATGCTAGAGATGGTATCAAAAGAGGGGTTGATGCCCTCGCAAACGCAGTCAAAGTTACTTTAGGACCTAAAGGACGTAACGTCATCATCGGTAAAGCTTTTGGAGCGCCACAAGTAACCAAAGATGGAGTCAGCGTAGCAAAGGAAATAGAACTTGAAGACGCTTTAGAAAACATGGGTGCTCAAATGGTTAAAGAAGTAGCCTCCAAAACCAATGACTTGGCGGGAGATGGAACTACAACTGCAACAATTCTTGCACAAGCCATTGTAAAAGAAGGTCTCAAAAACGTTGCAGCTGGTGCAAACCCATTGGATCTAAAAAGAGGTATCGATAAAGCTGTGTCTGCTATTGTAACCGAGCTGGATTCAATTTCAACCGAAGTTGGAGGATCCTCTGAAAAAATAAATCAAGTTGCTAGCATCTCTGCAAACAACGACAGCACGATTGGAGGTTTAATTACAGAAGCTTTTGAAAAAGTAGGAAAAGAAGGTGTAATAACCGTTGAAGAAGCTAAAGGAACAGAGACCTATGTGGATGTTGTTGAAGGAATGCAATTCGATAGAGGGTATTTATCTCCCTATTTTGTTACTGACTCTGAAAAAATGGAAGCAGATCTCGAAACTCCTTACATATTACTCTATGACAAAAAGATTTCAGCAATGAAAGATCTCTTACCAGTTTTAGAGCCAGTTGCTCAAACGGGGAAGCCTTTGCTTATTATTGCTGAGGATGTTGACGGAGAAGCCTTGGCTACACTAGTTGTAAACAAGCTTCGTGGTGCACTTAAAATTGCCGCAGTTAAAGCTCCTGGATTTGGTGACCGTCGTAAAGCAATGCTTGAAGATATTGCCATACTAACTGGAGGAACTGTAATCTCTGAAGAACGAGGACATACCCTTGAAAACACAACCTTAGAAATGCTTGGAACTGCTGAGAAAGTAACCATCAATAAAGACAATACTACTGTCGTAAATGGTGCTGGAGAAGCCAATGCAATAGAAGGTCGTGTAGGACAGATAAAATCTCAAATCGAAAACTCAACCTCTGATTATGACAAAGAAAAGCTACAAGAACGTTTAGCTAAACTTTCGGGCGGTGTTGCTGTACTTTATGTTGGAGCTCCCTCGGAAGTTGAAATGAAAGAGAAAAAAGATCGGGTTGACGATGCCCTTCACGCAACTCGTGCTGCTGTTGAAGAAGGAATTGTTGCTGGAGGAGGAGTTGCTCTTCTCAATGCTAAAACTGTTTTAGAAGACATCAAAAGCGATAATGCTGATGAAGCTACAGGAGTTCAGATCATCAAGAAAGCAATAGAGTCTCCTTTACGTATCATCGTTGAAAATTCTGGTGGTGAAGGATCTGTTGTTGTTTCAAAAGTTCTTGAAGGAGGCCATAATTTTGGATACAACGCCAAAAATGGAACTTACGTGGATATGCTCAAAGAAGGAATCATTGATCCCAAAAAAGTTACTCGTGTTGCACTTGAAAACGCTGCATCAGTTTCTGGAATGATTTTAACCACAGAATGTGCTCTATTAGACATTAAGGAAGATACACCTGCAGCTGGTGGCGGAATGCCTCCAATGGGAGGTGGAATGCCCGGAATGATGTAATAAAATTTAAAATTAAAACTAAAAAAGCGACCTAATCGGTCGCTTTTTTTATGAAATTAATTAGGTATTCTCATTCTTTGACTTTACGCTCATACAAGCAACACATGGGCAAGTTATCATAGGTTGATTGTTCTGAAGTGGCTAGAGGAGTATCATGACCTACTGCAGCGATTTGCTTATGAATATTCAGCAACGAGGTTTTCGATGCATCATAAATCACAGAAAACTGGTGGGTTGGAATGTCCCAAGTTGCTGACTTTAAACCTTTAATACTGTAAGCCTGTTTTTCGATACGAGCTTTGCACATTCCACAAACCCCCTCTACTTCAAAACTTGTTTTTTGAATATCTTTTTTTGATTTTTGAGCAAAACTCAACAAAGGCATAAGGGCAATAATAAGTGTGATTATTTTTTTCATTGTTTTTTATTTAAAAGTTTAAATCTAAGACCTGCATAAATCATTCGTCCAAATACAGGTGCATACACTATTGAGGTATCAAAATTTGAGCCAAAAGGATTCTCTGCATCTACAATTGGGTTTAATTGTTTGAAATT
>PAOB01000012.1 GCA_002708445.1 Candidatus Arcticimaribacter sp.
TAGTCTGAGTAGTTTCCTGGAAAATCTTCAATTAACCCATTTCCTTTAAATACAAATAAATGATCTACAATCTTATCCATGAAATAGCGATCATGTGAAACAACTATCAGGCATCCCGGGAAGTCCAATAAAAAATTCTCAAGAACATTAAGGGTAATGATATCGAGGTCGTTGGTGGGCTCATCAAGGATTAGAAAGTTTGGATTTTGAATTAAAACTGTACATAAATAAAGACGTTTACGCTCACCTCCACTTAATTTTTCAACAAAATCATATTGTTTTTTTCGACCAAACAAAAAGCGTTCTAAAAGTTGTTGAGCAGATATTTTTTTTCCTTTTTTTAGTGGGATAAAATCTCCGAATTCACGAATAACATCAATTACTTTTTGATCTTTTTTTATGGTGATACCCCTTTGGGTGTAGTAGCCGAATTTTAGAGTTTCGCCCCAAACAATTTTTCCTGTGTCCGGGGTGTCATTTGAGGTTAGTAAATTTAGAAAAGTTGATTTTCCAGTCCCATTTTCTCCAATGATACCAATACGATCGTTTCTTTGAAATACATAATCAAATTGATCTAAAATCACTTTCTCACCAAATGATTTTCCAACTTTATGCATTTCAATCATTTTACTTCCCAAACGCTCCATATTGATTTCTAGTTGAACTTGATGTTCATTTCTTCTTTTGTGAGCTTTTTCTTTGATGGCTTTAAAATCAGCAATTCTAGACTTTGATTTTGTGGTTCTTGCTTTGGGTTGTTTTCGCATCCACTCCAATTCTTTTTTGAAATGTAATTTCGTTTTATGTGTCTCAACACTATCTTGAGCCAATCGGGCGTCCCTTTTTTCTAGGTAATAAGAATAGTTGCCCTTGTAGGTGTAAAGGTTCCCTTCGTCTAACTCTATGATTTCGTTACATACACGTTCCAAAAAATACCGATCGTGAGTAACCATCAATAGGGTTGTTTTTTCTTTTGCAAAATATTCTTCTAACCATTCAATCATTTCAAGATCTAAATGGTTGGTAGGTTCATCCAAAATAATTAATTCAGGTTGTTTGAGTAGCGCAATGCAAAGTGCTACTCTCTTTTTTTGACCACCCGATAAATTCCCTACAGAAGCAGTTAAGTCATCTAGTTTTAATTTGAATAGAATCTGTTTGTACTGTGTTTCAAAATCCCATGCTTGGTTTTGATCCATTTTCTCAAACGCTTTTTGATAGCCCTCCTGATCGTCGGGGTTTTCTAATGCACGTTCATAATTTGCAATAATTTTGAGGGTGGGGTTGTCCGCTTGTAAAATACTTTCCTCTACCGTAAGTTTTGGATCTAAATTAGGTTCTTGAGCCAAGTAGGCTGTTTGAGTACCTTTTCTAAAAATAACATTTCCTTGGTCAGGAGTATCTTCTTTTGAAATGATTTTTAAGATTGATGTTTTACCACTTCCATTTTTGGCAATTAAAGCAATTTTTTGGCCTTTGTTTATTCCAAAAGAAAGTGGTTCGAAAATTACCTTTTCACCATATGATTTTGAAATCCCCTCAACAGAAAGTAAATTCATGAAATAAATATTTGAAGTTACAAAAGTACACAATCAGTTCCAGCTTTTTTTTATCACTTATGTCTTTCGACTTTTTTGTAACATAATTTTTTTCATAATTCTTAAACATTTAGTTGGTTAAAATTTTGATTTTACTGTTTTTTATCTAAAAAAAACTTAAAAAAACATCTTGAAACAAGATTTATTTGAAAACAAAGATTAGTTTTGTTTAAATTTTTAATTTATTGCAGCTTTAATATAGTTTTAATTAATTTAAATTTCACCCAAATGAAACATAGATCTGGATGCCCAATTTCAAATTTAGTTGATATCGTAGGAGATAAATGGTCTCTCATAATCATTAGAGATTTTTTTCTCGAACGAAATACATTTAAACAGTTTATCGATTCTCCAGAAAAGATAGCCACAAACATCTTGACAGACAGGCTCAAAACATTGATGTCAAATGGATTAATTGATTACACCTATACTCCAAATAACAAGAAAACTAAATACTATTATTTGACAGATATGGGTATCGATCTTTATCCTGTCATCTATGAAATGGCTATGTGGAGTCGTAGAAATTTAGAGGTCGAATTCAATGATATCGCAACAGATTGGTTTAATGAAAACCAAGGCCTAGATGACGATCAGGTAATCAAAAAAGATGTCAAAGAATACAAAATTATCCGACAAGATTTATTCGATCTTGCAAAAGTTGATTCCAACTAACTCATTAAAGCCATAACTTTTGTGGCTATGACTTATCATACTTTTTGAGCCACTCTAAACAGTTTTCAAAATCATCAAACAATTGATCTTTTGGAATCAAATCTGGAATAATATCAATTCGTTCCATCATGTATTTCGGTTGCTTTGCAGCTCCTACCAAAAGTGTTTTTTTCCCATTTTGGCTCAGTTCCATTATCACTGACTCAAGCGCATACAATCCTGACTGATCTATGTAGGGAACTTTATCCAATCGGATTATTAAGGTAGAAACTGATTTTGGTATTTGTTTGGCCGTTTCTGTAAATTTAGATGTTGAGCCAAAAAATAAAGGGCCATTGATGTGTTTGATGAATATTTCACTTTCTATTTTTTTAGGCACTTCTTTTTCATCTTCCCAAGCGTCTTCTGGTTTTAATGGAATTAAATTTAAACTTTCGCTTGTTAAATCACCAATTTTTTTCATGAAAATCAAAGATGCAATTACTAAACCTATTCCTACAGCATAAACTAAGTTCCAAAAAGTTGACAGAACTAGTACGACGATTAAAATAATAACTTCTTGTCTTGGCATCGATGGTATTGCCTTTAAACCTTTGTAATCCATTACTCCGATACCTACAGTAATTAAGATTCCAGCTAAAACTGCTGCTGGAATTTTTGATGCAATTGGCCCTAGGGCAAGTAAGATAATGAGGAGCAGTACTCCCGCAATCATCCCTGATAATCTGGTTTTACCACCTGCATTAATGTTTACGACTGTTCTGATTGTTGCTCCAGCTCCAGGTAAACCTCCAAATATTGCTCCAATACTATTTCCAATTCCCTGTCCTATTAATTCTTTGTTGGGTTTGTGTACTGTTTTGGTCATGTTGTCCGAAACTACAGATGTTAATAAAGAGTCAATAGCACCCAAAAATGCAAGGGTAAGGGCTGTGAAAATGAATTTTGTAAACATATCTAATCCTAAAGCACCGAATAAAGAAAGTTGGGGAATTGGTAGTCCAGAGGGAATAGCTGCAATTGGTCGATAGTCTATTCCAAATCCAATGGCTATTCCAGAAACTACAAACAGTGCAACAAGGGTACTAGGTACCTTGGTGGTAATTCGTTTGAACCCAAAAATAATTAGGATAGTGAAAAATGCTAGGGCTACCTCTAAAAAGTTAATCTCAGCAAATATTTTAGGTAGTGTTTTTATTGTTCCCATAACACCAGAGGCGTTTTTGCTTGCAAGAGTTTTTGCCTCAGTTAATATTTCATCTTCAGTTATTTTATCTGCACGCTCAATAGTTGTTTTAAAATCCTCTAGAACCAAAATCCCTTCATTCATTTCATCTTTTAGAATATTTTCCAAAATGATTTCTTCGGCCTGAGGCTTAAATTGTTGAACATATTTAACATCTTCCTTGGGATAGTAACCAAATGTAGGGGGTATTTGAGTTACCAAAATTATGACTCCAATTGCTGTCATAAAACCTGAAACTACAGGGTAGGGGATGTATCGTATGTATTTTCCGAGACCAATCATTCCAATTCCAACCTGTAAAATTCCTGCCAATAGAAATACGGCTAGAATTGTTGGTAAAGATTTTTCTACATTTCCATCAAAGTTTGAGATGATCTCTGCAATAAACACCATACTTACTGCAGTCATTGGAGCAGTAGGTCCTGATATTTGTGTTGCAGTACCTCCAAAAAGAGCTGCAAAAAAGCTCAAAAATATTGCTCCGTAAAGTCCTGCACTTGGACCCAAACCAGAACTTACTCCAAATGCAAGTGCTAGGGGTAATGCCACAATACCTGCTGTTAAACCTCCAAAAAGGTCTCCTCTTAAATGTTTAAAATCAAAAGTGAAAATTTTTTTCATAATAATTGCTCATTATTATTTGTTAAATAATAGTATTAATTGATGTACTCTAATTCTTTTTTTATTGTAACTGTTGATGGATTCAATAAGATTTCTGCGTGGCCTAGGGTCTTGGGGAGTTCATAGGCATAGAAATATTTTAAGGTTTCTATTTTTCCAATATAAAATTCATTTGAATATTTTGCATTATTATTGTTTAGACCTTCATGTGCTTTTGTACCCATCTCAAGCCATGTCCATCCTACAATTATGAGGCTGAAAAATTCCATAAAAATACTAGCATCTGCTAAATATCTTTCAAAGTCTCCTTTCATAGCATGAGGCATTAATTCTTGGAGTACTTTTTGAGTAAGCTGTATTTTTTCTTCTAAAATACTGGCATATGGGATCAATTCTTGATGTTTTTTTGCTTCCTGAATAGCAATTGTAATTTCGGTTAATAACATTTGAAGACCCGACCCATTTCCCATAGTAATTTTTCTACCCAAAAGGTCTTGAGATTGAATTCCTGTGGTACCCTCGTAAATAGCATTGATTCGAATATCTCTGTAGTATTGTTGGAGAATAAAATCGGAACAAAAGCCATACCCACCCAGCACTTGTAGTCCGTTATTCACTGCATAAATACCAGCTTCAGATGGATAGGTTTTTACTACTGGAATAATCATTTCGAGTAGGGTGTTGTATTTGTTTTTTTCTTGATCTGATGTTGCAGTTAGCTCGAGATCATAATATTTTGTAGCTAAGTGAACCAGACTCATCGATCCTTCTACTACTGCTTTTTGCAGCAACAGCATTCTACGAACATCAGGGTGTTCGATGATTAAATTTTGGTTGTCTTCCATGTTTTTCTTTCCATCACTGGACAATTTTCTTCCTTGAGGACGCTCATTTGCATATTGTAAAGAAGCGTAATAGGCTGCTGATGCAATTGCCGAGCCTCCTCGACCTACTGCAATTCTTGCGGCATTCATCATTAAAAACATGTAGTTTAGACCTTGGTTTTCTTCTCCTACCAACCAGCCCTGACAATCATCTGCATCACCGAATCCGAGATGGGTTGTACAATATCCACGTTGTCCTAATTTTTGAAAGTCTGCTACGGTAGTTACATCATTTGGTGTAAGAGAACCGTCTGCTTTGGGTCTGTTTTTTGGAACAACAAACAATGAGATACCCTTTGTTCCTTTGGGTGCTCCATCAATTCGTGCAAGTACAAGATGAATGATGTTTTCCGTAAATTGATTGTCTCCTCCTGAAATAAAAATCTTTTGACCACTAATTTTGTAAAAGCCTTCTTCTGTTCTTTTTGCTTTGGTTACAATGTCGGACAATGAACTTCCTGCTTGAGGCTCTGTCAAACACATGGTACCTCCCCATTGACCTGTTAGCATATCAGGTACATAGGTTTCTTTTAGTTTTTCGTTTGCAAAATGAATGATGAGCTCTGCTGCTCCTTGGGTAAGTCCAGCATAACCAGGTAAATGGTTGTTGGCAGCATCCAAGATGTAACTTGCAGCAGTGTGAGCAACGAGTGGGATTTGCATTCCGCCGTCTTCATAATCAAATGAGGCGGATATTATTCCCAATTCACCTCCTTTGTGCATCATTGTTTTTACTTGCTCATGGACGTAAACTTTTCCTTCTTTATGATAAGCTGGTTGCTCATCCATTTCTTTGAGATAAGGATAAAGTTCTTTGTCTGCAAAATCTTTGGTGGATTCTAAAAATAAATCTAAAGATTCTTTGTCGTGCTCTTCAAACCGTTCTCTTTTTAATAAATCTTCTAAGTTATGTACATCATAAAGAACAAACTTTAGCGTATCCATGTCAACATATTTATTCATCATCTTTTAGGTTTGCTTTAAATGTGAGTGTTTAGGAAGTTTATTAAATCTAATTTCAAGAGTATTGATAAATGAAGTTCTTAAGCCTTGTTTTGTTTTTTGATTAAATTCAATGCGGATCCCTCTTTGAACCATTCAATTTGTTGTTCATTGTAGGTGTGATTTGCTTGAATCATATCTTTTGATCCGTCAGCATGAACTACTTCAATAGTTATGGGTTTTCCTGCTGAAAAATCTTTTAGATCAATAAAGTTATATATGTCATCTTCTTGAATCAAATCATAATCAGCTTCGTTATTAAAAGTAATCCCCAACATACCTTGTTTTTTGAGGTTGGTTTCGTGAATTCTTGCAAATGATTTTACCAAAACAACTTTAACCCCGAGGTGACGTGGCTCCATTGCAGCATGCTCTCTTGAAGACCCTTCTCCGTAGTTATGATCTCCAACGACTACGGTTTCGATTCCAGCAGCTTTGTATTCGCGTTGAACACTTGGTACTCCAGCATATTCGCCAGTCAATTGATTTTTAACAAAATTTGTTTTCTCATTAAAAGAATTCACAGCTCCAATCAAACAGTTGTTTGAAATATTGTCTAAATGACCACGGAAACGCAACCAAGGGCCAGCCATAGAAATATGATCCGTAGTACATTTTCCGTGTGCTTTGATTAGTAGTTTAGCTCCCATTAAATTTGCTACATCCCAAGGTTGGAAAGGAGTTAATAATTGTAGGCGTTCCGAATCATCAGCAACAATAACCTTTACGTTTGATCCGTCTTGTTGTGGTGCCAAGTACCCGTTGTCTTCTACATCAAATCCTTTTGGTGGTAATTCTTTTCCAGAGGGTGGATCTAGTTTTACTTCAACTCCATCTTCGTTAATTAGGGTGTCGTTTACCGGATCAAAATCCAATCGCCCTGAGATGGCAATAGCTGCAACCATTTCGGGTGAGGCAACAAATGCATGTGTATTTGGATTTCCATCTGCACGTTTAGAAAAATTTCTATTGAATGAATGGATGATGGAGTTTTTTTCTTCTTTTTCTGCACCTTCGCGTGCCCACTGACCGATACAAGGTCCGCAAGCATTGGTGAAAATCTTAGCATTCAGTTCATCAAATGGTACAAGGAGTCCATCACGTTCAGCAGTGTATCGAACTTGTTCGGAACCTGGGTTAATTCCAAACTCAGCTTTGGTAACCAGTTTTTTGTTTACAGCTTGTCGAGCAATTGAAGCTGCTCGATCTAGATCTTCATAAGAGGAGTTTGTACAAGATCCAATGAGTCCCCAATCTACTTGCAAGGGCCATCCGTTTGCTTTAGCAACGCTGCTCATTTCTGATACCGGTGTTGCTAGATCGGGAGTAAAGGGTCCATTGATATGAGGGCGTAATGTATCTAAATCCAATTCGATTACTTCATCAAAATAAACTTCTGGGTTTGCATAAACTTCTGGATCAGCTGTTAGATGTTCTCTTACTTCATTTGCAGCATCTGCAACATCGTCACGGTCTGTTGAACGCAGGTAGCGTTCCATTGATTGATCATAACCAAAGGTAGAAGTTGTTGCTCCAACTTCTGCTCCCATGTTACAAATGGTTCCTTTTCCAGTACAAGACATGGATTCGGCACCTTCTCCAAAATATTCTATGATGGCTCCAGTTCCTCCTTTTACTGTGAGGATTCCAGCTACTTTTAGGATAACATCTTTGGGTGCAGTCCAGCCATTTAATTTACCCGTTAATTTTACACCGATGAGTTTTGGAAATTTTAATTCCCAAGGCATATCTGCCATGACATCTACCGCATCAGCTCCACCAACTCCTATGGCAAGCATTCCCAATCCTCCGGCATTAACGGTGTGAGAATCTGTTCCGATCATCATTCCTCCTGGGAAAGCATAATTTTCTAAAACTACTTGATGGATGATTCCAGCACCGGGCTTCCAAAAACCTATGCCGTATTTATTGGAGACAGATTCCAAAAAATTGAATACCTCTGCTGAAGTGTTGTTTGCAGATTTTAAGTCGGCTGTTGCTCCAGATTTAGCTTGAATCAAATGATCACAGTGAACAGTAGTGGGGACTGCTACTTTATTTTTACCAGCCTGCATAAATTGTAATAAAGCCATTTGAGCTGTTGCATCCTGACATGCAATTCTATCAGGCGCAAAATCTACATAGTCGTTTCCTCTTTCATAGGGACGATCAGTTGTTCCGTCCCATAAGTGAGAATACAAAATTTTTTCTGAGGCTGTTAATGGTTTTCCTGTTAGCTGACGTGCATTTGATACGCTTTTGTCTAGTTTAGCGTAAACTTGCTTTATCATTTCGATGTCAAATGCCATATATTTTTTTTTAATTNATCGTAAAACTACAAAATTAAGGTCATAGATTTATTGATTAAATAATAGATTTTGTCAATAATAGATGATAATTTACATATTGTATCTTTTATTAATCATTCCATGTATATTTTCCTTTTAAAGTTCTTAATGCTTAAGAGTTGATTTACAGAAAAGTCTTTTTATTTTTTGGTTATTAATAGAGTTATTGGTGTTAAAGATTTAGATGATTTGTTAGAAATAGAACTTAAAATAGTAATTCACACCCTTGTAGATCATTGATGAAGTTTTCAAAATTAAAAGAATAAGGATTGATATTTAGAACAGAATTACTTTTAGTATATTTACTGGTAAGGCCCAGATTTTGTGATACAATTCATGAGCTTTTGTTTATGAAATTAGGAAGTAAAACATATTATGAAAGAGATTAAACAGAACAGCAGAAATGATTACAAGTATTTTCATACCATTACATCTCGGTGGATGGATAACGACATCTATGGACATATCAATAATGTAGCCTATTATTCCTATTTTGACACCACTGTAAATCATTATTTGATTGATTGTGCTGGCTTAAATATTCATATAGATCCAATTGTAGGTTACGTGGTAAATTCACAATGCGAATATTTTTCTGGGATCGCTTATCCAGATCAAATTGAAGTTGGTCTTCGGGTAAACGAGATAGGGAACAGCTCTGTCACCTATGGTTTAGCAGTTTTTAAAAAAGGAGAAACTACACCCTGTGCTATTGGTTCATTTGTTCATGTATTTGTGAGTAGAATGGAAAATAAATCGGTTTCTATTCCAATTAAAATTAGAGAATCTTTAAAATTATTAGCTCTGTAAAACCTCCCATGGATTGACCTATTTTTCAAATTCAATAAAAATAATTTATTAAGCGTATGCCATTACTAATTGTTATTCTCGGGATATTATTGTTGTTTGTTTTGATCGCCAAATTCAAGCTCAATGCATTCATAGCATTTGTCATAAGCTGTATTTTTGTTGGTGTTTTTCAAGGTATGGAGCTAGAGGCCATTATCAAATCAATACAAACTGGGATGGGGAATACACTTGGTTTCTTGGTTATGATTTTGGGGTTTGGAGCAATGCTTGGAAAGCTTGTTGCAGATAGTGGTGCTGCCCAAAGAATTACTTCAAGATTGGTTTCTGCTTTTGGTTTAAAACATATTCAGTGGGCTGTTGTAATAGCCGGTTTTATTGTTGGTATCCCCATGTTTTATTCGGTTGGTTTTGTGATCTTAATACCTTTGGTTTTTACTGTAGCTGCATCAACTAGATTACCTTTGATTTATGTAGGCTTACCCATGCTTGCATCATTGTCAGTTACCCATGGTTTTTTACCTCCTCATCCAGCTCCTACAGCTATTGCAGATATGTTTAGTGCTGATATTGGTAAAACCTTATTTTACGGAATTATCATTGCCATTCCTGCGATCATTGTTGCTGGACCATTGTTTACTAAAACAATTAAAAACATAAACGCTACTCCTTTAAAAGAGTTTTACAATCCAGTTATTCTAAAAGATGAAGAAATGCCAAGTATGGGTGTCAGTGTATTCAGTGCACTACTGCCTGTTGGATTGATTATCTTTTCAACAATTTTAACTTTTTTCATAGCCAAAGATTCTGTTTTTAGCGATGTTGTAGTTTTTCTAGGTAACCCCGTAGTAGCGATGCTAATTTCTGTTTTAGTAGCAATTTATACTCTTGGTATTTCACGAGGAAAAAAGATGAAATCCTTGATGAATTCTTTATCAAGTTCTGTTTCTAGCATAACAATGGTTTTACTGATTATTGCTGGAGCAGGAGCTTTAAAACAAATTTTAATAGACAGTGGGGTTAGCGATTACATTGGAGCGTTATTAAAAGGTTCTCAAATATCTCCTTTATTTTTAGCATGGTTGATTGCTACGATTATTCGAGTATGTGTTGGTTCGGCAACTGTTGCGGGTTTAACAGCGGCAGGAATAGTACTTCCGCTTGTTTCAGGAACCCAAGTTAGTCCTGAGCTTATGGTACTAGCAATAGGTTCTGGAAGTTTAATGTTGTCTCACGTAAATGATGGTGGCTTTTGGATGTTCAAAGAGTACTTCAATCTTTCTGTTAAAGAAACCCTTTCTACCTGGACTGTTATGGAAACTACTATTGGAATTATGGGATTAATAGGCGTTTTGATACTTAACATATTTATTTAAAAAAGAAAAAATGAAAAATTTACCTTCAGAAAAAGTAAAGGAATTAAACTTAGTATTTCCACCAGCTCCCAAACCAGCTGGGGTTTACAGACCCGTGCTAGTTGTGGATAAATTTTTGTATGTCTCTGGACAGGGACCCGTGCAAAATGATGGTTCATTTATGCAAGGACGCTTGGGTGACAATCTAGACCCAGATGAGGGTAAGTTAGCAGCACGACAAGTGGGTTTGACAATGCTTTCTAGCATACAAACACATTTTGGAAGTTTAGATAAGATTAAAAGAGTGGTTAAGGTATTTGGTATGGTTAATAGTTCCCAAGACTTTGAAAAACATCCCTACGTGATGAATGGATTTAGTGAATTAATGGCCGATGTATTTGGAAAAGAACAAGGCATAGGTGTAAGAAGTGCTGTAGGTATGGTTTTGCCTGATGGTATACCAGTAGAGGTAGAGGCAATGTTCGAATTGTATTAAATGTCTATGGGAAACAATTGGTATGAGGTAAATAATATTGAAGAGGTAATATCTCCAGCTCTATTGGTGTATCCAAATAGAATCGAGGAGAACATCAAATTGATGATTGAAATTTCTGAAGGACCAGAGTGCTTGAGACCTCACATAAAAACCCATAAAATTGCTGAAATAATATATCTGCAATTAAAATACGGCATCACAAAATTCAAATGTGCAACCCTTGCCGAAGCAGAGTTACTTGCTCAATGCGGTGTTCAAGATATTCTCATAGCAATGCAACCTGTGGGAGTTAATATTGAAAGATTTTTTGAATTGGTAATAAAGTATCCAAACTCCTCAATATCTACAATTGTTGATGATGAAGAAATAAGAGATAAAATCAACACCATAGCCTTTAAAATGAAGTTGCATATTCCGCTGTGGTTAGACATCAATAATGGGATGAACAGAACTGGGATAACACCAAATAAAGAAGCTGCTCTGTTTTACCAAAAAATACAAAAATCTACAAATCTAGTTGCCAAAGGCCTGCATGTTTACGATGGACACATTCATGAATCGGACTTTAATTTACGCAAGGAAATTTGTGATAAAGACTTTGAACTTGTTCTAAAACTAAAAAATCAGATCGAACTTTTAGGGATAAAAATCAAAACTATTGTTGCTGGTGGTACACCTACTTTCCCAATTCACGTAAAAAGAAATGATGTTGAGGTAAGCCCGGGTACATCCTTGTTATGGGATCAGGGATATGCTTATGCATATAAAGATTTAAAATTTCATACTGCAGCGGTTTTAGTAGGTAATATTGTTAGTAAACCAGATGCAAATTTGATCTGTCTCAACCTTGGACACAAATCTGTTGCAGCAGAAATGAAATTTCCAAGACTAAAAATTCTCAATTTTGAGAATTACAAATCGATAAGTCACAGTGAAGAACATCTTGTTATTGAATGTTTTGAATCTGAAAAATTCGCAATCGGTAAAGTTTGTTATGCCATACCCACGCACATTTGCCCAACCGTTATTAAGTACAACAAGGTTTTAACAGTTAAAGAGGGTAAAATAACGGGTCATTGGGAAATTGCAGCAAGAGATCATGTAACTAATACACTACATAAAAATTAAAGAGAAAACATGTTTGTACTCGATGCACACCTAGACCTTGCCATGAATGCCATGGAATGGAACAGAGATTTAACTTGGACTGTTGATAAAATAAGAAAAAGTGAAATCGGAATGACGGATAAGCCCGACAGAGAAAAAAACACTGTTTCTCTAGACGCTATGCGTAAAGGTAATGTAGGAATTTGTGTCGCTACCCAGATTGCACGCTACGTGAAAAGAGAAAGTAAATTACCTGGATGGAATTCACCACAACAGGCTTGGGCTCAAACACAGGCTCAGCTGGCATGGTACAAAACCATGGAAGACATTGGAGAAATGGTTCAGATTACAAATGCCAAACAGTTAAAGGAGCATTTAGTACTTTGGAAAAACGATGATGCTCCTAAAAAGCCAATAGGATACATTCTAAGCCTAGAAGGGGCTGACTCTATTGTAAATATGGACTATCTCGAGAAATCCTACAACCAAGGATTGAGAGCAATAGGCCCAGCACATTATGGGCCTGGAACTTATGCACATGGCACAGACTCTGTTGGAGGAATAGGAGTCAAGGGAAGAGAATTACTTAAAAAGATTGAAGAGTTAAATTTAATACTTGATGCAACTCATTTGTGTGATGTTAGCTTTTGGGAAACCATGAAAATTTATGATGGTCCAGTATGGGCAAGTCATAACAACTGCAGAAAATTTGTAAACCATAATCGGCAGTATTCAGATGAACAAATTAAAGAATTGATTGCAAGAGATGCGGTTATTGGAATTGCTTTAGATGCATGGATGATGGTACCCAATTGGATTAGAGGAAAATCTACTCCAGAGGGTATGGGAGTAACTTTAGACCAAATGATAGACAACATCGATCACATATGTCAATTATCTGGCAATTCATCACATGTTGGTATTGGAACAGATCTAGATGGGGCATTTGGAAAAGAACAATCACCTGTTGATTTAGATACCATAGCCGATCTTCAAAAAATTCCATCAATGTTATCTAAAAAGGGGTTTACCGAAAAAGATATTGAGAACATAATGAGTCGAAATTTCATAAAATTTCTTCAGAGGGTATGGAAATAAACCTCAATTTTATGTTAGTTTGCCCTAACAATCCAAACAAAACTTTAGTTGACTTAGAACATTGTTACCAACCTTGCTAATCACAATTTTAATTAGAACAGCAGCATAATCAAGTTGTACTCTTTGTAAAGAAAAACACAAATTTTTTTGCAAAGCATCCATAAAAAAAGCCCTTGAATTTCAAGGGCTTTTTAATATTTGGCGGAGAAAGAGGGACTCGAACATTTTGGGGACATATTGTCATATCTGGGGAAATCCTTTATCTATAGTATCAATATAATCAATTTTTCATACATTTTGCCAATATAAACCACCCACCGATGAGATTTGCATTGTCAAAACCTTTTGCCGTAACCACAACCATCAGAATTGAGATGGAATTGCCAGGAATAAAATCACCTTTCAAATATAGCACGCT
>PAOB01000013.1 GCA_002708445.1 Candidatus Arcticimaribacter sp.
TTTGTGGGGAGAGCAGGATTCGAACCTGCGAAGACGTAGTCAGCAGATTTACAGTCTGCCCTCGTTGGCCGCTTGAGTATCTCCCCAATAATATTTCAATAACCAAGATATTAAACTCTTGGATGAATCGAGGCATATTCGATTCTTTTTTTGAGCCGATGGAGGGACTCGAACCCACGACCTGCTGATTACAAATCAGCTGCTCTAGCCAGCTGAGCTACATCGGCTTTTAATTTTTTATTAGACTTCTAAAATCAAAATTTAACTCTTGATTTTTTTAAGAAATTGTCATAAAAATGACATTGTTTCTCGAAGGACTAATTTAAGTTTTCTGATAAACTGAGTGCAAATATAAAAGGATTTAACTGAAAAAAAAGCATTCCTAGTAAAATAATGTAAGAATATTAAAGCATAGTAAAATCTGATTGTTTGTTCGGGTTAGAAGTCAACTCATTTAACTCCCCCATTTAAAGATTATTAAAAATTTTATGTTTGATTTTAATTAAAAATTATTTTTTAAAAAATCGTCGAACACAAAATTATTTATCCCATGTTAGATCGGCAGATTTATGGATAATTTTTCTTTTTTGAAACAATAGCTTATCTTGTTATCTGGTTTTATTAATCTTTTTTACTAAAAAAACATAAAAATGAGCAAACACCTTTCTTTAAGATCTGGAAACCCAGTTTTATCAAAAAATACTTTTAGCAATGTAACAGATGTTACCGAAACAATGACCATAGAAGGAACGGTCAACAAAACTGCAATTTGTCTTTGTTTACTTGTAGGCGCAGGTTATTTAACCTTTGATGTAATGAATCCAATCCTTTTAGTTGGCTGTGGAATTGGAGGATTTATTGTAGCGTTGATTACCATATTTAAAAAAGAATGGGCAGCTGTCACAGTTCCTATTTATGCGGTGTTAGAGGGTGGTTTGCTTGGAGGAATTTCTTTTATGTACGACAGTATGTATGAAGGAATTGTCAGCAATGCTGTTTTTTTAACTGTTGGAATTCTTCTCGCTTTGCTCATGGCTTATCGTTCTGGTTTAATAAAACCAACTGAAAATTTCAAGCTGGGAATTGTTGCTGCTACGGGCGGAATTGCTATTGTCTATTTGATCAGTTTTATAATGAGCTTTTTTGGCTCAGGTATGGGTATTATGAGTATTCAAAACGCATCATTGATGAGCGTAGGTTTTAGTCTAGTCGTAGTTGTAATTGCTGCGTTGAATTTAGTTCTAGATTTTGATTTTATTGAAGAAGGTGCTGAAAAAGGTGCTCCAAAATTCATGGAATGGTATGGAGCATTTGGTTTATTGGTAACCTTAATTTGGCTTTATTTAGAAATACTCAGATTACTCGCTAAACTTAACTCAAGAAAATAATCTCAAAAAACTTAAAAACTAACTTCGACAGTAAATAACTGAGAGTGCATAATTCCTATGGATAGATTACTTTCTTAATATGATTCCATTGAACAAGCTGAATATTTTCCTGCTTCATTAATTCTTTAAAGGCAATACTCTCCATGATTTCAGAATCCAGAGCTCTCCATTTTGCTCCCCATCCAGGATGGTCGACCATCATTTGCTGAAGCTCTGGGGTGTCATCTCCTAGGTGAACCAAAAGAACATTTAATCCTGGTTGAATATCTTTTATGACATTGGTGTAAAAAGCATTCCAGTTTTCTCTATCAATCGGAGTATCATCTGATTTTTGGTATATTTTTTCTACCCAAACAATTTTAGATTCATCAATTCCATCCAAATCTATGAGATCTTTAAAAGCAGTCGGAGCAAGAACAGGTAGTCGAAATTCTTCTCCTACCTCAAAATATGCTTTCGTAAAGTCTTGACGCACCAAAACAGCACCCATATGAGTATCCAAATGTGTGGGTTCAAATCCAAAATTCTTTGCATAATTCACTTGTGCTTGTAATTCTTTTTTAACGTCCTCATAAGTTGCGTTAACTTTTACTTCTTCAGTGGAGGGATAAAAATGTCCTTTTTCATTTAATAAGGATGAGATTTCGTTTGATGATGAAATACCATCCCATTTGTAGTTTTTCCATTCTGCTGTTAAAGTTAGATGTAACCCTAAATCATAATTGGAGTTTTTTTGTGCAAATTCGGCAACTTCCAAAAACCAAGGGCAGGGAACCATAACACTTCCCGAATTAATAGTCCCTTTTTGAAAAGCGGAGAAGCTAGCGCTATTTACCCCTTGTGCAACACCGATATCATCGGCATGAATAATCAGTAATTTACTGTCGGGAGCAAAACCAAGTTTTTGAGCTAGATTTTGCGAATTGACCGAAATAAAAAGAAGAAAAAAGAAACATTGAATAACTAATTTCATAGCATACGAATATTGAACATGTCAGTAAAATAATACATTTAATTTTTTATGGAATTAATGATAGTACCTATTTTATCGAACCTTTTCTTTGTGCTTTTTCAAAATACGTTCAGCGGCTCTGGCATTCAAATAAATTGCCTCTTCAAAGGTTTTGCATATTTTTTTAACAACAACATCATCCCCAACGATCCTCAGTTTAATCTCGGCAAACTTATTGATTCTATCAGAAGTATTTTCTACTTTAAAAGTAACGTCAGCACTTAAAATCTTATCATAAAACTGTTCTAATTTCTCAATTCGCTTTTTAGCAAAGTTAATTAGTTTGGCGTCGGCTGTAAAGTTGATGGATTGAATGTCAATTGTCATAATTTGAGATTTTATGTTAAACTCTATTTTTCGGTTCCCCTAGGATGGGCTTTTGCATAAACCTTTTTCATCTTGTCAATACTGGTATGCGTGTAGACTTGAGTGGCAGCTAAGGAGGCATGTCCTAATAGTTCTTTAACTGCATTTAGATTTGCCCCCTGATTCAATAAATGAGTAGCAAAGCTATGACGAAGCATATGCGGACTTCTTTTTACTTTTGTCGATACTAGACTAATATAGTCATTTACTGTTTTGTAAACAAAATTCTCCGACACTTTCCCGCCCTTTTCTGATTGTAAAAAAAAGTTTTTTTGGTTGTAATTTTCATGCTCATTGGCAAGACGCACATATTTTTTAAGTGTGTTTTCAAGGCTACTCAAAAGAGGTATCAAACGTTCTTTATTTCGTTTGCCAAGCACTCGAATAGTTTTTGAACTGAACGATATGTCACTACTTTTTAGTGCTATCAACTCTGCTCTCCTCATTCCTGTAGAATACAAAAGTTCAATAATTGTTTTTTGCAAAATTCCCTTGTAGTTGTCTTCAAAATGATCCCCCTCAAATAAAAGTTTCATTTCATTTTCAGAAAAGGGGATTTGTACTTTCTTTTTTTCTTTCAGCGATAGGTGTTTTTGTAGGGGAGAAGCCCTGATAATTTCTAAACGCAATAAAAAATTGTAATAAGACCTCAATACCGAAATCTTTCTGTTAACTGTTCGGTTACTCATTTCCTGCTCTACCAAACTGACAATCCAAGAACGGATAATCGAATAAGAGACGTGGTTGATATCCTGATCTTCAAAATTGTTTGCACAGAACAACTGAAAGCTTTTTAAATCTGCAGAATAGGTTTTTTGTGTATGAATCGAATAATTTCGTTCAAAAGTTATGTAATCGATGTACTGAGATATGGACATAAAAAAACGTTGCTAATCAAAGTTAAAACTTTAAACAACAACGTTTAATTTTTTTTGCAACAAATAACTTAGATGTTTTCTGCGTCTCTAAGTTTCTGGATGTATTGTGCTTTTTGAATCTTTACTCTGTTTTTTATAGAAGGTTTAGTAAACTGCTTTCGCGAACGTAACTGTCGCATTCCGCCGGTTTTATCAAATTTTCGCTTAAAACGTTTCAACGCTCTATCGATATTTTCTCCTTCTTTAATTGGTATAATTAACATAATAATGAACCTCCTTTCGTTAAAATAGGTCGCAAAGATAAACAACCTTTTTAGATAAATCTAAATTTTATTTATTTAATCTCTTAGGAGTTCTCTGGAAATAACAATTTTTTGGATTTCTGTAGTTCCCTCTCCTATTGTACAAAGTTTTGAATCGCGATAAAACTTTTCTACTGGAAAATCTTTAGTAAATCCATATCCACCATGAATTTGCACGGCTTCATTGGCTACTTTTACACAAACTTCGGAAGTGTACATTTTTGCCATAGCTCCAATTTTTGTGATGTTTTTACCTTTTATCTTATCAGAAGCAGCTTTGTGTAAGAGTAACTCTGAAGCTTCAATTTGAGTAGCAATTTCTGCGAGTTTGAATGAAACACCTTGAAAAGAACTGATGGGCTTTCCAAACTGTTTTCTCTCTTTTGAATATTTGAGAGAGGCTTCATATGCACCTTTTGCAACACCTAAAGAAAGAGCTCCAATAGATATTCGACCACCATCCAATATTTTCATAGATTGAATAAAACCTTCTCCTACCTCTCCAAGTCTATTTTCATCTGGAATAATACAATTATCAAAAACCATTTCTGCTGTTTCTGAGGCACGCATTCCCAATTTATCTTCTTTTTTTCCATAACCAAATCCAGGAGTAGAACGTTCTACGACAAAAGCAGTCATTCCCCTGCTTTCTCCTTTCTCTCCGTTTCTGGCAATTACCACAGCAATATGACTACTTTTACCGTGAGTGATAAAATTTTTTGTACCGTTCAATACCCAAGAATCTCCTTGTTTTCTTGCAGTCGTATTCATTCCTTTTGCATCAGAACCTGTATTGTGCTCTGTAAGACCCCATGCTCCAATAAATTCTCCAGAACACAATTTGGGAAGCCATTTCGAACGTTGGCTTTCATTTCCAAAAAGATAAATGTGATTTGTGCAAAGTGAATTATGTGCAGCTATAGATAAACCGATGGAAGGATCTACAGTTGAAATTTGTTCTATGACCGCAATGTATTCGTGGTAACCCAAACCTGAACCTCCGTATTCTTCTGGGATCAAAACTCCCAAAAAACCTAACTCACCTGCTTTTCGCATTAGATCAAGAGGGAAATGTTGTGCTTCATCCCATTCTCGAACGTTTGGTTTTATGTGTTGAAGTGCAAAATCCCTAGCCGACTCTGCAATCAAATCTAAAGTTTCAGAGGCTTCGTAAGAAAAGGTAGTTGGGTTCATAAATAACATTTAATATTTAATACAAATATAAGGTTAATCTTTTAATTTTTAAGGAATCAAAATACATCTCAAAAAAGAATTTTTTTAAGTTTAAATTCGGTTTTTTGGTTCGAATCCCAATAATTTTTTTTGCCTCTTCATAACTTAAATATAGGGTCGCTTGAAGCTCTTCTAAAGTAGTTTTGTTGATTTTCTTCTTTACCCGATTTAATGGAGTTTGGATATTGAATTGTTAAAAAAATTGCTGAGCAACAAGAGAGTCTAATCCATACACTTCGAAAAATTGATCTAGGTCTTCAAAACCCTGTAATCGCGATCTGTAGTTTACAATTCGCTTTGAAAGAACTGCACCTATTCCTCGAATTTGCTTAAGTTCCTCTGCAGTAGCTTTATTAATGTCTTTTACCTCAACTACAATAGCTTTACTTTTTTTTGGAATCTACCTTTGAAACCCAGTCTGGAAACTAAAAAAAGTCATGGTATTTCTCAATCCAACTTAAGGAAACTGAAGTGATCTTTTGAAACTCCGGAATTGAATTAACAAATTTTCCTGTCTCCCGATACCGATGGATTTTTTGAATTTGCTCAACTGATAGCTCTAGTTGGTATCCTTTTGAGAAAGAAATGTAATTTGGATTAAATTGAAAAATAACTTCTTCCCGATCCATTTGCTTTAGAGAGTCGATATGGCTTTGTAAAGCCCCATCGAAATTCATAATATGGATTGGATTTTGTTGGGGTAATCCATATTCTAAATAAATTTGAAAACCAATGATTGGCATTAACAAAAAAAAGACCCCCCGTTGTTTTCGAAATGAATGAAAAAAGAATGATCTTTTTTTTTGACATCAAAGAAGTTTAACTCGTAATACTTTCTGTCGCTTTTAAATATCGATTCAACTCTTCCTTCACTTTCGGGAAAAGAATCAAAAGTCCTATCATGTTTGGAAATACCAATGCAAGTATCATAGCATCCGAAAATGCCCATACCGAAGACATATCTCCGGCAGCACCAATCACAATGAAAATTAGAAACAAAGATTTGTATGTTAAATCTGAAATTTTACTTTTTCCAAAAACAAACATCCACGATTGGAGCCCGTAATAAGACCATGAAATCATGGTTGATACAGCAAATAAAACTACCGCAATTGTTAGGAAAGGACCAGAAAATGAAATGTATTTTGCAAAAGCTGCTGCAGTAATTCCAGCACCTTCAACTTCAAGTCCATCGATAAGAACCTTACCTCCCTCACCTCCATAAGTAAATACAGTACTGTCACCATTAAATATGATGATTACTAAAGCAGTCATGGTACAGATAACAACGGTATCAATAAAAGGTTCTAAAAGGGCTACTAAACCTTCCGAAGCTGCGTATTTGGTTTTTACAGCAGAATGTGCAATGGATGCAGAACCAGCTCCTGCTTCATTGGAAAATGCAGCTCGCCTAAACCCTGTAATTAATACTCCCAAAAGGCCACCTAGTCCTGCTTGGGGGTTGAATGCTTGCGAAAATATCATCCCAAAAGCGTCATCAATAAATGAGAAGTTGCTCAAGATGATGTAAATACAAGCAAGGATGTACATAAGTGCCATAAAGGGTACTACTTTTTCGGTAACTGAGGCAATCCTTTTAATTCCTCCAATGATTATTATCCCAACAATAACCATCATAATTAAACCAATAATGGTTCTTGCGTTTCCACCTGTCATACCAAAAGACTCAACAAGTTGCATAGCCGCTTGATTCGACTGAGCCGCATTACCACCTCCAAAAGAGGCGCCAATACAAAGTATTGCAAAAACTACTGCTAAAAACCTGCCTAATTTTGCAAAACCTTTTTCTTCTAATCCTCGAGTCAAGTAGTACATTGGACCCCCATAAACAGTTCCATCCTCACCAACGTCTCTGTATTTAACTCCCAGAGTACACTCGACAAACTTTGTAGACATACCAATTAGTCCACAGAGGATCATCCAAAAGGTAGCACCCGGACCACCAACTGCAATTGCAAGAGCTACACCTGCTATGTTACCATTTCCAACCGTACCTGATACTGCAGTTGCTAATGCCTGAAAGTGACTGACTTCACCTTCTTCACTTTCATCAGCGATAGTATCTTTTATGTCTCCATCAATTGCCAAATCAGGATTCCCTGCACTGTGGTGATCTATCGAATCATATTTTCCACGAACTGTATTGATTGCCATTGGAAATCTTCTGACATTAATAAAACCAAAGTAAACAGTAAAAAACAAAGCTCCTCCAACTAACAAAAAAATAATTGTTGGAATTTCTGTTCCAGGAAAATTATGAAGAACTAAAGCTTCCCACCAATTAGCGATTGGGGTGAATGCATCGTTGATTCTCTCATCTAATCCTTTTTCTTGAGCAAGTATTGAGGATGTAGAAAAGAGAAATAAAAGTGTTGTAAGAAGTTTTGATTTCGTAGTTAGAGGTTTCATAAAGAATAATTATCAATTTTAAGATAGGGTTCAATATGCAAAAATTCCATAACATAACAAATTTATGGGGTGTTGATTTTGTAAAACACAAACTAAAATAAAATTTTAAATGAAAACAATATGATGTTTTCAACACGGAAACTCATAAAATCAGTTACTATGTAAGATTTTATTGAATCTTTCAATTCAATATTGGTTTGCTGATCAATGGTTGAGGTAACTACAAATCAAAAACTGATGTCCGTTTGGTGTAAATCATATCTTTCAATTTCATCCAAAAAGCTAAAGTCAAATAAAGCCCAAAAAAACCACCGAAAGTGGCAAAAGAGGCGTAAATAAAAAACAAGCGCACGTTTTTCACTTTCATCCCCAAACGATCTGCCAAGCGATTGCTTACCTCAAAACCATACTTTTCTAACCAATGTCTTATTTTGTCCATGTCTATTGTTTTGCTCCTATAAGAATATATCCAACGTTGCAATTTAAACATTTTTTTAAGTTGCAATAATTTGTTTTTAGTTGAATTAAACTTTGTGAATCTAATGCCGAATTGACAGTGATTTTACAACACTCAAAAATACTGAACTATTAACATTCAGTCCAAAATTCTTGGCGAGCATTTGTAAACAAACCGCCTCCCAATCGTTTTTGAATCTTCCAAAAGTTGCTCGATAAGCTTTGACTTTTGTTCTAAACGCTCAAAAAATAGTCGTTCTTCCCAATTCAACCAAACAGAAGTATTCACTGTGTCAATTTGAGACTCACATGGAATCCAGTTAGGTTTTTGTGAAAACTGTTTTTGGTATCGTTCAATCCATTTTTTCAACAACCTTCGATAGTTCGAGAGTAGGCAAAACATATCCTGATTTGGTCATTACCGCAATATCATCTTCCCAGACAACACGAAGTATTACCGAATCATAATTTTTTCCCTTATGGTGTTGATGTGAAAACCAATCCGATGATTTGACATGAACTTCCACATTCCCTGCCCACTCAAGGGCATCAAAGGTAATTCGGGAATCAAAAAAGTCTGGCTCAGAATATCTATTGATAGTGACAGGATTAAGAACCTGAACACTTATCCATTGAGTAGTTTGAGGTTGAGTTGATGGAAACTTTTGATGTTTCCATAAAAAATGTAAAAAATCTTCTTTCATAAGCTTGGGGCACAGAAATGGAAAGAATTTAATTTAGGTAATCACATCACCTTCCCACGCTAAAATTCCTCCATCCAAATTGTAAGTAGCTTTGACTCCCATTTGGTTTAGAAGCTGACATGCTTGACCACTACGAGCTCCAGAACGACAATAAATAAAGTACGATTTACTTTTGTCCAATGCTTGAGCAGAAGACATAAATTCATGAGGGTCTTTGATATTCATCAATTGAGCGCCTTCAATGTAGCCTGATTCAAATTCCTCCTCAGTTCGGACATCCAAAAGAACTGAACCTTCGGTATCTTTCATTAAAGCAATCCATTCTTTTTGATTTAAATTATTCATGCGAGTATGTTTTATCAAATGTAATCGGATTTAAACTATCATCAAAATGTTTTATTTTAAAAATAATTGGAGGATTAAACATTTTTAGTACATTTGTACGTACAAATATTGTTAAGACAAGAAATGGGGCAAGAAACCACTCGAAATACTGTAATTAGCATACTAACAAGCGGATACAAAATAAACGATGAATTATCCTCACTATTCAAGAAATTTGATTTGTCCTTACCTCAATTCAATGTTCTTCGTATTCTCAGGGGTCAGAGAGGAAAACCAGCGAATCTATCGACCGTGCAAGAACGTATGATTCATAAAATGAGTAATACCACTCGATTGATTGATAAACTGATTCAGAAAGGATTTGTAAAAAGAAACATTTGCGAAAATAATCGTCGTAAAATCGAGATTTACATTACCAATAGTGGTCTTGAGTTATTAAAATCAATTGATGAAACACTGAATAACAAAGAAAGTTTTATCCTAGAAAACATAAATCTTGAAGAGAAAAAAGAATTGCTTAGAATTCTTTCTAAAATAAAAACAACTTAATACAATAGACTTAACATAAATCTTAAACAATCAAAACAAATGAAAAAAACAATTACATCATTATTTTTATTAACTGCGATTCTTTTTAATCATCAGAATGCAGAAGCACAAAAAAAAGGAATCAATTTAACTGAGAGCTCCATCCATTGGTTAGCCAAAAAAGTAACGGGTCAGCACGAAGGAAACATCAATCTTTCTTCTGGAAGTTTGACTATGGAAAATGGAGTTTTGACAGGAGGTTCTTTTGTTGTTGACATGAATTCAATAAGCTGTACTGATCTTGAAGGGGAATACAAAGGAAAATTAG
Source organism: Candidatus Arcticimaribacter sp. (assembly GCA_002708445.1). Lineage (GTDB taxonomy): Bacteria > Bacteroidota > Bacteroidia > Flavobacteriales > Flavobacteriaceae > Arcticimaribacter. The sequence continues at coordinate 9,971 of PAOB01000013.1, forward strand.
AAGGTCACTTAAAGTCTGACGATTTCTTTGGTGTTGACAAGCATCCTCAGGCCTCTTTAACTTTTACGGACATAAAAACCAAAGGCAATGGACTTTACACTGTAACCGGAGATTTTACAATCAAAGGAAAAACAAATCCAGCAACCTTTGATTTTCAAATAAATGACCAAAACGCAACTGCCAAAGTGATTATCAATCGATCCCTTTATGACATTCGTTACGGTTCCAAATCATTTTTTGACAATCTGGGTAATAAAATGATTTATGATGATTTTGAATTAGATGTAACCTTAAAACTGTAATCTTATGCGAATCAATAGACCAAAATGTGGATGTGGAAATACTCAAAATCCTCACGGATATTGCGACGGATCACACCTCAACAAATAATTTCAAATTCTTTTGTAAAAAAAAAATAATTTCAGCTATCTTTGAGGAAATGAAATTTTTTACAAATACAAGAGCATGGTGGAGCGAATAAATTTAATATTCGTGATCAACGCAATTTCAACATAAAAAAAGGCTTGTCATCACGACAAGCCTTTTTTAATTTTAGAACTATGGAAACATTTAAATTACATTCCCAACATAAAAAAATATTAGCAGATACTCTTACTCCCGTAAGTGCATATCTAAAAATTAGGGATGTCTTTCCACACAGTTTACTTTTAGAGAGTAGTGACTATCACGCAAACAACAAAAACTTTTCTTACATCTGCTGTAATCCCATTGCCTCCATAGCACTAAAAAACAAACAACTTAGCATTCATTATCCTGATGGGAACGTTTTGGTTGAAAGCTTGGATGAAAATACAAACATCCCTGAACGCATAAATCAATTTTCGCAACAGTTCAAAAGTGAATACTTTCCTTTTAAGTTTATCAGCAACGGAATTTTTGGATACATCGCCCACGATGCTGTTGAGCACTTTGAAAATCTAAAACTCAATCCAAAAAAAGAAGGGCTCGACATACCCGAAATATTTTATGCGGTTTATCAAAACATAATTGCAATAAGCTTGTTCAACCATGAAGCACATTTGTTTTCTCATCTTTACAAAGGAGATCATAATCTAAAAGAAATTGAACAACTTCTTCAAGCAAAAAACAGCACTCGCTTTTCTTTTGAAAAAAAGGGTGAGAAGACATCGAATTTAACGGACAAAGAATTTCTTGATTTTGTGGATAAAGGAAAACAACATTGTTTTCGTGGTGATGTTTTTCAATTAGTTCTCTCACGACGCTTTTCACAAAAATTCAAAGGAGATGAATTTAATGTTTATCGAACCTTGCGATCCATCAATCCCTCTCCTTATCTTTTCTTTTTTGACTACGGAGATTTTAAAATCTTTGGAAGTTCTCCCGAAGCTCAAATTATCGTAGAACAAGGGAAGGCAGAAATTCATCCCATTGCCGGGACTTTTAGACGTACAGGAAATGATGAACAAGACAAGCAAGCTGCATTGGAGCTTGCAAAAGACCCAAAAGAAAACAGCGAACACGTAATGCTTGTCGATTTAGCTCGAAATGATTTAAGTCGAAACGGATCCAACGTGGTGGTAGAAAAAAACAGAGAAATTCAATTTTTCTCTCATGTAATTCACTTGGTTTCCAAAGTAACTTGTACCATGAAAAAAACCGCAAAGACCTTCCAGGTGGTTGCAGATACTTTTCCAGCAGGAACCTTGAGCGGAGCTCCCAAACACAATGCACTAAAACTCATTGATCGCTATGAAAAAACAAAAAGAAATTTTTACGGAGGTGCTATTGGTTACATGGATTTCAATGGGAATTTTAATCATGCAATAATCATTCGCTCTTTCTTATCAAAAAATCGAGAGTTACATTACCAAGCAGGTGCAGGAATTGTTGCCGACTCTGTACCCGAAAAAGAACTTCAAGAAGTTTACAATAAACTAGGCGCTTTGGATAAAGCCCTGTCCTTAGCCGAAGAAATTTAATATGAAAAAAATATTCCTCATCGACAATTACGATTCGTTTACATACAATTTGGTTCATTACCTAGAAGAATTGGGATGCGAAGTAACCGTTAAACGCAATGATCAATTTGATCTGGATGAACTAGAAAGTTTCGAATACATTCTTCTTTCCCCAGGCCCAGGAATTCCTGAAGAATCTGGTTTGCTTAAAGCGGCAATAGAACGCTATGCGCCTACCAAAAACATCCTTGGAGTTTGCTTGGGACAACAGGCTATTGGAGAAGTATTTGGAGCGAAATTAAAAAACCTAGATAAAGTTTATCACGGCATTGCAACTCCAGTTAGTATTTCAAAAGATGATCCTCTTTTCAAAGGAATTCCAAATAACTTTAAAGTAGGTCGTTATCACTCATGGGTTGTAAACTTACCTCTGCCCGATGTATTAGTTCCAACATCTTTTGATTCGCAGGGGCAGTTAATGTCTTTGCGCCATAAAACCTTCAACGTAAGTGCTGTTCAATATCATCCTGAATCTGTACTAACTCCACACGGAAAAAAAATAATTGAAAACTGGATAAATTCATAACTTCATGAAATCAGTATTGAATAGATTAATAAAACACGAGCAACTTTCAAAAGAAGAGGCACGGCAGATGATCATCAACATTGCGGATGGAAAATACAACAGCAGTCAAATCGCTTCTTTCCTGACAGTGTACATGATGCGAAGCATTGGTTTGGAGGAACTAGAAGGTTTTAGATCTGCATTGTTAGAACTCTGTATTGCTGTTGATTTGAGTGAATTTGAAACCGTTGACTTGTGCGGAACTGGAGGAGATGGAAAAGATACGTTTAACATTTCAACGCTCTCATCTCTTGTAACTGCGGGCGCTGGAATAAAAGTAGCTAAACACGGAAATTACGGAGTCTCCTCTGGCTGTGGATCAAGTAATGTTTTGGAGTTTTTGGAAATCCGTTTTTCAAACGAAGAAGATTTTTTGAAACGCTGTGTTGATCGGGCAGGAATTTGTGTTTTGCATGCTCCACTTTTTCATCCAGCAATGAAAAACGTTGCTCCTGTTCGAAGAGATTTAGGGGTCAAAACTTTTTTCAATATGCTGGGACCTTTGGTAAATCCCTCGTTTCCAAAAAGTCAATTGACGGGTGTTTTTAATTTAGAATTGGCTCGCCTTTACCATTACCTGTTTCAAAAAACAGATCAAAATTTCACCGTACTTTATGCCTTAGAAGGATATGACGAAATATCACTAACAGGGCCAACAAAAGCATTCAGTAATCATCGCGAACAAATACTAACTCCTGCTGATTTTGGAGTGAAACCAGTTCGTCCTGATGAAATCAGTGGAGGAGAAAACGTGGCTTCTTCTGCTGAGATTTTTATGAATGTGATTCAAAACAAAGGAACAAAAGCCCAAACCAATGTAGTTTGTGCCAATGCGGGCATGGCTATTGCCACAGCGTTACAATTAACTCCACAAGACGGTTTTGAAAAAGCGAAAGAATCGCTTCTTTCGGGCAAAGCATTTGAAGCATTAAAAAACCTTCAAAAACTCAGTAAACAATGACTATTTTAGATAAAATCATAGCAGACAAAAAAGTTGAAGTTGATTTGAGAAAAAAACTTTTTCCCGTCCATTACTGGGAAAAATCACCCCTTTTTGAAAGCGATACTTATTCTTTTACATCCTCCATACAATCAAGCAGCTCAGGAATCATTGCTGAACACAAAAGACGTTCCCCATCTAAACAAAACATCAACAGTTCTTTATCGGTAATTGATGTCGCCAAAGGATATGAAGCTGCTGGAGTTTCTGGAATGTCTGTATTGACCGATGGAAAGTATTTTGGTGGATCTCTCGAAGATCTGACTTTGGCTCGAGCGGTAACCAAGCTGCCTTTGTTGAGGAAAGAATTTATTGTCGATGAATATCAACTTCTAGAAGCTAAGGCACATGGAGCCGATCTGATTTTACTCATTGCCGCAGTACTTTCAAGAAAAGAAATTGAAACGCTTTCTACTTTTGCACAGTCTCTTGGGTTAGAAGTTTTGTTGGAAGTTCACAGTTTAGAAGAAATCGAAAAATCAATAATGCCTTCTTTAGATCTGTTAGGTGTAAACAACAGAAACCTAAAAACCTTTGAAGTAGATCTGAATACCAGTAGAAAATTAGCTGAAATGATTCCTTACGACTTTGTGAAAGTTTCTGAAAGTGGAATCAGTGCTACAGAGTCCATACAAGATCTTAAAAAATACGGATACCAAGGATTTTTGGTGGGCGAAAACTTTATGAGAACGGATGATCCTGGTAAAAGTGCAGTTGAATTCATAAAAACTATTAATGATGAAGCTTAAAATTTGTGGTATGCGTGAACCTGAAAATATTGAGGCCATTGCTGCTTTAGCACCCGATTATTTGGGATTTATTTTTTGGGCACCTTCCTCGCGATACGTTAGCCAAAGTACCCCTTCATTGGCTGAGGGAATAAAAAAAACGGGGGTATTTGTTGATGCAACACTTGACTACATCGAAACAATCATCAAAGAACATCAACTCCACGCTGTTCAATTACACGGAAATGAAACTTCCGCGTACTGCAAACAAATTCAACATTTAGGAATTGAGGTAATCAAAACATTCAGTATCCAAAATGATTTTGACTTTTCTGAATTGAAGCCTTATGAAAAAAGTTGCGATTTTTTCCTTTTTGATACCAAAGGAGAACTTCCTGGTGGAAATGGGTACTGCTTCGATTGGTNCACACTAAAAGCCTATCCCTCCGAAAAACCTTTTTTTCTCAGCGGAGGAATTGGAATCNAAAACGTTGAAGAGCTTAAAAAGTTATTAAAAACAAATTTACCACTTTATGCAATTGATGTAAACAGTAAATTTGAAANCGCTCCAGGCATAAAAAAAGTTAACGAATTAAAGCAATTTAAAAATGAATTGTATGAATTTTAATGTAGATGAAAAAGGTTATTACGGTGATTTTGGGGGTGCATTCATTCCCGAAATGCTTTACCCTAATGTAGAAGAACTGCGAGAAAATTATCTGAAAATTTCATCAGAACCCAAATTTAAGGAGGAGTTCAACAACTTACTGAAAGATTATGTAGGTCGCCCAACACCCCTGTATTTTGCAAAACGGCTTTCGGAAAAATACAATACTAAAATTTATCTCAAAAGAGAAGATTTGTGTCATACAGGTGCCCACAAAGTAAACAACACCATTGGTCAAATCCTTTTAGCTAAACGCTTGGGTAAAAATAGAATTATTGCTGAAACAGGAGCAGGACAACACGGAGTTGCAACAGCAACAGTTTGTGCTTTAATGGGAATTGATTGTGTAATTTACATGGGTGAGCTGGACATCAAGCGTCAAGCTCCTAATGTAGCACGAATGAAAATGTTAGGGGCAAATGTCCGTCCTGCCTTATCGGGAAGTAAAACTCTAAAAGATGCAACCAACGAGGCGATCCGAGATTGGATCAACAACCCCGTTGATACGCACTACATCATCGGATCGGTTGTAGGACCACATCCCTACCCCGATATGGTAGCTCGTTTTCAGTCTGTCATAAGTGAAGAAGTCAAAAATCAATTGCTAGAAACAGAAGGAAGGGATTATCCCGATCATGTGATTGCTTGTGTCGGAGGCGGGAGTAATGCTGCAGGTTTGTACTACCATTACTTGAATGACAAACGCGTCAATATTATTGCTGTTGAGGCAGCCGGAAAAGGAATTGATACTGGCGAAAGTGCCGCTACCTCTGTTTTGGGAAAAGAGGGAATCATTCACGGAAGCAAAACACTGTTGATGCAAACAGATGATGGACAAATTACAGAACCTTATTCCATTTCTGCTGGGCTGGACTACCCTGGGGTTGGACCTATGCACGCACATTTGTTCAGAAGCAAACGCGCCGAATTTATCTCTGTTCCCGACCAAGAAGCAATGGACTGGGGACTCACACTCTCCCAAATGGAGGGTATTATTCCAGCAATAGAAACTGCACACGCTTTTGCAGTACTTGATGTTCGAAAATTCAAACCAGACGAGGTTGTTGTATTTAATTGCTCTGGACGTGGAGATAAAGATTTAGAAACCTACATAGATTATTTTAAGTTGTAATGAATAGAATTGACCAAAAATTCCAAGAAGACAAAAAACTCTTATCCATCTATTTTTCTGCTGGACATCCCAATTTAGAGGATACAGTTCCCATTCTAAAAAATCTTCAAGCCGCTGGTGTAGACATGGTCGAAATTGGCCTTCCCTTCTCTGACCCTTTGGCCGATGGTCCAACCATTCAAGATAGTTCTACCAAGGCGTTACACAATGGTATGACCACTGAAAAACTTTTTTCGCAACTGGATAAAATTCGTGAATACATTGATATTCCACTAGTACTGATGGGATATTTTAACCCGATGATGCAATATGGAATTGAAAAATTCTGTCAGCGTTGTGAAGACATAGGAATAGACGGTCTCATCATTCCCGATTTACCCGTAGATGTCTATCACGAGCAATACAAAAACCTGTTCGACCAACACGGGCTCTACAATATGTTTTTGATAACCCCCCAAACCCCAGATGAACGCATTCGCTACATCGATCAGGTGTCGAATGGGTTTATTTACATGGTAAGTAGTGCTAGTGTCACTGGGGCAAAAAACACCTTCGGACAAACTCAAACAGATTATTTTAATCGGATTGCCAAAATGGAATTAAACACCCCTACAGTTGTTGGGTTTGGCATTAGCAATGCCGAAACTTATGACGCAGCTACAACCTATTCCAAAGGTGCGATAATCGGCTCTGCATTCATTAAATTTTTAAAAGAAAAAGGAGTCGATCAGATCTACAACTTTGTTGCTGAAATTAGACAGTAGTTTATTTAATTTCTTTGTTTAGATATCCTAAATATTTTTAAGAGGTTAAAAAAATTGTCCCATATTGCTCCACTCGAAAATCCAGAGTATTGTAATTTGGATTGCGCTGTTTTGCCTTCTTGTACGCAATCATACTCCCAATAGCACGATTGGCTGTACCGGAGGGTGTTGTTAGGGTATATGTTTTAATGTTTCTCCCTGCCCAACTAAACTGATGTACTCTTGGGACATCATTGTCTAGACAATTTAAAGGAATATTTGCATTTTTTATAATTTTACGAAAAAAATACTCTGGACCATTCTTACTATTCCCTCCCATAAAAATTAAGGTGTCAACTTTTGGGTGTTGTTTCAAAATAAGAAGAATGTCTCGAAGCTTAACGTCTTGCATTCCTATGTCCGATGCATCTATTTTTTTTCGATAAGCACCCTCTACAATATCACAAATTCCAAACCGCTCCCTTTTCAAAAAAGCTTTACGCTGTTCAATTGCAAAATAAGTGTTTTCAAATACGAGTTGTAGATCGTACAAGCGATCCCAAATCTTCCAAAGCATCCCATTGCTACTCCCATAACAAAAATCAACGTCCTGATCGTTCAATTCTCCAGTAGAAAAACGTGGAGGAGGTAATGTACCTACAATCAAACGCGAAGCAGTTTCGAGAATGTGAGGAGGGTATGGATGTTTATGAAACCACATATTTGGTGTTTGTCATAAAAATAAATATTTTAGAGGAGACCAAGTCAACTACTTATGGGAAAAGGAGATAAAAAAACAAGGCGTGGAAAAATCGTAAGGGGAACCTCTGGGGTTCGTCGCAGTCGAAAGAAATACAAAACAAGAAAAAAAACAAGTCCCTTATCACAATAAGTGTCAGAAAAATTCAGTCTGTTTGAAGAAAGCCAATCTTCTAACGAATAAAAACAGGCTGATTTTCATTCAAAGTGTACTCCTCGCTGTATTGATATCCATCGGTGTTGAAACCTAAGAGATCCGTCTTGTTTTTACATTCGTTGTCAAGAACGTAACGCACCATCATACCCCGAGCTTTTTTGGCGAAAAAAGAAATCATTTTGAATTTTCCGTTTTTGAAATCTTTGAATTGTGGGGTAATTATTTCAGCCTTTAATGATTTGGTGTCGATTGCATTGAAGTATTCATTACTAGCTAAGTTGATCAAGTTCTCGTTTTCTCCCATTTCTTCATTCATAGTTTCTGTTAGCTTTTGTTTCCAAAATTCAGGGAGATTTTTTTTAGCACCAACAGGGAATTTTGTTCCCATCTCCAGACGATAGGCCTGAATCAAATCCAAAGGTTTGAGTAAACCGTACAAACCAGATAAAATTCGGAGTTGGATTTGAAGCTGTTCTATTTTATCTGATGCAAGACTGTAGACATCCAAACCCGTGTAAACATCACCATCAAAAGTGTAAACAGCAGGTCGTGCATTTTGATTTGTAAAGGGTAATTTAAAGGCTTGATTTCTATCCCAATTCAATTGAGATAGTTTTTCAGAAATCCCCATAAGTTTCCCTAAACTCCTTACCGATTTTTTCTTCAATAATTTATTGATACGCTCAGCTTCATCCAAAAACAAAGGGAGGGTAAACGTTGATGTAGGTAATGCTTTTTCAAAATTCAGAGACTTTGCAGGAGAGATAATCATTTTCATAGAACATCTATTTTTAATCAAAAATAAGTGGGTTATTCGAAAATCACAAATCAACTGGATTTTAACATTTTATATCTACATTACAAATTTTTATGCACGGCGTATTGCCTCCATTTATCCAGTGCGTTTTTCAAATCACTTGGTATTTCGGAATCAAATTCCATCCACTTCCCTGTTGAGGGGTGTTCAAAACCAAGAGTTTTGGCATGTAAGGCTTGTCTTGAAATTAGCTTGAAACAATTGTCTACAAATTGTTTGTATTTTGTAAAACTGGTTCCCTTTAAAATAGCATCACCTCCATAGCGTTCATCATTAAAAAGGGTGTGCCCAATATGTTTCATATGAGCTCGAATTTGGTGCGTACGACCCGTTTCCAATTCACATTCTAAAAAAGTAACATAACCCAAACGTTCCAGAACTCTGAAATGAGTAATTGCAGGTTTTCCCGCCTCATCGCCTTCAAAAACGGTCATTTGCAAGCGATTTTTTGGGTGACGCCCAATATTACCCTCTATTGTTCCACTATCTTCTTTAACATCCCCCCATACCAAAGCATGATATTTTCTTTTGGAAGTTTTATCAAAAAATTGTTTGGAAAGATGGGTCATTACAGCCTCCGTTTTGGCTATTACCAAAAGACCCGAAGTGTCTTTATCAATTCGATGAACAAGACCTGGCCTATGTTGCTCGTTTTTGGGTAAGTTTTCGAAATGAAACATTAAGGCATTTATCAAAGTGCCTGAATAGTTGCCGTGACCAGGATGAACAACCATTCCTGCTGCTTTATTAACTAATATTAAACTTTCGTCTTCATAAACAATATCAAGGGGAAGGTCCTCTCCTACCAGTAAATTCTCTGGAGGAGGATGTCCAAAAAGTACACGGACAGTATCCCCTCCTTTTACTTTGTAGTTAGACTTTACGACTACATCATTTACATAAATACAACCCTCTTTTGCTGCCTTTTGAATTTTGTTACGAGTAGCATTTTCAACCCGATTCATCAAGTATTTGTCTACCCTTAAGGGTTCTTGACCAGGATCAGCAGTAAAAGAAAAATGTTCGTGAAGTACTTGATCTTCTTGAAATTCAGGCTCTAAATTATCGTTTTCCATTTCCCAATACTAAATCAATTTTTGATGTTTTAGGTAAAATAGTTCCCGGCACAATTGACTTACCTAGGTAACGAATTTCAAGAACCATATCCTTTCCTATGTTGTTGCGGTAAGTAATCTCACCCAACTCAAAACCTACGGCAGTAAGTCTGGTTTCGGCGTTTCTTTTTGTGATTTGTATGACATCAGGTACACTCAATTTTCTGTAACCCGACGGATTGATTGTTAAGTAAATTTTTCTCCCTTTTTTAACATCAGAACCAGCTAAAGGAAACTGTTCAATTACAGCATAAGCTGGGTATGAAGGATTAAATTTTGTGGAATCCAAAACTTCAAAACGCAGTTCATGTTGGTCTAAGACCGAAGCAATAGTTTCAATATCTAGTGCTTCTAAATCGGGAACTTGGATGTTTTCTCCCTGTTGCGTCAACTTGTTTAATCCATAGAACGAAAGTCCTACAAACAAAACAATGAGAAGCCCAGCCCAAAGCAATTGCTTTAAAAAGAGTTTACTCAAAAAGAAACGCAGAAAATTTATCATAATTTTAATAATGGAGTAAAGATAATAAATCCGACTTGTTTTGAAACGATGGAAAACAATTACCTTTACCTAAGTAACTTTTAAAGTTTAGTTTTTAAATCTTTTTAATTTTAAAAAAATGAGTGCAGTAGTTGGTGTTGCTTGGGGAGGGTTTACCTCAGAACACAAAATTTCCAAAAAAAGTGGTGATGCCGTTTTCAGTGCACTCCAAACAAGTCCATTTGATGTCTACAAAATACATATTTCAAAAAAAGAATGGTCGGTTTCGGATGTCTCAGGAAATATTTACAAACTTAATAAAGGAGATTTTTCTTTTGTAAAAGAAGGAGTATCGGTAGTTTTTGATGCGATTATGAACATGATTCATGGTGCTCCTGGAGAAAACGGACAACTTGCCGGAATGTTGGAATTACTAAAAATACCACAAACAAGCTGCTCTAGCTATGTTGCTGCACTAACCTACAACAAAAGAGATTGCTTGGCAATTGCTCGCTCAAATAAAATACCCACTGCTCGTTTTTTTACTTTAGATCAAGGAGATGATTTTACAATTGAGGAAATCGAAAAAGCGGTTGGTTTTCCCTGTTTTGTAAAGGCAAACAGAGCTGGAAGTAGTTTTGGAGTTTACAAAGTTTACACTCCGGAGGAACTCCCTGCTACCATTGAAAAATCATTTGAAGAAGATAAACAATTACTCATTGAAACTGCACTAGAAGGAAGGGAGGTTAGTGTTGGAGTGTGCAAATGGATGAATAAAATCCATGTACTCCCCATCACAGAAATCATCAGTGAAAATGACTTTTTTGACTACGAAGCAAAATATAAAGGTAAATCTCAAGAAATAACTCCTGCTAAAATTCCTGAAACTTGGAAAGAAGCTTTGATCGATTTGTCTACAAAAATTTACAAACAAATGGGACTCGAAGGAGTAGTTCGAAGTGAATTTATCTTTGAAAATGGAATCCCCCATCTACTCGAAATAAATACAATCCCGGGAATGACTGAAGAAAGTTTGATTCCACAACAATTGGAAGCAAGCGGAATTTCGTTAACAGACTTCCTGGAAGAACTCATTTCTGAAACAATGAAAAAAAAAGAATATCTTTAGAATTATGAAGAAAGCAATTTTTCCCGGCTCGTTTGATCCTATTACAAATGGACACGTTGATATTGTTCAGCGAGCAATTCCTTTATTTGACGAAATCGTAATCGCAATCGGAATTAATTCAGACAAAAAATACATGTTTTCTTTAGAAGAACGCAAACGTTTTATCGAGAAAACCTTTGAAAATGAACGTAGCGTATCTGTTCAAACCTACAAGGGACTGACAGTTGATTTTTGTAAAAGTATTGATGCTTCCTTTATTTTGAGAGGGCTAAGAAACCCAGCAGACTTTGAATTTGAAAAAGCAATAGCTCATACAAATAGGAGTCTTTCGGAAATTGAAACGGTTTTCTTACTAACCTCAACAGAAACTTCTTTTATCAGCAGCAGTGTTGTTCGTGATGTAATTCAGAATCAAGGGACCTATGAACACCTTGTTCCTAGGTCTGTAGTTCAGCCTTAAAGGTTATGATAAACTAACTTGATGTTCTCATAGGCATTCTCAAACTTTTCTGAAATTTCTGACTCACTTACCCAAATCGCCTGCTCTATTCCCTCTTTTGTTTGAGGAATTAAATCTTTTTGTGAGGATGTCTTCATTTCAAACCAAAACGTTTTTTTGAGTTTATGCTTTCCATTTCTATTAAAAATATGCAAGGTGTTAATCAAAGGTCTAATGATTTTTAAGCCATCAACTCCTGTCTCCTCCTCTACCTCTCTTATTGCAGCAAGTTTAACAGACTCGTTTTTTTGTATTCTCCCTTTGGGTAAGTCCCATTTATTGTTTCTGTAAATAAACAATAAACGTTGATCTTGATGTCGAACAAGACCCCCGGCAGCTTCAACAACTGGAAAATGTTTTAAAAAATGCATCCATAGTTTATCCTCAGACGGATGGTACAAATACAGAGATTTTATTTTTTTTGACTTTAGGGCTTTAACAATACCCTCAGCTGATGAAAATTTGATAAAAAAAACAGGTGTTTCATCGGTTTGAGGAACCAATTCAGTTATTAAGAAAATTGGTTTTTGATTGAAAAATACTTTATACATTTGTGTATGATTTACAACAAACAAATAGCCTACAATACAGCTGCTCATTTACTACAAATTAATGCAATAAAATTGGAACCAAAAAATCCATTTACCTGGGCAAGTGGATGGAAATCTCCAATCTATTGTGACAATCGCTTAGCGTTATCATACCCGAAGGTTAGAGATTTCCTGGTGGACACTATGGCTGAGCAAGTTAAGTCTTTGTACGGTACTGATGTTACCATTGCAGGAGTTGCCACGGGTGCAATTGGTGTTGGGGCACTTGTTGCCCAAAAACTAGACTTGCCCTTTGTATATGTTCGTCCTGAGCCCAAAAAACACGGTCGCCAAAATCAAATCGAAGGGATTGTACAAGAAGGACAAGCTGTTGTAATTATTGAAGATCTGATAAGTACAGGTATGAGTAGTTTGAATGCAGTAGCTGCAATTAAAGCAGAAGGCATTGAGGTTTTGGGAATGATTGCTTTGTTTTCATATGGATTTAATGTTGCCGATCGAAATTTTGAAAAAGCTGGGGTTCAACTTCACACTTTAAGTGACTATGATCACCTGATTGAACATGCTAAAGAAAATAAAACAATAGAAAAAAGTGAACAAGACACCCTTGTCAATTGGAGGAAAGACCCTTCAAACTGGAGCCCTTAATTTTTCAGTTTAATTTGTTTCAAATTATAAAAACAAATTCTATGATCCTCTTGTTCAACTTTCAACAATCCCTGAGGGGTTACTCCCCTGATAACTCCAGAAAACAAAAAACCTTTTGATTCAAAAGTGCTGGGTTTATTTCTTCGATAAAGTGAGGTTTCATAAATTTTTATTATTTGCTCTTGAGGTTGATTTAAAAGTTTAAATTTTTGATTTAATTGATCAAGAAAACAATTCATAACCTCATCTAAGTCATACAACATTCCCGAAATTTTCGACATTGAGCTAGCTTGGAAAAGGTTTTCAAAATGATTTTGATTTACATTGAGTCCCACTCCTATTATGCTTGCGTGAAGTGTAGATGTTTTAAACATATTTTCAATCAAAATTCCACATACCTTTTTGTCACCTGACATAATGTCGTTTGGCCATTTTACGCATACTTTAGGGATTCTAAATAAATTTAAAGTAACCGCTAATGCCAAAGAAACAATAGCGCTCAATAAAAATGGATTATGTATTGCTAAGTCATTAAACTCCTTGTAGATGCTGATTGTTAGATTTTTACCTTTTTCTGACACCCAAACAGAATTACCTTGGCCCCTACCAATGTTCTGAGCTTTTGACCAAACAACATCACCATCAGAACACTTATTTGTGGAATAACGTTCTTTCAACCAAGAATTCGTTGAATCCGTGGCATCAATTTTGATTAAATTGAAATTCATCTTTAAATTACTTGCTTCTCCCTATATTATAATAAATTTGTGTTAAAGAAAAAAACTTAATGACGAAAGCTTCTAATGGTGCTGATAATCTTATCACGCAAATACTTCTAGGAATAGACAAAGTTAAAGGTGTAGAAGTCAATCTACTTGATTTGAGAAACATAGAAAATACAGTTTGTGATTATTTCATTGTTTGTACAGGAACATCAAATACACATGTGTCTGCAATTGTTGGATCAGTTCACAAAATGGTAAGCAAAGCATTACACGAAAAGCCTTATCATACAGAGGGACAAGACAATGGAGAATGGGTCTTGATGGACTATGTAGACGTTGTTGTCCATGTATTTCAAAAACACATTAGAGAATATTACAATATTGAAGAACTCTGGGGTGATGCAAAAACTACGTTAATCGCTTCAAATCAATAAAAAAATTATGACAAAAGAAAAGCAACCAAATAAACCAAAATTCAATACGTACTGGATCTATGGTATTGTAATAATTCTACTCTTAGGGCTGAGCATGTTTGGTGATAGCAGCTCACAATCACTAAAGAAGACAAACATATCTGAATTTGAACGTTTCCTGAACGATGGGGATGTGATGAATGTTGTTGTTTACAACAAAAATCTCGCGAAAGTTTCACTAACACAATCCGCATTAGAGAAATCCATTCACACTGCTGTTAAAACTAAAAATTTTTTAGGTCAAGAGAATATCAAAGGTCCTCACTATCAATTTGAAGTAGGGAACCTAGAATTGTTTCAACGAAAATTAGAAAAAGCAGAATCAAATGGTGTTGTTTTTAAATACGATTTTACAACCGTTGAAAATAAGTGGCTTGATGTTTTACTAAGCTTCCTACCCATAATAGTAATCATAGGAATATGGATTTTCTTGATGAGAAGAATGTCAGGTGCTGGAGGCGGTGCTGGTGGAAGTCAAATTTTTAATATTGGAAAATCCAAAGCAAAGCTTTTTGATGAGAAAGCGGACATCAAAACAACCTTTAAAGATGTTGCTGGACTCGAAGGAGCCAAAGAAGAGGTTCAAGAAATCGTTGATTTTCTCAAAAATCCTACAAAATATACTAAACTTGGCGGTAAAATTCCCAAAGGAGCACTTCTTGTGGGACAACCTGGTACTGGTAAAACCCTACTAGCTAAAGCTGTAGCGGGAGAGGCCAAAGTCCCATTCTTTTCTTTATCAGGATCTGATTTTGTAGAAATGTTTGTGGGAGTAGGTGCATCTCGAGTTAGGGATCTTTTTAAACAAGCAAAAGAAAAATCCCCTGCCATTATTTTTATTGATGAAATTGACGCCATTGGTAGAGCACGTGGTAAAAGTAATATGACAGGTTCTAATGATGAACGTGAAAATACGTTGAATCAATTATTAACTGAGATGGATGGTTTTGGAACCAACACCAATGTTATCGTTTTAGCTGCAACAAACCGCGCTGATGTGTTAGACAAAGCATTAATGCGAGCTGGTCGTTTTGATCGACAAATCTATGTTGATCTTCCAGATGTCAGAGAGCGTAAACAGATTTTTTCTGTACATATTGCACCTCTCAAAACAACCAAAACATTAGACGTCGATTTCTTGTCCAAACAAACTCCTGGTTTCTCTGGAGCTGATATTGCAAATGTTTGTAACGAAGCTGCATTAATTGCAGCTCGAAAAAACAAGAAGTCCGTTGGGAAACAAGACTTTTTAGATGCAGTTGATCGAATTGTAGGAGGTCTAGAAAAGAAAAATAAAATCATTACTCCAGCGGAGAAAAAAACTATTGCATTTCACGAAGCAGGTCATGCTATGGTAAGCTGGTTACTTGAACATGCTGCACCTTTGGTAAAGGTTACTATTGTGCCTCGAGGGCAATCTTTAGGAGCTGCATGGTACCTTCCAGAAGAGCGTATGATTGTGAGAACTGAGCAAATGCTTGATGAAATGTGTGCAACCCTTGGAGGACGTGCGGCAGAAAAAATGGTTTTTGACAAAATTTCTACAGGAGCTCTTAGCGATTTAGAAAAAGTAACCCGTCAAGCAAAGGCAATGGTAACCATCTACGGCCTCAACGATGAAATTGGCAACCTTACCTACTATGACTCCAGTGGCCAATCGGATTACAGCTTTTCCAAACCCTATTCTGAAGACACAGCCCAAAAAATTGATAAAGAGATATCCATATTGATTGAAAGTCAATATGAAAGAGCTTGTAAACTTGTTGCCGACAATATCGAAAAGCTAACAATATTGGCAGAACGTCTTCTAGAGAAAGAAGTTTTGTTCAAAGATGACCTTTTGAGTATTCTTGGAAAAAGACCTTTTGATCAAGAAGAAAGTGAGGATGAAAAAAAAACATCAACTGAATAATTTTTTTTTGTGAATTTCTTTAAAAACATTTTTGGAAACAAAAAAAAAGAAACAATTAAAGAAGACAGCCCATACTTGTCGCCCAAAAAAGACCCTAAAGAAATAGAATTCGCCAAAAAATTTACGGAGAAAGGCGGTAAATTTATTTTCAGTGAAAATAGAAATGATACTTTAAAATACTTCCACAAAATATTAGCCGAAAATGGATGGGGAAATTTAGATTTAAAAAGTGATTCAAAAAGCCTAAATAATTTTTTTAAACTCAATCCAAATCAAGAATCTTTTGAAAACAAAATTGCTGCTACACAAGTTTTAGGTTGCGAATATTTAATTGCAAATAAAGGCGCTATATTGATTTGTAGCCATCAAATAAAAGACTTGAAGTTAAATGAACTTCCCGAAAATTTAATTATTCTAGCAAGTTCAGCTCAATTTGTTGAAGACGTTAGTGAAGCGATGACATTGATAAACACCCGATACAAAGAAGATCTCCCCTCAAATATTACTACACTTAATGCCTTTGATCCAAGCAAGGAAGAAAACTTTCTTTCTTATGGAAGTAGCACAAAAAACTTATATTTACTTGTTCAAGAAGACTCCTAAATGAAAGACATTAAAATTCGTGCTATCTCTGGATCCCTTTATGCAACATCGTTGATAGGAGCAATATTCTCTTCTCCCTATGCATTGACAGCAGTTATTTTTATTTTTTCTGGACTAGCTTTGTGGGAATTCCAACGATTAATTCAATTCAAAAGCATTATTCCCTTTTTTGCCTTAGCACTTTCAATGGGGTATGCCATATTTGGATTCATAACAAAACAGACAGAGGATTTGATGCTCTACACTTCATTGATTCTTAATACAATTCTTATCATAGTTCTCTTTTCTTCAAAAAAAATAAATTACAGCTATCCAATAAAACTTATTCTTAGTATTGGATATTTAGTGTTTTCTTCCTATTTCATTTGTCGATCGGCCTATGAAGAACTAATTTATTCCCCATGGCTCCTTGCATTACTTTACTTATCAATTTGGGCAAACAATTCATTCGCATATCTTTTTGGTTCAAAATTTGGAAAACATAAATTACTCCCAAGCATATCCCCGAAAAAATCATGGGAAGGATTCTTTGGAGGCATGATTGCTACCTTTTTATTTACATATTTTATTGAAAAAGAGTTAAACCTTTTTGAAAATAAGCTATGGGTTGTATTTGCTATTATGGTTCCTGTATTAGCTACTCTAGGTGATTTTATTCAATCTTATTTCAAAAGAATTGCCAAGGTTAAAGATAGTGGAAGTCTAATTCCAGGACACGGAGGGTTTTATGATCGCATGGATAGTGTTATCTTTGTTGCACCTTATTATTATTTACTTTTAAAATTCATCTAAGATGTTTCATAAAGAAGGACATTTAATCATTGTTTTTACATTTATTTTTACAGCAGGAATTGCACTTGGTGCAGATTACTTTATTCCAATTTTTTGGTTAAAAATAGCTCTCCAAATACTTGCTCTTGGTATATTGATACTGGTTTTACAGTTTTTTAGAAATCCAAAACGAAATACAATCATAAACCCAGATCACATAATCGCCCCAGTTGATGGGAAAGTAGTTGTGATTGAAGAGGTTTATGAAAAAGAATACTTTAAAGACCAACGCTTGATGGTGTCAATATTTATGTCACCTATAAATGTTCACGTAACACGGTATTGTATGAGTGGAAAAGTTATGTTCAGCAAATATCATCCAGGGAAATATCTTGTTGCATGGCATCCAAAAGCTTCTGAAGAAAATGAACGAACAACAGTTGTTGTTGAAAACAAATCTTTTGGAGCTGTCCTTTACCGTCAAATTGCAGGTGCACTAGCCCGAAGAATTGTGAATTATGCAAAAGAGGGTCAAGAAGTAATTCAAGGAACCGATGCTGGATTCATCAAATTTGGTTCGCGAGTAGATTTGTACCTTCCTATTGACACCAAGGTAAATGTAGAGTTGAATCAAATTGTAAAAGGCGGTATCGATTGTATCGCTAAAAAATAATTTACTCTTTACAAAGCAGCCAAGCTTTTCTGCAATACTTCTATTTTTTCTAAAGCATCTGCTTCCTTTTTTCGCTCATTGGCAAGTACTTGTTCCGGTGCGTTAGAAACAAAACGTTCGTTAGCCAATTTCTTTTGAACAGAAATCAAAAAACCGTTGAGGTATTTAAGTTCTTCATCCAGTTTTTGTCGCTCTTTTTCAATATCAACTTTACCTTCAAGAGGAATAAAAAATTCTAAACCATTTGCACGAAAAGCACCTCCTGTTTTGTCAGATGATGATTCTAGGTAATCAATACGAGCAAGCTGTCCCATTTTTTGAACTAGAGATTCAAAAGGAATTTCCTCTGTTGAACCAATTACTTGAAGTACCAGTGTTTCCTTAAATCCGATTTGTTTTTCTTTTCTAAAATTTCGTATTCCACCAATCACTGACTTTGCTTTATCAAAACGATTGATAATTTCTAAATCAAACGATTTAAACTCTGGCCATTTACTGATAATCAATGCTTCTTTTTGAGATCGATCAGCCATATCATGCCAAATTTCTTCTGTAAGAAAGGGCATGAATGGGTGTAAAAGCTTTAAATTCTGTTCAAACAAAGTGCGAGTTTCACCAAGAGTTTTCCCATCAATTGGATCTCCATAGGCTGGTTTTATTGCTTCCAACAACCAAGAACAGAAATCGTCCCAAATAAGTCTGTAAGAAGTCATCAAAGCATCTGACAAACGGTATTTATCAAAATGATCGTTGATAGTTTCTAAAGTTTGTTGAAATCTATGACCATACCATTGAAGTGCTTCTTGATTTACTGTAGATTGGTTTCTGTTTTCATCAACCTCCCAACCATCAATTAGACGATATGCATTCCAAATTTTATTCGCAAAACTTTTTCCTTGTTGACACAAGCTTTCGTAGAACAACAAATCATTTCCAGCTGCTGAACTAAACAATAATCCAACACGAACTGCATCAGCACCAAAATCCTCTATGAGCTTGAGGGCATCAGGAGAATTACCCAATTGTTTAGACATTTTTCTGCCTTGTTTGTCTCGAACAAGTCCTGTCAAATAAACTTTCGAAAAAGGTTGTTCTTTGCGGTATTCATAACCCGAAATTATCATACGGGCAACCCAGAAAAACAATATGTCTGGTCCCGTTACCAGATCTTGGGTTGGATAATAATAGTTTATCTCTTCATTATCAGGATTTCGGATTCCATCAAAAACAGAAATTGGCCACAACCAAGAGGAAAACCAAGTATCCAAGACATCATTATCTTGACGAAGGTCAGTGGCTTTTAAATTTTTATTCCCTGATTTTAACTGAGCCATTTCTAATGCTTCCTCAATTGAAGTAGCCACTACAAAATCATCTGGATTATTGCTGTAATAATAAGCTGGTATTTGTTGACCCCACCATAATTGTCGGGAGATGTTCCAATCTCGAATATTTTCCATCCAATGTCGATAGGTATTCTTGAATTTGGACGGAACCAAAGTAACATCATCAGACTCAAGTACCGCTTTGATTGCCGGTTTTGCAAGTTCCTCCATTTTTAAGAACCACTGGTCAGATAAACGCGGTTCGATAACTGCTTTGGTCCGTTCAGAAGTTCCTACTTTATGGGGGTAATCTTCCTTTTTAACCAATACACCTAAATCTTCCAATTCTTTTGAAACGGCTTTTCTAACTTCAAATCGATCCATAGCCTCATAATGAAGTCCATGAGCATTTAGAGTAGCATCTGAATTAAAAATATCAATAATATCCAAACCGTGTTTTTCTCCCAAACTCTTATCATTTAGATCATGTGCTGGGGTTACCTTTAAACAACCTGTTCCAAATTCCATTTCAACATAATCATCTTGGATAATTGGTATCCAGCGATTGGCTATGGGGACTTTTGCCTTTCTTCCTCTCAGGTGAGCAAAACGTTCATCTTCAGGATGAATGCAAATTGCTGTATCTCCAAAAATAGTTTCGGGGCGAGTTGTCGCCACTATTAAGGGGGTTTCAACACTCTCTACTTCATAGGCAATATGATACAAAAAACCAGCTTTTTCTTCATAAACAACTTCTTCGTCAGATAAGGTTGTTTGAGCTTCTGGATCCCAATTAACCATACGGTACCCTCTGTAAATCAATCCTTTATTAAACAGGTCAACAAATACCTGGATTACAGACTCAGACATTTCATCATCAAGGGTAAACTTGGTTCTGTCCCAGTCACAAGAAGCCCCTAGTTTTTGAAGTTGATTTAAAATTACTCCTCCATATTCATCGGTCCAATCCCAAGCGTGTTTCAAAAACTCTTCTCGAGTTAAATCATTTTTGTCAATTCCCTGTTCCTTCAATCGAGCTACCACCTTAGCCTCTGTAGCAATCGATGCATGATCGGTACCCGGAACCCAACAAGCATTAAAACCTTGCATTCGAGCTCTTCGAATCAAAATATCTTGCAAAGAAACATTCAACATATGTCCCATATGAAGTACTCCTGTTACGTTTGGCGGTGGGATTACTATTGAATAAGACGAACGCTCGTCTGGAGTAGATGCAAAATATTTATTGCTAAGCCAGAAGTCATACCATTTCTTTTCGACAGTTGCGGCTTCAAATTTCGAGGAAATAGACATAATTGGTCTGATTTTTGTTATCAATAACAAAAGTAATTTTCTTAAAGGGATTACAAAAGTAATCAGATCACTTTTATCTTGCTTTTTTCTGTGAACTAAAATTATGTATCTTGCAATAACTAATCACAAGCTTATGAAAAGTTTAATTACAGCTTTCAGTTTTTTTTTAGCATTCAATTTTGGAAGCTTTGCTCAAACCAATGGTCCAAAAATTGAGTTTAAAACCAGTATTGTTGATTATGGGGAAATTCCGAGAGGAAGTGATGGAATACGGGTTTTTACTTTTGTTAACACGGGTGATGAGCCCCTAGAAATAACCAAAGTTTACTCCTCATGTGGCTGTACTATTCCTAAAAAACCAGAAGCTCCAATTGCGCCTGGAGAAACTGGAGAAATACAAGTAAAGTATGACACCAACAGATTAGGCCCAATTCGTAAAACCATCACGGTAAATTCAAATGCTGCTGAAACTCCCATTGTCTCTTTAAAAATTAAAGGAGTTGTTAAGTAGTATTTAAAACAAAGATTTTAAAACAAACCGGTAAATAAGTTTTAGCCCATCTCTTTTGACTACTAATTTTATTTTAGTTCCAGGTTTCTGTTGAAATAACTGAATCATATGCTGCAGTTTTATGTCTCCAACATTTTTATTATTGATTGAAACTATTACATCTCCTACTTTCAAACCTGCTAATGCTGCAGGAGAACCCATTCTTAGATTTGATATTTCAATTATGGATTGAAATCGCAAGCGATAAACTTCTGTCAAAAATATCTTAACCCCATTGTTTTGTCTTTCCCCTTGGCTTCTATGACGACCGTCAGCTACAAAACTGATATTTTCTTTAATTAAATTTTCGCCTTTGTATTGCAATTCAATTCCACTTAGATTGTAGTAAAAAGGAGAAAATGTTTTAGAATTTCTTTTCAAGGTTAATTGCTTGTTTAGATAATCAAAAGTTATTTTGAAACGTCTTAACAGCTCGCCTCCAATACTACCAATTCGATTGCGGTCAATTAATGTTTCATAAGCACTTACACTATCAGGATAAGCAACTTTTACTTTTTCCAAATTAAATGATCCCAATCGAAATGAAGGGATTTTTCCACGATCACCAAACACGTCACCATTGATTCCTATTCCCAAAAAATCTGGGAAAAAGGAAGATGTTTTTACAACTTTTTTATGTTGATCAAAAAGCCAAATTGCATCACTTGAGCCACTATCAATTAAAAAATCTCCTTCAATTACGTCACCATTATCTTGAGTAACGAACCCATTAACAAGGGGTTTTTGGTTTTTAAATCGGATGGGGAGTATGCTGCATTTCCTACATGAAGTAGCTCTTTTGCCAGAAGACTCTATGCGTATTTGTCTGGTTAAGTAATTCACTGTAATTTTAAAATCTTTGAAAAGAGATGCTCCAATAATACCATCAATTTGAGCTCCCATTCGTTTACTAAACTGAAAATTCTATCCCTCCAGCAATAATATTTCATGATTCGCGCTGCTCAAGCGATCAATTTGAAAAAGATCTGCCTCTACCCTGAATGCAAGTATCGATGCTGCATCGGATAAACCCCTTAAATTAATTGAAGCTATGTTTTCAAAATCGTTTACATTAATCAAATCGTTGTTAAATAAAATGGTTTTATTGACCCCCAAATCCAGTAAAAAACTCAGAGAAACACCATTTATTTGAACTGGTAATACTATGAGGTTATTGATTAATTCAAAAGAAAAAGTTCTTTTTGTTACTCCTTCGGGGAATTCAAAACTGGATTGTATAAACACAGTGAAAGGGCAACAAAAAGAAAATATCAATAGGATAACTGCAAAAGATTGCTTCATGGGTGTGGCAATTAATTTCGTATTCTATTTTGATTTTATTTGTAAAAAATACTCCCTAAAAAAAACAGAATTCAAATTATACACAACAAAAAACATTACAATAAATATGATGTTCTTTTTTTTTTAGATATTTGCGGGATTATTCAAATACAAGATGCCTGTTTTATCCAATAAAGGAAGAGAGCTTCCAGAATCCCCCATAAGAAAACTTAGTTCCTTTGCCACTAAAGCTAAGTCTAAGGGAATACATGTATTTCACCTCAACATTGGACAACCCGATATTGCTTCTCCACAGGATTCTATTGATGTGGTTCGTAACAACAAGCTAAAACTACTCCCTTATGAGTCCTCTGAAGGTTCGTTAAGTTTTAGGGAATCACTTTGTACTTATTACAAAAGTAATGAAATTGATGTTCTTCCAGAAGATATCATTGTTACAACTGGTGCTAGTGAAGCAGTGGCATTTACCCTAAATTGTATTTGTGATGCAGGTGATGAAATCATCATACCAGAACCTTTTTATGCAAACTACAATGGATTTGCAGCTGCTTCGAGTGTAAAAGTTGTACCTGTAATTTCTTTATTTGATGATCAATTTTGTCTTCCTCCAATCTCAAATATTGAAGAAAAAATTACTTCAAAGACTAAGGCGATTTTAATCT
Source organism: Candidatus Arcticimaribacter sp. (assembly GCA_002708445.1). Lineage (GTDB taxonomy): Bacteria > Bacteroidota > Bacteroidia > Flavobacteriales > Flavobacteriaceae > Arcticimaribacter. The sequence continues at coordinate 33,272 of PAOB01000013.1, forward strand.
GCAATCCCAGTAACCCAACTGGATATTTGTACTCACAAGAGGAAATCAAATTGCTTGGAGACCTTGCCCTCAAACACAATATTTTTTTAATCGTTGATGAGGTTTATCGAGAATTCATTCATGATGAAGTAAACCAACATTACTCGATTTTGCAATATGAAAAATTAAAAGACCACGCAGTCATGATAGATTCGGTATCTAAGCGATACAGTCTTTGCGGAGCTCGAGTGGGATGTCTTGTTTCAAAAAATAAAAATCTAATAGCAACTGCTTTAAAATTTGCACATCTGCGTTTATCACCAGCTACTTTAGCTCTTATGGCCAGTGAAGCCGCTATCAATTCTGATCCAGAATATTTGATTCAAGTAAAAAATGAATATTCGTTAAGAAAAAAAACCTTAATTGAGGCGCTAGAAAAAATTGATGGTGTTCGGGTATCCAATCCAAAGGGAGCATTTTATTGTATTGTGGAATTACCCGTTGAGGATGCAGAAGAATTTTCTAAATGGTTGTTAACTGATTTTACTTATCAAAACGAAACCGTAATGCTTGCCCCTGCAGCTGGGTTTTATTCTACATCTGGGTATGGAAAAAAACAAATTCGAATCGGTTTTGTTCTCAACCAAGAAAAGTTGTTGCGTTCCGCTACAATATTAGAAAAAGCCCTGAAGGTCTATTCCAATTAAATTGAGTTTTCTATCTTGTGCATTCTAAAAAACGCAATTGAAAGCCATTAATAAAAATAAATCCATTAAAGCATACAACACCTTTGGTGTGGAATGTTTTACTGAGTATTTCACTCGCGTAAATACAGAAGAAGAGCTTCGAGAGATGCTTTTGAAAAAAAGTTTTACGAAGAAATTCATCTTAGGAGGTGGAAGTAATTTACTCTTTACCAAAAACATTTTGGGATTATGCATTCAAATCGATCTCAGAGGAATATCTGTTGTCGATGAAAATGAAGATAATGTTATCCTTGAAGTTCAGGCGGGTGAGAACTGGCACGAATTTGTAGTATGGACTATTGATAAAGGATACGGTGGATTGGAAAACCTATCGCTGATTCCAGGAAATACCGGCACAGCCCCTATCCAAAATATTGGTGCTTATGGAGTTGAATTAAAAGACAGTTTTGTGAGTTGTAAGGCTATGGATGTGAAATCTGCAGAAATACGTGAATTCAATCTTCAAGATGCAGCTTTCGGTTACCGAACTTCTGTTTTCAAAACAACTCTAAAAGGAAAATATGTCATCATTTCTGTTCAATTTCAATTAACCAAAAAAAAACATAAACTCAAAACAAGTTACGGGGCTATCCAAGAGGAATTGGGTAGTAAAACCGTTACTCCAAAAAGTATTTCCGAAGCAGTGATTTCTATTCGAGAACGTAAACTTCCAGATCCCAAAGTTATTGGGAATAGTGGTAGTTTCTTTAAAAATCCAATAATCAAAGAAGAAGAATTTAAAATCTTACTGAAAAAATATCCAAACTTACCTTTTTACGAAACCGATAATTCTGAGGTCAAAATTCCAGCAGGATGGCTAATCGAATCTCTTGGATACAAAGGATACAAAAAAGGTGACGCTGGTGTTCACAAAGATCAAGCTCTTGTTTTGGTAAATCACGGCAATGCCTCGGGACATGAAATTCTCGAATTATCACAAGAACTTCAAAAAAAAGTAAAAGAGACCTTTAATATTGATTTAGAAATTGAGGTAAATATCTATTAATTACTCTTTATTCTTAGAGTCGAGTTGTAGAGTTACTGGTCCATCGTTACACAATGAAACCTGCATGTCTTCACCAAAAATTCCAGTAGCTATGGATTTGTTCAAAACCTTTTCCGCTTCAACAACAAAAGCTTCATACAAAGGAATTGCATGTTCATGTTTTGCTGCTCGTATATATGAAGGTCGGTTTCCTTTCTTTGTAGCAGCCATTAAAGTAAACTGGCTGACCAAAAGTAGGTCTCCATTAATATCGAGAACCGAACGATTCATTATTCCATTTGAATCTGAAAAAATCCGAAGTTGTGTTGTTTTTTTGACGATCCAGTTGACATCTTCAATAGTATCTGCCATTTCAATTCCCAACAAAACTACCAAGCCTTGTTTGATGGAACCAACATTTTCTTGGTTAACTTCTACTTTGGCATTTTTTACTCGTTGAATTACTACACGCATATTTAATTTCTGTAGGGGGTGTCTTCCTCCAAGAGTTGTAGATAACTTTTGTATCGGGATGCAGCAATTGTTTTATTTTCAACTCCTTCTTTTACCGCACATTTAGGTTCATCTACATGAAGACAATTGTTAAACTTACAGGAGTTTTTTATTTTTAAAAATTCAGGGAAATAATTTCCCAGTTCTTCTGATTCCATGTCAACAACTCCAAAACCCTTGATTCCTGGAGTATCTATTATTCTTGCGTTTCCATCCAAATCAAACATTTCGGCATAAGTGGTTGTGTGCTGTCCTTGCTGATGTTGTTCAGAAATGATTTTTGTTTTTAAGTTTAAATCTGGGGCTATGGAATTGATCAAAGTAGATTTACCTACACCACTGTGCCCAGAAAACATCGAGGATTTACCCTCCATCAATCTCGAAACAAAGTCTACATCTTCTTTTTTAAAACTTGAAATCTGATGACAAGTGTATCCTATCTTTTGATAAACACTTTGCATCCGCTTTACCTCTTGTTTTTCTTCCTCAGAATAGGTATCCATTTTATTAAACAATAAAATAGCTTGAATTTGATAGGCTTCGGCGGTGATTAAGAATCGATCAATAAAAGAAAAAAACGTTGGTGGATT
>PAOB01000014.1 GCA_002708445.1 Candidatus Arcticimaribacter sp.
TGAATCTGTTGATAATGCGAAGCAAATATCAGGGGCCGTACGGTTTCTTCAATGGCTTCATTAAGAACAGTTCTGGTGAAAAAGTGGAGATTAAAGAGATGTTCGGAATGGGTGAAGATTTCTATTTAAGAGCTTAATGGCATCTTTGGTCAACAACCTTATTGATAAGCTTCTCTCGGTTGCTTGGCGATTGATGGATTTGCCAGTTTATGTCCTGGTAATCTTGATTGCGTTGATGTTGATGCCATCGCTGATATTTTGGTTCAAAATCATCAGAAAAAAGCAAAACATTGGTTTAAAGACAATGATCTTTGCTCTTCTGGGACTGATTATGCCAATGGCGCTAATTGTGGACTTCAAAATGAAATCGCAAGAATCTGAGATTGAGATTTTAAGCCAGAAATACATTAATGCGCTAAACTCAGGAGAGTCGACTTCGCCTAACAAACAAGTCATTTCAACGGTTTCAAAAACCTACTTGGACGAGTTCATGATTGATCTGAAAGTTTGGGAACGTCAGATTCATGAGGCAATCACACTTGTTACATTTAAAAAGGAAGATCCAAAAGCCACATTTTTTCTAGCGGTTGTTGATTTGATTCCACATCCAGCTCCATAGAAAAAAAGTTTTGTTACATCTTTTCTATTTTGAAATAAATCATAGTTATTAATGATCCGTTCTGTTAGTATCGCAGATGAGAGAACTTGAGGATTTAAACCTAGTGTTTGGGTTGAAAAAAGAACAGACCCCTTCTCATCTACGGCGAACCAGTCCGTTTTGGTGGAACCACTATCAACAATTAAATACATAATGCTACAGGCTGTTAACGTGCTTTGCTAAGTCAATTAACTTATTAGAATAACCGCACTCGTTGTCGTACCAAGAAATAATTTTGAAAAACTTATCATTCAATTCAATTCCTGCTTCGGCATCGAAAATTGAAGTTCGTGCATCACCTACAAAATCTTGTGACACTACTGCTTCATCGGTGTATCCTAAAATCCCTTTCAATTCATTTTCAGAAGCTGCTTTCATAACATTCTTTACTTCTTCGTAAGATGTACTTTTAACAACCTTAACAGTCAAATCTACAACAGACACATTAGCTGTAGGGACACGAAAAGCCATTCCTGTTAATTTGCCTTCTAAAGAAGGAATTACCTTGGTAACTGCCTTTGCAGCACCAGTAGAGGCAGGCATGATGTTAACTAAAGCACTTCTCCCTCCGCGAAAATCTTTTTTGGAAGGCCCGTCAACTGTAAATTGAGTTGAAGTTGTGGCGTGAACAGTAGTCATTAAAGCTTCCTCAATTGTAAAATTATCGTGTAAAACTTTAGCGATTGGTGCTAAACAATTGGTTGTACAAGAAGCATTTGATACAATATTTTGATCTGCATTAGCTTCATTGTGATTAACACCCATAACGTACATTGGAGCATCAGCAGATGGTGCAGAAATTACAACTTTTTTAGCACCAGCAGTAATGTGAGTCTGAGCTTTTTCAAGAGTTGTAAAGATCCCTGTACACTCCGCTACAACGTCAGTTCCAACAGCATCCCAAGCGATATCTTCTGGATTGCGCTCCGCAGTAATTCGTACACGATGTCCATCAACAACTAAGTCGTTATCAACCACCTCGATTGTTCCGTCGTAATTTCCATGAACAGAGTCATACTTCAGGAGGTAAGCCAAATGTTTAACCTCAAGAAGGTCATTGATTCCTACTACAGTTACATCAGATTGTTTCATTGCTGAACGAAACACTAGTCGGCCAATTCGACCGAACCCATTAATTCCAATTTTTAAGGACATAATTTATCTATTATTGTTATTATTAAAATTGATTATTGTTTAAATTGATAAGATGTCAGATACTTTAATTAGGTTAGAGTTGATTTCAGATTTGCCCTTGATTGCTTTTTCTAGGGGTGTTAAAACCATTTGATCGTCAATTACACCTACCATCAGGTTTGATTTTCCTTCTAGTAAGGTTTCTACTGCACAAACACCCATACGAGATGCTAATACGCGGTCAAAACAACTAGGAGTTCCCCCTCTTTGCATATGACCTAATACAGAAACTCTTACCTCATAGTAGGGTAGGTTTTTTTCGACATAAGAAGCAATTTCGAATACATTTTTACCTGTCTTATCTCCCTCAGCAATCACCACTATGCTGGATGATTTACCTGATTTTTCGCTTTTCTTTAAGGACTCTAACAAGCGTTCGAGTCCCAGGTTTTCTTCTGGAATTAGAATTTCTTCTGCTCCTGCTCCAATTCCCGAATTCAAGGCAATATGGCCAGCATCTCGTCCCATTACTTCTACAAAGAAAAGACGGTTATGTGAACTTGCAGTATCTCTGATTTTGTCAATTGCTTCAACCACTGTGTTAATAGCGGTATCATAACCTAGTGTGTATCGAGTACCAAAAATATCGTTATCTATGGTTCCTGGAATTCCAACAACAGGAAAATCGTGTTCCTCCTGAAAAATCATAGCTCCAGTAAAAGAACCATCACCTCCAATAACAACCAAAGCATCAATCTCAGAGTTTTTTAAATTCTCGTAAGCAAGCTTTCTTCCCTCTGGAGTTCTAAATTCTAAACAACGAGCTGACTTTATGATTGTGCCCCCCTTATTAATTATGTTGTTAACACTTCGTGCATTCATCAACTTAAAATCGTTATCAATAAGTCCCTGATAACCTTGTTGAATCGCATAGCATTCGATCCCATAAAAAACGCTTGTTCTAACAACTGCACGCAATGCGGCATTCATTCCAGGTGCATCTCCACCAGACGTTAAAACAGCTATTTTTTTTGGTTTATTTTTCATTGATTTTTTTCAAGCGTATAAATTTAAACAAAAGACGTCAAATATTCGATATTGTTTGCAGTACATTATTATTTCTCAACAAAATCGATTTAGTTGTTATTTTTATTGAGTATTTCCAAATAACTTTGATCAGAAAATTCAACCGTTTGTGGCTTCCTTTTTTTGGTAATTATTTTTTGTATAAGATCTTCAAAAGTTTTAAAATCAACTTGGTAGGAAAGACCAACCCCTTGTGTGTAACCCAAATCATCGCTTATATAACGAAATTCGCTTTCACGGTTAAACACCTTGGCTTTTAGAGTTCCCTCTTCATTTAAAATAAAATCAATTTGAACATCACCAACAATAAGGGTTTCTTCAACACCTCCTACTGGAACACCAATTTTCCCATTCAACAAGACCTTATCGCTGATTTGTGTTACAAAGGTAACACCAATACGGTCTTGAGACTGAATATCAAGATCAGGCCGTTCATCTCCCTTCAAATAATTTAACCCAAAGTTTAATTTACCATCGGATTCTCCCATTAACGAACTGAATACATCCGAAGCTTTTTCGTACAAATTATTTGCTATGCCTTGAGTTGAAAACGAAACATCACTCACAAAAATTCCCTGTGACAAAAGTGAAATAGCTTGGAGTTGTCTTCTTTGTTGGTCTGCAAGGCGGTAATTAATTTCAGATGCTACTATTCCGCTGGTGTTTGGGAAATTAATTTCAAACAGGGGATTGTCAGGTTTTAAAAGGCTTCCTTGAAGTTTTATTAATACTTCCGTTGGAATTTTTTTATTGAAATTAGGGTTGTCTACAAGTAAAGCGGGATTTGCTCCCCCTGGAACTTGATAAACCGCTTCAATATCCATTTGAGCTTCAAAGGGATCGCCCTCCCAAACAATTGTTCCTCCCTGATTTACTTTAAATTTTTTGTCTATTAATCCTAAATTTTTAAAATTGTAAACTCCATCGTAGGCAATAAAATCTCCCCAAATATTAAACTTTCCGTCTGTATTTGTCTCCATTAAAATATTACCTGAACCTCTGCCAGTAAGGGTACTCCCTGATAGCTGATCTACAACAATCTCTACTTTTGCATTGTTGTTTACGTCAAGGTCAAAGATCATTTCAAAACCACGAGCAATTTTAATTTCCTTAAGAGAATTCTCATTCAACTCATTTGATTCATCTAATGAGGACTTAGGAACAAAATCAATGAATGAAACATCTGCCAGTCCGTTATTTTCTTCCCATGGAATTTTTATGGAGGTACCCTCAGCTGTTGCTCCCTCAACATCCATATTCAAATTTTTTGTGGATCCGTAAAGATGAATTTTACCATCTAAATACCCAGATCCAAAAAATAAAGCTAATTTTTCATTTTTTCGATTCATCATCAATAAACGATCAGAGTCTATGTCAAAGTCCAGATCCCATTCCTTAAAATTGAGATGAGAAAAAGTTCCTTTCAATTGACCTGAAGTCTCTCGAGTTTGATCGAAAATAGCAGTTTCTTCAAATTTAATAACATTATCGTACAAAGTAAGTTTTGTGGAATCAGAAAGACCGTATGAAGTGTTTATAAAAGGAATTGAAATATTGAAACGATCCAATAAAAGACTTCCAGTATGTGATAAATTGTTTAAGGGCCCCCAAAGATTAAAATTCCCTGTTAATGAAGACCTAATATTGGTCAACTTCCCTTTTCCCAACGCTGATATGAATGACAAGTCAAATGAATTTAAATTTAAATCTAAATCCAAGCTTGTGCGGTCATCAAGCACTAATGTTATCCCAGATAAATCGAGTTTTTTTGATCCATTTTTGACTAGAGTTAAGTTGTTTTTGTATGAATTCAATGCAGTATTGCCTCGGGTATTAAAAGACAAATCTCCCATTTCAACTTTATTCACATACAAATCCGAAAGGTTGATATCAAAAGACGCATCGTTATTAATCGGAGTTTTATAGAAACGGATGCTTGAAGTCAAATCTGCATCAATTTCAAAGTTTTTAATAGGTGGTAAGATGTTTTGTAAAGAAACATCACGAATATCAAGCTGAAAGCTAAAGTCGTTGCTTTTTTTGTATTCTCCAGACAGTTCAATACGTTGATCCCCGTTGGAAATAAGCAGCGGGTTGATCTTGTAATTTTCATCACTTGAGTTGTAAACCAAGTTTCTTTTTTGGCCTTCCTGTAGCTTCCAAAGCACATTTTTGTAGTTAATATTGAACAAGTCAATGTCCATGAAAGTCTCTTCATCGGAGTAATCATAACTGAAGTTTGTTTCAAAGGTGTTCAATTCATCGGTTCCCAAAATCCCTTCTAAACGAATTCTATTATTCTGGTTTTTGAATGATGAAATCATAAATATGTCAGAAGCTGCTAGTTTACCTACCTCTATTTTATCTGCTGATAAAAAGCTAGTGTAGACAGTATTGTTGGAGTCAATCTCAAAATGTAAATTTTTAAACCTGTATTGTTTAAATAATAAGATCGGTAGATCAAATACCACTGCCGTTTCTTTTTGATTGGAACTTATCAAGCCAGACAAAAAGAAATCATCGGGTATGGAAAGCTTTGGAAAAAGGGCCTCTGTTAATTTTGACTTCATATGAATATCAAAATTGAAGAATTGAGGCTGACCCAAAGAATTAGATGATTTATTCAATAAAAAATTATCAAATATCCCTGCCAAAAGTTTTGAAACATTAGCATACTCAAAATCCCCTTCAAGAATTAAGTTTATTGCGTCGGAATTTACAATCGAAATTGATTTGTCTGCCCCTTTTGATTTTGCATTTAATTCAATGTTTTTGAAGGTGATCAATTTCCCTTTACTCATTATTGACGGGGATTTCAATTGAAGAGAAAAGATATCATCATATAAATCATTTGATTTTTTTTCAATAAATACGTTGGAAGACAAAAGTACATTAGTGGTTGCATCAGCAATTCCAAAATCAGAAAGATTAATGGCTTCAAAATTACCCTCCAATAAAAATAAATCTTTAGATGAATCTATTGATGTGTTCAAATTGAATCGGTTTTTATCTTCATTAGCACTCAATTTGATTTGAACAAGCTTGTCCTTGTGCTTGGAGTTCAGAACCAAATTTTTAAGCGTGATATTTCCAATTTGAAGTTCATTTACCAAACCTTTTGTTTCAACTAAATAAACCTTAGAATCCCTAATAAACCCTTTTAATTTGGAAGCTGCATTTGTTTTTAAAGCTATTTTTTGCTTGAAGAACTTTCCGATTTCAAAATTTTCTAAAACTAAATCAGAACTGTACTCCCAAAGATTCGATTCTTTCGATCGATTGAGGCTTAGACTGGGGCTTAATAGTCCGAACTTCGATTTTAAGTCACTTTTCAATTCCCAATTGTTTAAACTCCCAGAAAAACGAGTAACTAGAAATAAGCTTCCAGATTGAGCTGTGTATTTTGAAAGTTTTTTGTAGTAGGGTTTGTTCAACAAAGTCCTCATTACCTCATCTGATGTTTTTATGGTTAAATCATCCGACTGAACTCTTAATTTCTCTGATTCAAATGCATCCGACACCCTTATTGATCCTTTTAAAAAAGACTGATCTCCAAGATTTACTGAACTTGTTAAACGAAAATCTCTTATCCCCCCTTCCAACTTTAGTGTTGCGTCAAACAAAAATGTTTCATTAAAATAGGGCTTTAATCCGCCTACAGTGCTCGGAGTTATGAGTACTTCATCCAATTCTAACTGAAAATATGCAGGCTTCAGATTTGCTAAATTACCGCCATTAAATGCTATTAAACCACTCCCCGAAATATCATTTTGATCCATTTTCAAAGAAAACCCTTTAGAAACTAAACTGTCAGAAGAATATCGGATATTGGCTTGAAAATCAATTATTTCACCGTATTTGCTTGAAAATCCTCTGAGATTTTGAATGGCTACATCAAGACTGTTTGAATTAAAATTAAAATCTTTTAATCCAAGCGCAATATCTGAAAAAGTAAACTTCGAATCTTTGATATTCAAATCCTCAAAAATCATCTCAGTATCCTTTAATTGTAAAATTTTAGATTTAAATGTAAACGGTTTTGGCTCGAGATTCGTTGTGTCTTTGAGTTTTAAAATAAAATATTGAAGAGAAGATTTTGACTCTCCTTCGTGTTGAGTTAAAAATAATTTAACCCCTCCTAAGTCGATGGATTCAAAATCGTAGTTTCTCTTTAAAAATCGATCCAAACCATTCAAAGAAGTTTTTAATTCTTGAACAAAAAGTAGGGTGTCTTCATGGTGGTCATGAACTAGAATATCACTGATTAAAACATCAGCAGTTAACGAAATTGAAGCTTTTTTAATTGATATGTCTGTATCGAAACGGTTATTTAAATTTTCAGTAATTCGTTTAGCGAATTGAGTTTGTACAGTTGAAAGCGATAATACAATAACAAAAAGCAAGGCCAGAGCTACCAAAAATGATATTGAAAGGATTACTATTTTCTTAAACTTTTTGATCGGAAAGACTTATTTTTGGATTATTAATGAAAGTTAGCAATTTAATGAAACAAAAACCATGTTATGTTTTAGCAATCGAATCTTCATGTGATGACACTGCAGCTGCAATATTACGAAATGACGAGGTTTTATCAAACATCATTTCCACACAAGATGTACACAAAAAATATGGAGGAGTTGTTCCTGAGCTAGCCTCCAGAGCTCACCAACAAAATATCATTCCAGTGGTTGATCAAGCAATTCATCAAGCTGGGATTTCAAAAAACGAATTGAATGCTATTGCTTACACCCGTGGTCCTGGGTTGTTGGGATCTCTTTTGGTAGGCACTTCCTTTGCCAAATCTTTGGCAATGGGTCTTGATGTTCCACTAATTGATGTCAATCATATGCAAGCCCATTTGTTGGTTCATTTTATCAATGATGAATTTCCTACTCCTACTTTTCCCTTTTTAGGGGTAACTGTTTCAGGAGGGCATACGCAAATCGTCAAGGTTAAAGACTACTTGGACTTTGAATTGCTGGGTACCACTTTGGATGATGCAATAGGAGAAGCTTTTGACAAATGTGGGAAAGTTTTGGGGCTAGGATATCCCGCTGGACCAGCAATTGATCGAAAGGCAAAATTAGGTAACCCAAAAGCCTTTGATTTCCCAATTCCAAAGGCGTTTAACTTAGACTTAAGTTTTAGTGGGTTTAAAACAGCTGTCATCAATTATATTCACAAAAACACACAAAAGGATAAGCGTTTTATTGAAGAAAATATTAACGATTTATGTGCCTCAATTCAATACACCTTAATTGAAATAATTTTTCAAAAGATTGAAAAAGCTGTAAACCTCCATAATCTCACACAAATTGTTCTGGGTGGAGGGGTCTCTGCAAATTCTGGATTGCGATCAAAACTCGAAAAAACTGCACAAGAAAAAGGATGGGATGTTTATCTTCCTCCCCTAGCCTACACCACCGATAACGCAGCTATGATTGGAATCGTCGGGTACATAAAATATTTAAACAAAGATTTTGGAAACATCAAAGAATCAGCTTCTGCTCGTTTAAAATTTTAATTATGGATTTATTTTTTCACGATGATATCGACACAAATAATAGTAATCTAGTTTTTGACGGAGAAGAAAGCCGACATCTAGCCAAAGTATTGAGGAAACAAGAAGGAGATTTGGTTGCTGTAACCGATGGAAAGGGCCTAGAAGTTCGGGTAAAACTTGAATATGTCAGTTCAAGAAAAACAAATGGGATAATCCAAGAAACAACATTACACCCTAACACTGCTAACCAAACTCACATTGCAATTGCACCCACAAAAAACATTGTCAGATTAGAATGGTTTTTGGAAAAAGTCACTGAAATTGGTCTTCACCGAATTACCCCAATTTTATGTCAACATTCAGAACGAAAAGTTGTCAAAAAAGACCGATTGATAAAAATCATCAAATCAGCTTTAAAGCAATCCCAGAAATTTTATTTACCACAACTGGATGATTTGATCCCTTTTAATGTATTTGTAAAACAACAAGGAGAGGGTTATATTGCTCATTGTAATGATGGAGAAAAATTTGAGTTGGCAAACCTTACACCTTCAAAAAAAAGTAATTGTGTTCTTATTGGACCAGAAGGAGACTTCAGTAAAGAAGAAGTTGCTTTTGCCATAAAAAACAATTTTAAACCCATCAGCTTGGGCAATCAACGACTTCGTACAGAAACAGCAGGCTTGGTTGCCTGTCACACCTTATCTTTAATCAATAGAAAGGTTTAAAAATGATTTAATTAATACTTATCTTTAAAGAATGAATTCAAAAATAATCTCCCAAGGAATCCTCAGAGCAGTTTTATTTTTAGGTATTTTCTGTCTGGGTATCTATGTAATTCAACTTCTCCAATCGCTTTTCATTTATGTTATTATTGCTGCTGTGTTATCTCTTATGGGGCGACCCATTCTTAATTTTTTTGAAACCTATTTGAAATTTAACAATGTCCTTGCTGCTATTACTACAATGGCTATTTTTATCTTTTTAATTTTTGGAGTCGCAGCACTCTTTATTCCCATCATAACCCAACAAGGAGAAAATCTATCGTTACTCAACATCAATGAACTGGAACGGAAAATGAGATTACTTGTACATCAAGTTTCCGAATATTTTTCTTTGAGTGATGAATTCTGGAAAAATTGGATGAAAGAACAAGATTGGATGGACAGCCTTAACTTAGGAGTCATTCCAGACTTTCTCAATATTTTTATTGGATGGCTCAGTAGTTTTACCATTGGGTTATTCTCCGTATTATTCATCAGTTTTTTCTTTCTCAAAGACAGCAAACTACTTGAACAAATCACTTTTTCTTTTGTAAAAAAAGAATATAAAGCGCGAATGAAAAAGTCATTGGTGAAAATTAAAAAGCTTTTATCGAGATACTTTATTGGTCTTCTCATACAAATCTCCATACTCCTAATAATTTACAGTATCGTGCTACTTATTTTTGGAATTGAAAATGCTTTTATTATTGCTTTTTTATGTGCTCTACTAAACTTAATTCCTTACATAGGACCATTGATTGCTGCATTTCTAATGTTGGTTCTTTCAATGACCTCAAATATTGGAGCAGACTTTAGTACGGTAATTCTTCCCAAATCGATTTATGTTTTGATCGGTTTTGTAATTGGTCAATTTATCGATAATTTTTTCAGTCAACCGTTTATTTTTTCAAACAGTGTAAAGTCTCATCCGTTAGAAATATTCATTATCATTTTAACATCAGGGCTTCTTTTTGGTACCACTGGTTTGATATTTGCTGTTCCAATGTACACAGCAATCAAAGTAATTTTTAAAGAATTTTTCGCACAATATGAAATCGTACAAAATCTCACAAAGGATTTATGAAATCAAGTTTTATTTTCTAACGACTTGCTTATTTGCAGTATTTACTGCTTCAGCTCAACTGAATCGTGCAGAAAAAAAGATAATTCAAAAAGTTCAGGATTACAATCAGGAATCTATTGATTTTTTAGAAAAACTAGTCAACATCAACAGCGGTACACTGAACTTAGAGGGTGTTAAAAAGGTTGGGATGCTTCTGGAGAAAGAATTTAAAGCTATTGAGTTTGATACTCGCTGGATCGACATGCCACTAAAAATGAACCGTGCAGGACATTTATTTGCCTCAAAAAAAGGTTCTAAAGGGAAAAAACTTTTATTGATTGGTCATTTAGACACTGTTTTTGAAGCAGATAGTCCTTTTCAAAATTTCGAAGTAATTGATGGTAATGTTTATGGACCCGGAGCAAATGACATGAAAGGTGGTGATGTTATCATGCTTTATGCTCTTAAGGTGTTACACGATTTGAAACTTCTGGATAAGGCCAGCATAACGGTTGCATACACTGGAGATGAAGAAAGTTCAGGAAAACCATTGAGTATTTCGAGAAAAGACTTGATAGAAGTAGCCAAAGAAAGTGATATTGCTCTGGGTTTCGAAAATTCAACTGGATTCAATTATGCCACTGTTGCCCGAAGAGGCTCTTCAGGCTGGACCCTTGAGGTTAACGGAAAAAGAGCCCATTCATCCAGTATTTTTAGTGAGAAAACGGGAGCTGGAGCTGTTTTTGAAATGAGTAGAATTTTAAATGAATTTTACAATAATGTAAAAGGTGAAACCTACTTAACCTTTAATCCAGGTTTGCTACTAGGTGGAACTTTTGTTGAATTTGATTCACAACAAAGTAAAGGGGAAGCTTTTGGTAAGTCAAATGTAGTAGCCCAAACTGCAATTGTAAAAGGGGGATTGCGTTTTATCTCTGAAGATCAAAAAAATAAGGCAAGAGAAAAAATGAGAGCCATAGTTGAAAATAATTTACCGCTAACCTCCGCTTCCATAAAATTCACAGACAGTTACCCTGCTATGGGGCCAACAGAAGGTAACACAAAATTACTCAAGAAATTAAATCAAGTGAGCATCGACATGGGTCAAGATCCTGTCCTGGCTTACGACCCCGGTAAAAGGGGCGCAGCTGATGTTTCCTTTGTAGCGGAATATGTCGATTGCTTGGATGGTTTGGGAACTATGGGAACTGGTGCCCACACTCCAAAAGAAACGGTAAATTTAGAGACTATGAATTTGTTAATTCAACGAACTGCCGTCTTAATCTACCGCTTAATTAATGAAGCTAATTAAAGATATTTTTTTAGTATTTCTTGTTGCTTTTGCAAAGCTTCAATAAACTCAGCTTTCAAACGATCAATAAGTGATTTGGTTGAAACTACATCCTCTATTGTAGTTACCCCCTGCCCTGCTGACCATATGGTTTTCCATGCTTTGGCCTCTGCTTTTGCTGCATCAAGTTCTTCACCAAAGTCTATTTTTTTTGATTTAGACCACATATCCTCTGTTATTCCCATGGATTCTAAACTCGGACGCAAAAAATTAGCATTAACCCCAGATACAGCCGCGGTGTAAACAATGTCACTTGCTTTGCTATCAATGATCATTTGCTTGTATTCCTTCTCAGCCATACTTTCATCAACATTTATGAATCGAGTACCCATGTAGGCTAAATCTGCTCCCATCTGTAAAGCACTGGCAATATCATTACCTGTACTAATACATCCAGAAAGTAAAATTGTTTTCTTAAAGAAAGTTTTTATTTCAGCTATCAAAGACAATGGGTTTGTCAGACCAGCGTGACCTCCTGCCCCAGCCGAAACTAGGATTAATCCATCTACTCCAGCTTGAGCAGCTTTCTCTGCATGTCGTTTTTTGATTACATCGTGAAATACATGCCCTCCATAGCTATGAACTGCATCAACAAGCTGTGAAACAGCACCCAAAGAGGTAATGATTAATGGCACTTTGTGCTTTACACAAATTTCTAAATCAGCTTTAACTCTTGAATTGGTTCCGTGTACAATTAAATTAACTCCGAAAGGAGCCGCTTTTTTGCCCGTCTCCTCTTCAAATTGAGCCAATGCCTCTTTGATTTCGATTACCCAAGTCTCAAAGCCAGCAGTATCTCTTTGATTCAATGCTGGAAAAGTACCGACAATACCGTTTTTACAACATTCAATAACCAATTTTGGTCCAGAGATTAAAAACATTGGAGCCGCTACGGCAGGCAAAGACAATTCATCTATAAAAGATGCTTTCATGTGATTATTTTTTAATATTTAAAGTCCATTCAAAATTAAAACGAGAGACAACATCTCCAGTTTCGTCGGTTCCCACAGATTCCATCCAAATGGTTTTAGGAGTTCCAGATTTTAATAAATCATTCATTAACTGTTTAATTTCATTTCCCTGAGTACAAGAAAACGTAATCCTTCCTGTGGCTTTTTTTGAAAAATTTGCTTTGTTATTGAGAACAAGCATGGAAACATTGGCCTTGGATTCACGAATACCGTTCATGATCAAAAGACCTGTTGTAAATTCTGCAGCCATACCTTGAACAGCCCAAAACATCGATCTAAATGGATTCTGATTGATCCATCGATGCTTCACACTAACTTCACAACAATTCTCATTAACCTTGGTTGTTCTTATTCCTGTCCAAAACACTGAAGGTAATTTAAAGAAAGTAAATAGTGTGTATTTAAACAATTTTAAAAAATAATTAAATTAAAATTTAAATATACGAAATTTAAAAGGCTATCAAAATCTGAAAAATAAAAAAGAACACTGAAACACTTAATGAATATGACTTTGCATTGTCAAAGATTTGATGCTGAATAAGTACAATGCGATGGGCTTAATTTAAAATAAATAAAACCAACTAATCAAAAATAAAAAACCCTTATCTATCATTGAAAAACAAGGGTTTATGGTGAGCCAGAAGGGATTCGAACCCCTGACCGTCTCCTTAGAAGGGAGATGCTCTATCCAGCTGAGCTACTGGCCCGTGATTGATGTTTTTTGTCGGGGTGGCAGGATTCGAACCTGCGACCTCCTGCTCCCAAAGCAGGCGCGATGACCGGGCTACGCTACACCCCGAAAATACATCAAATTTTGCTTTCGCAAAACAATGCGCAAATATATCTCAAAATTTAGAAATCCCATAGGGAATGAATGCTAATTCCCAAAAAAAAATGTTTTTACTTTTTTTTAAATCAAAATAATTGATTGAGAGTTGATGATTTCGATTTTATTGTGTTCCAAAAAATTTCAATTATGGTAAGTAAAAGACGAGCATGTTTTGTAACTAATACGTACTTTTACGTCCCGGATCATTTGTACAGTTATTTAAATAAATGAGATCTATAATTACCAAAAACAAGGGTGCTTATTTAAAGAAAATAAGGCTCTTATTCTTATTAATTTCTGGATTAACATTTGCTCAAACCAATGTTTCTGGTGTTGTAAAGGACAAAGACGGAGAACCAATTCCTTTTGTAAATGTTTTTTTTAGTGGAAGTCAAATAGGCTCAATCACTGATTTTGACGGGAAATTTGCTTTGTTTTCAGATCAAGCTCATCGAGAACTTTCAATAAGTTTATTGGGGTACCGAAACCAGAAAATTAACTTACCCAAAAAAAGAGTTCGGAATCTATTGATCATTCTTCAAGAGGGGGAGCAATTGGAAGAGGTTGTTGTGGTTCAAAAACCCAAAAAAAGACTTCGAAAAAAAGAAAATCCTGCTTATCCCATTCTCAAAAAAATTTGGTCGAAAAAACAAATCAATGGACTCAATATGTTCTCATCATATGAATATCAAAAATTCACTTCAACAGAGGTTGGATTAAAAAACATTGACAGTTTATTTCTCAAAAAAATATTACTAAAAAGTTACGATTCTATTCGTTATACTTTAAAACAAAACGCAAATAACAATGTCTACATCCCTCTAAATTTAAAAGAGAAAATAGTTCGAGTTTATGGCAATGATAGCCTCAAGACTTCAAAAACTACACCCCTTGGAGAACGCTCCAGTGGCATAACTCCCAAAGGATTCTTTTTTGATCGAATCCAAAGAATTTTTCAGGACATAGATGTTTACAAAAACAGACTTCTGTTTGCTGATAAAGTGTTTGAAAGTCCCCTTTCCAAAAATGGGTTTGCGGTTTATGACTATGTGCTTTTGGACAGTATTGAGCTGAAAAAAGAAAAACTTTACACCTTGTATTTCTTTCCCAGAAGAGCTGGGGACCTTGCATTTACAGGGAATTTTACAGTATCTGCTCCTAGCTATGCGCTGACACAAATTAACATGCGTATTGATCCAAATATTAACTTAAATCTAGTAAGTGATTTAATCATAGAAAAAACATACATCATACAAAATGATAGTGTTTATCTCCCAAAAAGTAATCGTTATGAGGGTGATTTTTCGGTAATCAAAAAAAAAGAAAAAGGAAAAAGAGTTACGGTTAAGAAAAGTGATTTTTTTGATCAGTATGTTTTCAATAAACCTAAAAAAACATCATTTTATCAAGATCAAACCGTTCAACTTTCAAAAAATGAATACCTCAAAGATGAGGCTTTTTGGCAGCCTTTCGAAAATAGCGAAAATTACTCCAGAAGTACCCGGCAAATTTTATCTGAAATTAATGAAAATCGCAAAGTAAAGTCGCTTGTTAGTTACACCGATTTTATTACGGGGGGGTATGCAGATATTTTACCAGGAGTTCAGTTTGGTAAATGGTGGAATTCCTTTAACAATAACGATGTAGAAGGCAATAGGCTTCGTTTAGGTTTTAGAACTTTTAAAACCATAGATGATCGTTTTCGTTCAAGTACATATGTTGCTCACGGTTTTGGTGATAAAAAAACAAAATTTGCAATAGACGCCAAATACCTTATTCACAATAAGCCCAGAATTACTTTTGGAATGGTTTATTCAAATGATTTTGAACAGTTGGGAATTAGGCTTCTCAAAACAAAAGATCTGATAGATTTTAGGTCTGGTGGAAGAAACTCCTTAATAGCTCGAGGTTCTAACTATTATCTAACTGACATCGAAAGATTCGGAGTCAATTTGGATTTTGGACTTACAAATAATTTCCACTTGGGTTTAAATTTAATCTTGGAAGACATTGCTTCCGCTGCTTCTGATTTTTTTTCCATAGCTTTCAGAAAAAATGAAAAAACACTTACCGAATACAGAAACATTAAATTCAATGCGTATTTAAACTACACCCCCAGGAGAAATGTGTTTGGCTTTGGTGTTGAACAAAAATTCGGTAAAAACCTTCATCCAGAATTTGTTCTTAAATATTCCGCTGGAGTTAAAGGAATTTTGGGAGGAATGCTTGATTATGATAAAATTCAAATGTCCTACAAGCAAACCTATTTGTTTAATTTTCTTGGTAATCTAGAAACCAATTTAGAAATCGGTAAAACTTATGGAATCGTTCCACTTCCCATTCTCAGTGCTATTCCATCAAATCAAGGGTATTCCCTAAAACCCAAAACCTTTGCCCTTTTGAATTATTATGATATGGTAGCAGATACTTATTTAATGGGGCATTTTGAACACCATTTCAACGGATTTGTTTCAAATAAAATCCCTTTAGTGAAAAAATTAAAACTCAGAACCCTAGCAACTTTCCGATTTGCATACGGTAGTACAACTTCCGAAAATATTGCAGCTAACCGATCCAACATCAACTACAATAGCCCTGACAATGATATTTATTATGAATATGGGGTAGGTTTTGAAAATATTGGTTATGGAAATATACGCTTTTTTAGAGTTGATTTTATTTGGCGTAGTCCTTTGTCTGACTCTTTTAAGTACAACCCATATTCTAGTGAGCTTCCCGATTTTGGGATACGAATTGGAGCTAAGCCAAGTCTCTAGAACATTTTTTAGCAAAATCAATTCATTATCCACCTACCGCAAGTTGGCAAACGTACCTTTAACTGATGTGGCTTTCCTTCTGAACATGGACATTGGCAATCTCTCTAGAATAGAGAAGGGTATGCGTGAACCCAATTCCAGAATCATTATCCTTTTCATCTACTCTTCAAAGCCCCTTTACCTGCACTTTACCTTCAAGAGACACCAACTCGACTCTGCCCAAACCTCTACAAGTGAATATTCAAACGGTGGATTTATGAGTTATGAAATAATAGTGAAGAAATTTGAAGTATTCAGAACAGAAGCAGGTATATCGGGAACCATGAGCTTAAAAACGTGGAGTAACCGAACTTTTGCAAAAGCTGTATCAGTTTTACAGCTTTCTAAAGGGCTCGATCGAGTGGTTCCTCCCAATGGATTAACCAATCTTTATGGAGGCCAGGGTGGAGCTCCAAAAATATCTGATATCATGCTGTTTTGGGCAGAATTGAATACACACGATGTGCATGAATACATTGAATAAAATCAAACTAAAATTACGAAATCCCTCAATTCAAATAGTGATAATGAGGTTTAGTATTATTTGATTGAAGATTTAGATCATAGTGTTCCTATAGTAAGAAACAACATCCTCCATACACCTTCTTTAATTTGGTGTTCATTAAATATTAGCAGGAAAAATAGCTGATATGTTTATTTAAATATTTTTAAATTAAACATAGAAACACTAAGATGAGTTAAAACATCTGGGGAAATTTTGATGAAAAATGTAATTCAATTAGAAATTCATGAAAGGGGACAATGTTTCTTCCATAGAAACATTAGTATGCTCTACAGAGTAAAGAATATTATTCTTAAAATCTTGAATAATTACTTTTGTCAATTTTGTTTCGGGAGGATCATTTTCAGAACCATTAGATCTGTAATATTTAAGATACAAATACTTTGGGTTTTGAATGTTTTTTAGAAACTCACGATCGTAAATGGCCTTTTTTTCATCAACATCAAAAGGGTTTAAAATTTTTAATGGAGAAGCTGAAAGGCGTTCTTCATAAATATCATACCAGCCTTTACTTGAGGAGTTTAAATTTTTTATTGTAACCAAAGCCAAATGAGAATAGTCACTCAGGTTAAAAGTCATTGGTTTAATAACTTTTGTTGAGGTTTTCAAAGGGGTCTTTTGTTTTTTTAACTTTTTAGATTTGCTAATCTCTACAGGGGCTTGATTCTGAGTTTGCCCCAAAGAAACTTGCGAAACAAAAAGTAAAATAACAACTAAATTTTTTACAAAAGAACTTAACATAGTTTTCAAAGTTGGAGATTATTAATATTTTTTTTGTTGAAAAACGGTTTTTTTAGATTACGAATTACTGTTTATTTAATGTTGTTTGTTACTAATTGCAAGAATAGATAGCTACAATTTCACCATCTGATTTTTTAACTTCAATGATTTTGTTGTAATCGCGAAGTTTCATGAAAGCAAACCCTTCCTTATCATACAGCAAACTATGTGGAGAAGGATAATTATTGTTGTAAATGATAATATCTCCAACCACAGGTTCGGGTGAAGTCCCAGAGTGATAGGCAATGTTGAAATAATTAGGATCAATTGAAGAACATAAAAATGTTTCATTAGCGATTTCTATACTATTAGAAACAGTAGTAGTTTTGTAATTATTACCAACATAAATAGACCATGGACATCCATTTAAAACAGACACACCGGCTGCATACGGACAACTATCATCTGGATCTAACAACCCGTCACCATCTGTATCTTTAATACAAGTTGGGCAACTTGACTCAGCAACTTCAGTAACAACACCATCTAATTCATCCAGAGGTGCAGCTGCATAATACCAAATAAAGGAATCGGATTCGCCAACTGCTATGTCTTGCAAACGAACATACAAACTGTATGATCCGTCATTTTCAGTTGTAATTGGAACTGAAGAAGGAGTTACAGTCTCCGAAACATTGAAATCAAAATCAAAATCTGCAACAGAAGTATTGGCACTCGTTGATTTAGTGAAAAATAAAATCCCCTCGTCAAGGGTTAAGATCCTCAATGCTGATGATATTTGAGTAATTGAAGTCAATTTTTGAAAAGATCCATTAACCAAGTTGCCCCTTTCTTTTATTGGTTCGTCTGTACCGCCAACGTAGTCATCTCGAGTACCAACCCAATATCTGAGGTTTGTAACAGCTGCTAATCCAATATTTTTAATTGTTGTTGTTACTTTAATAAAATTATCTCCTGCCCCAATACTGTAATCATTAATAACTTCCAATTGTGAAGTTCCAATTGTGATTTCTCCTTTAACCTTGATATTTCCTGTTCCAACCCCCCCTGAAATATTGAAACTACTTGAATCAAAGGTAGCTGATGCAAAAAGAGGGTTTGATTTTACAACACCATTAATATTCCATTCATTAGTTCCATCTCCACCAACACCAAAAGTACAATCCAAAGGATATTTATTTGCTGGTGGTACCCTATCGTCAGTGTATGTTAACTGCCGCCACCCATTATCAGGACTCAAATAAAAGGGTTGCTTTAAAGTTCCAGATACAGTTATGGATACTTCAACACCATCACCAAAGCGCATGCTTCCATTATTGATAACCTGATTTGTACCAGTAAACTGAGAAAACACATTAAAAAAACATAAGAGTGAAAATGTTAAAAGTAAGTGTTTTTTCATATGTATTGATACAAGCTTTTAGTTGTGATATTGAATTTGTCAATACTAACAATATTTACTTACAAGATATAAAAACTCTACTAATTCTGATTTGTTGATTATTTAATTAGAACCTACTATTCTAAGATTTAACAAAATCATCTTGGGTTTGGCTAAGTAATCAAACGATTTAGCACCTGAAGTAAAACCAAAAATCCCGTAAAGTGAATAAATTAACACCTCACGGGAAATTCCAGCGGAGAGACAGGGATTCGAACCCTGGCAACGTTTACACGTTGACAGATTAGCAATCTGCTCCATTACCACTCTGGCACCTCTCCAAAATTTTAATAACAGAAGTGCAAATGTAATTTTTTAAAAATAATTAACCAATGCTTTTTTTAAAAAAACTGGAAATTATTCAGGGTATTCAATGCGTAAATGATAAATATTAATAAGCTTATCAATGAATACTTTCTTAACTAACTCGATGTCGGATAAGGTAATATTTGAATTCATAAATTGTTTCTCATCCATTTGTTGATCAACAATTTTATTCACAAAATCTTTAAGCAATTCTATGGTAGGTTCTTTCAAGCTTTTTGATGCTGCTTCTACACTGTCAGCCATCATCAAAATAGCTGTTTCTTTTGAAAAAGGTTTAGGTCCAGAATAAGAAAAATCTTTACTTTCAGCTTCTCCATAAAGCTCTTCCTGTTTTTTAAAAAAGAAATACACTTTTGATGTCCCGTGATGAGTCCGAATGAAATCAACTACTCGATCTGGAAGATTTATCTTTTTGGCTAGTTCTACCCCCTTAATAACATGATTAATTATTATGCGTGTACTCTCTTTTGGAGTAATATCATTGTGAGGAGAAATACTTCCTCTTTGATTTTCGCTAAAAAAAATGGGGTTGCCAATTTTTCCAATATCATGGTAAAGTGCACCAACTCTGGTTAACAATGCGTTTGCGCCTATTGTACTGGCGGCAGACTCTGCAAGGTTAGCAACTTGAAGAGAGTGATGAAAGGTACCAGGTGCTTTATCTGAGAAGTCTTTAAAAAAATCAGAATTCGTATCTGATAATTCGAGTAACGAAACATCTGAAACCAAATTAAATAACTTTTCAAACAAATAAATTAGAGGTTGAACAAATAATGTAAATACGCCATTAAGTACGAAAAGCACGATGATATTCAATGAAATTCCATCAATGCCTCCCTCGTGAATAATAAAAAAAGCAAAATAGCCAATCAGATAAATTAAAATAATCTGTCCAACTGAAATGAACAAGTTTGCTCTTTTGTACAATTCAGAAACGGATAATATCGTTACAATACCCGCCATAATTTGTAAAAAAATATATTCAAAACTGTTGGGAACAATAAATCCTAACAACAATACTGTGAGAACATGTACAAACAACCCAAGTCGTGCATCAAAAAAAGCTTTTAGAAGTAAAGGCAGGATACAAATTGGCACTATGTANAAAAATCTATTATCGNAGTTTAATACACTAATTGTCAGGCCAACAATCAAAACAACATTACAAAAAATAAAAGTCAACTTTGTGTTGTTATCAAAGATTATAGGTCGGTATTTGTGTATGAAGAGAAACAACATCAAAAGTGTGAGTCCTACCAACAGAATGTAGCCGAACAAAATCCAGTACAGATTAGCATCGCTGTACAAACTGGAATCGTATTGCTGTTTTAATGAAACCAATTCCTGAAAATTAGTTTCATCGATCAATTCTCCTTTAGAAATCAATAAACTCCCCATTATGATGATGTTTCTTGAAATAGCAAGATTTGAAAAAGCTTCTTCCAAAAGTTGATCATTGAATCGAGCATCATAGACCAGATTGGGTTCTATGCTTTCAAATAGGAGTTTGTAATATTGGTTTTTGTAGCGCACAAAAGAGCTAGAAGAAAGTTTACTATCTAAGTATTGTGAAAGTTCTTCGGGTTTAAGTAGTTCATTAAATTTTAATTCAATCTCATCTCGTCCCTGGATCAAACCCACTTGTTCTCCTCCCTTGTGAACATAGTTCAAAGGCAAAACCCCGGTTTTGTAAACTTCTCGAAGTAAATCTAAACCAAAATCGAAATGTGTTTTGTAACGGTTTGAGTTTAATGGAAAAGTAAAATAAGTAGGAAAGTTTTGAACGTAGACTTCCTCTGCTTTGTTTAGAACAGATTCGTTTTTATTAAAATAGGTTGGTGTCTCTTTTTTTAGCTGCTCTCTTTCTAACAACAATTCCTCCTCGGATTTCAGTATCGCAAAATCAAAGGGAGCGTATAAATTTTCATTTTGCCAAGCCTGTCCTTTTCTGAACTCATATTTAAATTGACCTTTGGTCGGAAATAAATAAACAATAAACAAACAACTGAAGACAAAAAGAAATGCCTTGTAAATCATTGATTGGTAATTGAAAAACCATTGCAGTATTTTCTTCATAAAATTATTTCTCAGAAAATGATTTCTATTTAAAATTAATTGATGATCAAAATCTGTTAATTTCAAAGGTAAGAAAATGATTAATTCAATGTTATTTTAAATTATCAACTCTGTTGGTGGACTAAAATTGATTATTTTAGCTGGAGTTTTAAAACAAATACATTATTAAACATACTCTTAAATGAAGTACGGCATTTGTCCATTGGGGATTATTCCTTTAAGAAATGATTTTAATCACAGGAGCGAGCTGGTTTCTCAGATTCTTTACGGCGATTGTTTTAAAATTATTGATCAGAGAAAAGGATGGTTCAAAATAAGAAATCAGTGGGATGATTACGAGGGCTGGATAACCGATAATCAATGTATTGAAATCCCAGAAGAGGTTTACAAAAAACAAATATCTACTGAGTTAAAACACTCTGCAAACCTCATTGACTGTATCAGCCTTCCCAATTCAGAACTATTCCCAATTCCATTAGGAAGTGATCTTCGATCAGTTGATTTTTTAAATCATAAATTCGAGGGTGAATTTACTACAACCATGGATAAGGAACAGTTGATAAAAACAGCTCTTGCCTATTTACACGCACCCTATTTATGGGGGGGTAAAACACCCTTAGGAATCGACTGCTCTGGCTTTACACAAATGGTGTACAAACTTAATGGTATTGCTTTAAAACGAGATGCCTCCCAACAGGCAAAACAGGGTACCACATTGAGTTTTGTTGAAGAAAGTGAACCAGGAGATCTTGCATTTTTTGATAACAAAGAAGGGAACATCATTCATGTAGGAATACTATTGCAAGGCCACCGGATTATTCATGCCCACGGTAAAGTCCGAATCGATTCAATAGACCAAACTGGAATTTACAATAAAGAAAACCAAAGTCACTCCCATAAACTTCGGATGATCAAAAAAATTGTTCCATAAAAAAACCTTCAAACATGAAGGCCTTTTTTACATGAAGTAATATTGTTTATTCCAAAAGCTTTTTCATTTCCATAAACCCTTCATTGTCTCCAATGGTTCCATAAATATTTTTAAGGGTATTAATTGCTTCAAGATTTGAAGAATTAACAGAAATAAGTTTCTTTAGAACGGGAACACATTCGAGGTAAACAGATTCACGTTTTGCTTTTAATACATCGTATCTAGCATTATCAGCCCTAGAATTTCCAAGAGAATTCATCTCTTCTACTATGGATGATTCATCCTCTAAAATTAGAGCTACAAGGTTCAAATAAGCGCTTTCCATTGAAGGATCCAGCTCAATCGCTTTTTCGTAGTAACCTCTCGAACTTTCTTTATCTCCCAAATCGTTGTTGACAACCCCTAGATTAAAATAAAGGTTTGCATTTGTTGGGTCTTGAGCTATTGCTTCTCCCATCAGCTCTTTGAATTTTTCTTTTTCACCCAACTCAATGTACAAATTTGCTTCTGTCATGATCAGACCTAAATCCTCTGGATTTTCTGAGCGAGCTTCTTTTACCGCTTTGATTGCATTTTCCTTTTGCCCTAACTGATTGTAGATTAATGCAATATTTTTAACTATTTCAGGAAATCTAGATTCAGAATCTTCAGCCCTAAAGTTATTGTATTCAGTAGATTTTTGGAAAATATTGTATTCAGATTCTGACACCTCTCTTTCTGTGTTACTTTCTACTTCAGTTACAAAGTACTTTGTTTGCACACCCGAATAGTTTAAGTCCTTTAATTGGATGTAAAATTTAAGTGCTAATTCGTAGTCAGGAGCATTTACTGCATTTGAAGCTGCATAATACAAATAATCGATATTCGCCTCTTTATCGCACAGGTAACCCAAATACAAGTTATTAGCAGAAGCAATAAATTCTTTATTTTCAGACTGATCAATTGCAGATTGAACCACTTCAGCGGCAAGCAAATCATTTTGTTCAGCCACTTTGGTTTTCAATGATGGATCTTTTGCGGCTAGTTGAAGGTAGTCAAAAGAAGCCTGGTATTCTTTTTCGGCTAAAGAAATTTGAGAAAGTAATAGGCTGTATGCCGATACATATTTCAACTCAGCACCTTCCAAAAGTTCTTTATTGGTATCCAAAGATGCTTTTGCCTCTGAAATTTTGGCAGCCTTGAATAATTTTTGCGCTTGTTTTAGCTCTTTTTTTTGAGACCAACTGAATAGGGTAGCGAAAAAAAGAAGTAGTGTTAATAGGTTTTTCATTTTTATGGTTTGTTATTTAATAAACTTATTCAATGTTCGTGGCATCATTTTCTGGAGTTGGAAGTTCTTCTGCATTATCAGAAATTTCTTCCTCACCTTTCATTACTTTGGCAACAGCGGCAATAGTATCGCTACCTTTAAGGTTTATTAACTTAACCCCTTGAGTTGCTCTACCCATTACACGTAAATTCGCAACATCCATTCGGATTGCAATACCTGATTTATTGATGATCATCAAATCATCCATATCACTTACGTTTTTGATAGAAACCAAATCACCTGTTTTATCTGTGATTGAAAGTGTTTTTACACCTTTTCCTCCACGATTGGTGGTTCTGTAATCATCTAAACTTGAACGCTTTCCATACCCATTCTCGGAAACCACTAGAATTTCAGTCTCAGGATCACTCACAGAAACCATTCCTATTACCTCGTCAGCTGGACCATTTAGGGTAATTCCGCGGACTCCAGAAGCATTTCTACCCATGGGGCGAGTTTTGTTTTCCTCAAATCGGATTGCCTTTCCTGACTTAACAGCAAGTAGTATTTGACTATTACCTGTTGTCAGTTTAGCCTCAAGTAATTCATCATCCTCTTTAATGGTAATCGCGTTAATACCATTAGCTCTCGGGCGGGAATATTGTTCTAGTAAGGTCTTTTTAACCTGACCTTTCTTCGTTGCCATAATTACATAATGACTGTTGATGTAATCTTCATCTTTAAGGTCTTGCGTGTTGATGAATGCTTTTACTTTGTCATCCTGTTCAATATTGATCAAATTTTGGATGGCTCTCCCTTTGGCTGTTTTTGAACCTTCAGGGATTTCAAAAACCCTCATCCAGAAGCACTTCCCTTTTTGGGTAAAGAATAGCATGTATTGGTGATTGGTTCCAACAAATAAATGTTCTAAGAAATCTTCATTTCGAGTGGTAGAAGCTTTTTGGCCTACTCCTCCTCTGTTCTGAGTTTTGTATTCCGATAAAGGAGTACGTTTAATGTATCCTGCATGAGAAATCGTAACGACTACTTTTTCGTCAGGAATCATATCTTCAATACTGAAATTCCCACCTGCAAATTCAATGACGGATCGGCGTTCGTCCCCGTATTTATCTTTAATCACAAGAAGCTCGTCAGTAATGATTTGCATTCTGCGTTCCTTTTTATCTAACACATCTTTAAGATCCTCAATGGTTTTCATCAAGTCCTCAAACTCTGCTCTAAGTTTATCCTGTTCTAGACCCGTAAGCTGACGCAAGCGCATCTCTACAATAGCCTTTGCTTGAATCTCTGTCAACTTAAAGTTTTCAATTAATTTCTCACGAGCCTCATCTGCATTAGAAGAGGAACGAATCAAAGCAATAACTTTATCAATATTATCTGAGGCTATGATAAGACCCTCCAAGATATGAGCACGGTCCTCAGCTTTCTTCAATTCAAATTTAGTTCTTCGAACAACCACCTCATGTCGATGTTCGACAAAATGATGAATCATTTCTTTTAAATTCAAAAGTTGAGGTCTTCCGTTTACTAAGGCAATATTGTTTACGCTAAAAGAAGATTGAAGCGAAGTGTATTTAAAAAGTTTATTTAAGACGATGTTGGGTATTGCGTCTCGTTTCAAAATGTAAACAATACGCATCCCTTTTCTATCTGACTCGTCTCTAATGTTAGAAATACCCTCAATTTTCTTATCGTTAATCAACTCAGCGGTTTTACGAATCATTTCTGCTTTGTTGACTTGATATGGAATTTCTGTTACAATAATACATTCACGACCATTGACTTCCTCAATGTTGGCTTTGGCGCGAAGAACTACCCTTCCTCTACCCGTATGAAAAGCATCGCGAACACCGTCATAACCATAAATAGTTCCTCCAGTTGGAAAATCTGGAGCCTTTATGGTTTGAATCAATTCATCTATTGAGATATCGTTGTCATTAATGAATTGAATAGTGCCATCTATGACTTCTGTTATGTTATGAGGTGGCATATTGGTTGCCATCCCCACTGCAATTCCAGAAGCTCCGTTAATTAATAAATTTGGAACACGTGTTGGGAGTACTTTAGGTTCTTTTAACGTATCGTCAAAATTCAATTGGTGATCTACTGTATCTTTATCAATATCAGCTAATAAATCCTCTGACATTTTGCGCATACGCGCTTCAGTGTATCGCATTGCTGCAGGACTGTCTCCATCTATCGAACCAAAATTACCCTGACCGTCTACAAGTAAATAACGTAAGCTCCACTCTTGTGCCATACGAACCATAGTATCGTAAACAGAGGTATCTCCGTGGGGATGATACTTCCCTAAAACTTCTCCAACAATTCTTGCTGATTTTTTGTAAGCAGTACTCGAACGGATACCAAGTTCATGCATTCCAAACAAAACACGTCGATGAACAGGCTTTAATCCGTCTCGAACATCGGGAAGTGCACGTGACACAATGACAGACATTGAATAATCAATGTAAGCCGATTTCATTTCATCTTCTATGTTAATGGGTATGAGTTTTTCCCCTTCTGCCATATCATGTTGTTTTTATTACCAACTGCTAAAATATGTATTTAAACCCTAAATTCTGTGCCTATTTGAACTTTTTGTAATTGAATTTATCAACATTTTTAAAGTATTAAAAATTAAAAAATTAACTGTCTGACGTTTTGGTGTTTTCAAAAAAATTTTGTCTATTAGCTAGAGTAATATCTGATGTTGGAACAGTTTTTGAAGTTCTAAAATAAAAAATAATAAAGCATGGATGATAATTTTTCGCCTAGAGTAAAAGATGTTATTTCTTTTAGTAAGGAAGAAG
This sequence comes from Candidatus Arcticimaribacter sp., assembly GCA_002708445.1. Lineage (GTDB taxonomy): Bacteria > Bacteroidota > Bacteroidia > Flavobacteriales > Flavobacteriaceae > Arcticimaribacter. Next base: position 26,298 of record PAOB01000014.1, read on the forward strand.
CACTGCGTTTGGGTCATGATTACATTGGTACTGAGCATTTAATGTTGGGTATTCTGAGAGATGGAGAAGGAAAAGCTATTTCAATTTTAAATGCAATTGAAGTTGACCTTGATAACCTCAGAAGAAAAGTAGAAATACTTAACCCTGCTCTTTTGGATAGCAATGGACTAGAAAATTCGAAAAAAAATCTTCATCTAACACGTCAGGCCGAAAGAGCTCTAAAAACTACTTTTTTAGAGGCAAAATTATTTCAAAGTGATTTGATAAATACCGCACATTTACTTTTGTGTATTCTTAGAAATGAAAACGACCCTACCACCAAATTGCTCGAAAAATTAGACATCAACTACGATTCGGTCAAAGAACAATTTAAACTCCTGCTAACCTCTGACAATGATTATTCTGACTTCAGTACTTCAGCTTCTTTTTCTGATGAAAAAGAGGAAGATGCAGATGATGGAAAGAAGAATCCTTTCACTTCAACTTCAGAATCAAATAAAGGAAAGAAATCCAAAACTCCAGTTTTAGATAATTTTGGAAAAGACATTACTGTACTAGCCCGTCAAGACAAATTAGACCCGGTTGTTGGTCGTGAAAAAGAGATTGAACGCGTCTCTCAAATATTAAGCAGACGCAAAAAGAATAACCCGCTGCTTATTGGAGAACCTGGCGTTGGTAAATCGGCAATTGCTGAAGGACTCGCTTTACGAATAGTTCAAAAAAAGGTTTCTCGTGTTTTGTACGGAAAGCGACTCGTTACGCTTGATCTAGCAAGTTTGGTTGCTGGCACAAAATATCGAGGGCAATTTGAAGAACGTATGAAAGCAGTTATGAATGAGCTGGAAAAAAATGATGACATCATCCTTTTTATCGACGAAATTCATACTATCGTTGGTGCCGGAGGTGCTACAGGAAGCCTAGATGCTTCAAACATTTTCAAACCTGCGCTAGCACGTGGTGAAATCCAATGTATTGGTGCAACTACCTTAGACGAATATCGCCAAAGTATTGAAAAAGACGGAGCACTTGAACGTCGTTTTCAAAAAGTCCTTGTAGAACAAACAACTGAAGAAGAAACCATCGAAATTCTTCAAAACATAAAAGACAAATACGAAAGTCATCACAACGTGACTTACAGCGACGATGCAATAAATGCCTGTGTAGAACTTACCAGCCGTTATGTGTCTGATCGTTTTCTTCCAGACAAAGCAATCGATGCTCTCGACGAAGCAGGATCACGTGTTCACATCAACAATATGAATGTACCTCAAGAAGTCATAGACTTAGAGGAAGAATTGGAACGCGTGAAGGATCACAAAAACGAGGTTGTCAAAAAACAAAAATACGAAGAGGCTGCAAAACTCAGAGATGACGAAAAAAGAGTTGAACGCAATTTGATAACAACACAGGAAAAATGGCGTGAAGAATCAAAACTCAATCGGGTTGAGGTAAATGAAAATCATATCTCTGATGTTGTTTCTATGATGACTGGTATTCCTGTCAACAAAATCATTAAATCCGAAAAAAATAAACTTTCAAAATTAACCGAAACCATAGGATCTAAACTGATCGGTCAAAAAGATGCTGTCGAAAAAGTAGTTAAAGCCATTCAGCGAAATAGAGCAGGATTAAAAGCTGCTGACAAGCCTATTGGATCTTTTATTTTCCTAGGACAAACGGGGGTTGGAAAAACTCAACTGGCAAAGATTTTAGCTGGTGAGATGTTTGAATCCGAAGAAAACCTGATTCGTATTGACATGAGTGAATACATGGAGAAATTTGCAATTTCACGCTTAATAGGAGCACCTCCAGGCTACGTTGGCTATGAGGAGGGTGGTCAATTAAGTGAAAAAGTTAGACGCAAACCATATTCGGTTATCTTATTAGATGAAGTTGAAAAAGCGCATCCAGATGTATTCAATATGTTACTTCAGGTTCTAGATGATGGCTTTTTGACAGACAGTTTAGGGCGAAAAATTAATTTTCAGAACACCATTATCATCATGACATCGAACATTGGCGCTCGAAAATTAAAAGACTTTGGAACTGGGGTTGGATTTTCTACTGCATCTCAAAAAGCTCAAACTGAAGAAATTGAAAAAGGAGTAATTGAAAGTGCATTAAAAAAAACGTTTGCACCTGAATTTCTTAATCGTGTAGATGATGTAGTCATCTTCAATAGCCTTGAAAAAAAGGATATTATGAAGATTATTGATATCGAGTTAGAAAAGCTAGAAAAGCGAATTAGCAAGTTAGGATATCAAATGAAATTAACCAAAAAAGGTAAAGATTTTATCGGTGAAAAAGGATTCGATAAAAAATACGGAGCACGACCACTTTCAAGAGCAATTCAAAAGCACATCGAAGACCTAATCGCTGAAGAAATTGTTAACAATCGCATTAGTGAAGGGGACAAAATCTCTTTGGACTGGGATACAAAGTCAGAACAATTATCACTCCAAATTAACGGGTAAATTACATTGATCGATTCGTTTAATGGTCAAAACACGCAAATAGTCATTTTCATAAAAAAAATCTACTATTTAGTTTTAATTCAATCTCTTTTGGATTATTTTTGCCATATGAAATCCACAGAAAACTATTTTTTTGTTTTTTTAGGTAACAATATGCGTTTATTGATTACTTCCATTATCTTATTTTCAACTACAGTGATTACCCCTTAGGGGTATTTTGTAATATTAAAACTGTAGCAATTGAATTCATTTCAAAAAAATATCACTTACCTAGCAAGAATCGGGTGTTTAACTATGATTTCCACCTGATTTTGAGCTTCTCACAAAATAAACTTGTATGAAAGTCCTAAAATTTGGTGGAACATCTGTAGCTAATTCAAAAAACTTAGACCTCGTTTCCAATATTGTAGCATCCGAAAAAGAACAAAACGTAATTGTTGTCTCTGCATTAGGTGGAATAACCGATTTGCTAATATCTGCTTTAAATAAAGCAGCGGAAGGAAAAGACAGCTTTTATCAAATATTAAAAGAAATTGAAGAGCGTCACTTAGAACCCATTCATCACAGTATTCCTTCTGCAAAACAAAGTGGAATCATAAGCTTTTTAAAATCAGAGTTGAATCGTCTAGAAACAATCCTAGAGGGAGTAATGATGCTAAGAGAAATAACTCCAAAAGCAACTGCAAAAGTCTCGGGTTATGGGGAGCGTTTTTCCAGTACAATTATTTATGAAATATTCAAACACAAAGGCTTTGATGTAGTTTTGAAAGATGGGAGAGAATTGATTGAAACTCAAATTCAAAACAACAGATCAGTAGTCAATTGGAAAAATACAGAGATTAAAACAAAGGAGTTTTTTAAAAATAATACAGCTAAAACCACTTTGGTACCTGGTTTTGTATCGCGAAATGAACAAGGAGATTCTACTACCCTAGGTAGAGGTGGCTCTGATTTTTCTGCGGCTATTTTGGCTCATGTACTAGAGGCTAACTCCCTTGAAATATGGACAGATGTGAGTGGAATGTTTACCGCTAATCCAAAACTTGTAACCCAAGCCAAGCCGATTCCCAAACTTTCCTATTTAGAAGCAATGGAATTGTCACATTTTGGTGCAAAAGTGATCTTTCCGCCTACACTACAACCACTGGTAGAAAAACAAATTCCTGTTTTCATTAAAAATACCTTTGCTCCTCTGGACCAAGGCACAAGAATTGACAGTGAGGTCAGCAAACAAAACGGGTCTGTTGTCAAAGGAATCAGTCATATTGATCAAATCAGTCTAATCAGCCTAGAAGGAAGTGGGATGGTTGGAATCCCCGGGGTTTCAAAGCGTTTGTTTGAAGTATTATCAATAGCCCAAATTAATGTAATCATGATTACTCAAGCTTCTTCAGAACATTCGATATGCATTGCCGTTCAGACCAATGAAGCGCAAGACGCAAAAAAAGTAATTGATGCAGAATTTGCTTTTGAAATTTCTCTGAACAAAGTAGCACATGCGAAAATCGAAGATGAGCTTGTAAACGTAGCAATTGTAGGTGATAATATGAAAAATCACCAAGGAATTAGTGGTAAAATGTTTAGCTCACTCGGAG
>PAOB01000015.1 GCA_002708445.1 Candidatus Arcticimaribacter sp.
ATGGCATGAAGCATGGCTTGCGCCGCTGGTTGCGTTGGATCTTGTGTTACACGTTGACTGAATTTGTTGAACGCCATATTATGAATTTGATGCTAATTTAATGGCTCGTGACCGTTAGCTTTGTTTTTTCTATTTTCCTACACTATACCCAAATTAAATCATATCATCATAAAGTAATGATTATCAAGTATTTATTAAGTGTTTATTAATACATTCAAATGAACAAAAAATTAAAAGAATTCTAATTGGTTTATCTTTATAACGCGTCGGTTTCAAAAATACCAAAACAATGAAAGACAAAACAGACAAAGTCATTGAAATTTTACATCAAAAACAAAAAACGTTTTTTGCTTCACAAACAACGCAGTCCACTGCATTTAGAATTGAAAAATTAAGGGCTTTGAAAAAAGAGATTAACCGACGAGAAAAGGATATTTACGAAGCATTACACAAAGATTTAGGGAAATCAGGTTTTGAGTCGATGACCTCCGAGACAGTACTGGTAGAAAAAGAAATTATTAAAATGATCAAAATGCTTCCACTTTGGAACAGAGCCCGTCGGGCTAAAAGCAGCTTGATTAATTTCCCCTCAAAAGACTACATCATCCCAGAACCATATGGTAATACGCTTATCATCAGTCCTTGGAACTACCCTTTTCAACTGGCGGTAACTCCATTAGTAGGTGCCATTGCAGCGGGCAACACAGCCGTTTTGAAGCCTTCAGAATTTGCCCCTCATACGTGTAGTTTGATCAAAGAAATTATAAAAAAAGTTTTTGAGGCTGGACATGTAACTGTGGTCGAGGGAGATGCCTCAGTAGCTAAACTCCTACTTCAAAAAAAATGGGATTTCATTATGTTTACTGGCAGTACAGCCATTGGAAAAATAATTGCCAAAGCAGCTGCGAAAAACCTCACCCCTACGACACTAGAATTGGGGGGAAAGAGTCCCTGTATTGTTGATGAAACAGCTCCTATCGGTATTACTGCCAAAAGATTGGTTTGGGGTAAATTCCTCAACTGCGGGCAAACCTGTATCGCTCCTGATTACCTTCTAGTTCACCAAAGTATCAAAGAAAAGCTTACCCAAGAGTTAATCTTACAAATCGAAAAGGCTTTTGGAAAAAACCAGCAAGACTCGTCGGATTACGGTAGAATTGCTCATACAACTCATTTCAAAAAACTCAAAAACTCCCTCCAAAGTCAAAACATACTTTATGGAGGACAAACGGATAAAAAGGATTTGTTTTTTGGTCCTACATTAGTTGACAACCCACCCTTGGACAGTGAACTGATGCAAGAAGAAATTTTTGGCCCCATATTGCCCATTATCACTTACGGTGAGCAAAAAGAGATTCACCTTATTTTAGAAAAAAGAGAACGCCCTCTAGCTTTTTATGTTTTTTCAAAAAGAAAAAAATTCATCAATAAACTTTTTAATCGTTATTCCTTTGGAGGGGGGGTAGCCAATGACTCCATCATCCAGTTTGCCAACGACAATCTCCCCTTTGGCGGTATAGGCCACAGTGGAATGGGTGCCTATCACGGAAAACACAGTTTTAAAAATTTTTCTCACGAAAAACCAGTTATCAAACGCAGTTTTTGGTTTGACCTCCCTGGGCGCTATGCTCCTTATCCAAAGTCCTTATCTTTATTGAAATTTTTATTAAAAAATCTTTAATGTCTGAAAAGAAAGTAAGTGAAGCCATCGAGTACCGTCGCTCGGTACGAGTCTATGATCCTAAAAAGCCCATTGATACCAAGAAGGTAAAATACTGTATTGAACAAGCCACTTTAGCAGCAACCAGTAGTAATTTACAACTTTGGGAGTTTTATCATATCACCAGTCCTGAACTCAAAAAACAAGTAGCTGTTAACTGTTACAATCAACCTGCCGCCAAAACTGCTCAAGAGATCGTTATCCCTGTGGTTCGTCTCGACCTTTGGCGTGAACGTATACAATCCAATATAGACTTTATTAAGTCTAATGTCAAAACCCCAGATGGTGATGAAAAAATCAAAGGTGCCTTGACCTATTATCAAAAAATAATTCCTCAATTATACAGAGGAACTTCCTATATATTAGGTTTAATTCACAAAATTAAAGTGAGTTGGGATGGGCTTCGAAAAGTTACCTACAGAGAGGTAACGGCCTCCGATTTAAGAGTGGTAGGCCATAAGAGTACAGCCCTAGCGGCTCAAAATTTCATGGTAAGCATGGCGGCTCAAGGCTATGACACTTGCCCCATGGAAGGTTTTGATTCCCAGCGGTTAAAGAAAGTACTCGGCCTTCCCAATAAAGCCCAAATCAGTATGGTCATCGGCTGCGGTATTCGAAGCAAAGAAGGGATTTATGGTCCACGTTTTCGAGTGCCTTTTAAGGAGGTTTATTTTCAAAAATAGGCATTACCCTAACCACCCTTCTCGATCCAAACTTCTGTACTGAATCGCTTCTGCAATATGATCGTTTGTAATATTTACTTGGCCATAGGTGTTTTCGTCATATGCCGCTTACTCCGGATAAAGTTTATAAATTTTGTCATTAGTACCTGGATGCTCAGAATGAAATGTAGCTAAATAAAGAGCCCCATTGTGTACGGTAAAGTAGTAAGGAACTACCCCTGATGGGAGCAGATGACTCAAATCCTCCCAGTTGCCATTCTGAAAATCTCCCCATGTTCTCCAGCGCATCAATCGAAACTTGTTGGTATCATGGCCTCCGGCATATGGTTCTGTAAAAAAGTTTGAGCCGTACCAATAATCACCATAGCGTTCAACATCGTTAAGCACCAAACCGGTCTTATCCCATGCTCCTGCAGGTGAGTTAATTTTTTGTCCTTTATTATTCCTTTTTTGTCCGGGACTTTCATAAATAGTCCAATTGTCGAAATCATCCATTTGAATTACCTCGCCACGACTCGAGTTGATGATGTAAACTGTACCATTTACAACAGAAAGCGACCTCGCATAGCCAAGTGTCGAACTTCTGTTTATCTCCGACTTCTCGGCGATATTGTCGTTGTTGGGATCAAAGCGCGTCAGTCCCTCTTTATCGTCTATCGTATAAATGTAGCCATCAGTTGGGTTATATACAATGTCGTGCGGTCGCCGAAGGTCAATGCCATTGTAATTAGGTGCATTAGTGCCCGTCTCGGTAAGATCTGAGAACTCAATAACCTTATGCTCTTCTGTGTTCACTGCATAGTATTTGCCATCTACCCATGTTAAGGAATGATGTCCATCTACTTTGACTTGTGATTCTATAAAATTGTCTGTTGAACCCTGCTGTCGATACACGAAGCGGTCGTTTTGTAAATCTGAAATAATCTCCAGACCATTGAAAAACCCTATGTGAGTAGACACTCGAAGGCCATCGCTTACTACATCGTTTGAATCAACATAAGTGTTTATCTGCATAGGGCAATTTTCCTGAGCAAGCAAATTGAAAACATACAGCAAGAAAAACACACAAAAGAATAACTGATTAGATTTCATGGTAATAAAAAGTTTTATGGTCATTTTTCTTTGATATCAACAATTAATAATGCGTGAGGAGGTAGTTGTATCACACCATTATTAAAAAGCATGGTTATTTTTTTGGGAATAACCTGATTAGGATAATCGATATCATTGTAGGCATCAGGAGAGTCTCCGGTTAAAATAGTTGCCTCAAATTTGCCATTAAGTGGTTTGTTGTCAAATTTCACGATGCTTGATATGGTTTCTGTTGGATGGCGATTAACAATTGAAAGAGACCAGTTTTTCCCATTTTTGTCAACAGTAACAAGGGCATCAACAACAGCAACTTTGTCTGTATTATTCGAAAGCGAATCAGATTCAACTTTTACGGCGCCTACCTTTTCTTTCAATAAGTTGGCGTACATAGCCATGGTATGAAAATGTGATCGCTTTACAATTCCTTTCGGATGCACATAAAGAGGTCCACGAGTATTTACCAATGGTGCAATGTTGGCCATGGTTACATATTCAGAATTACGAAGACATGCATTGAAGAATGACGCTGCAAAAAGCCCATCGGCCATAGTGTACTGACTGTTCAGATCATTGCCATTTATTCTTTTTTGGATAAGTTCTAAAATTTCAGGATCTTCATAATTGTCTACACCATCCCTAGGAAAACCCGGGTGTTGCCATGCACGTAGGTTCCATTCATCAAAGGCTATTTTAAGTTGCTTCCCTTTGTCTTGTCCATCCAATGATTCTATCACGAGTTTTATGTATGTCTCTGGACGTTCCGATTTTGAAATAGCCGTTAAGTAATCATATTGGGGCAATTCATAATCTCGGTCTAACCAGTAGTCGTGAACCGATATGTAATCCAAATACTCACCAGCTGTTTCTAATAAGAAAGAAGATACTGCAGCCCCACTTTGAGTTCCAGAACACGTCACCAATATATCTGAATCTACTTCTTTCATGAGTTTTGCTCCATCACGAACCCGATAGATATAAGCTGTGTCGTAGCGTTCATTTCCAACGCTCCAATATTTAACATCGAAAGGTTCAATGTGACCATTTTTCTTTCGCATTTCAGCAAATTCACCTTCTTTTGCATTACAATATTCCACCCAACTTGCCATTTCTTGTGCGTTTGCTAATCCGTTGTGACAGATATAGGGTTCAGCTCCTAAACGACGGCATAGCTCAACAAACTCGTCTGTTCCAAAAGTATTAGGTTCTATAACACCCCATCGGAAATCGCCATGAGCCTCTCTGTTTTGCCCAACGCCTTTTTGCCAGTGGTAGGAATCTACAAAACATCCACCAGGCCAACGAATAACGGGCACTTTCAATTCATTTAATGCTTTAATTACGTCGAGACGAAATCCTTTCTCATCCGATAAAGGAGAACCGGGTTCAAAGAAACCACCATATACTTGTCTCCCAAAATGTTCAATGAATCCACCAAAGATCATTGGATTGTAAGTTTTGGCAGGTGCATCTGTGTTTATGGTAATACTCGCTTGATGGGCTGCAGGTTGCTTCGTCGTACAGGCTATAACAAAACACAGTAAAAGAGAGATTAATATTGTTGATTTCATTCTTTTCATTTATTACTTCCAACTAATGATAATTGACTGATATTTAGATTAAGAAAATTTTTGCTCAAATATCATTTTTATCTGCTTCTAATTGCTGTAGCGGGAATTGATATTACAATTCATTTTCGAAAATATACAGCTCATCTTCTTTTCTTTTTTATCATGATGAATGCTAACTAGTGTGTATAGTTAATTAGTGTATACATTCTTATATACGCTACTCTCCAAATCCCTTGTCATTACTGACTTTAGACTCAAATATCTTGTCAAAAGGGCTCTTGATTTTTGCAAGAGAATAACTTGTAACTCGTGTATAAATCTCAGTTGTCTTGGGTGAACCATGTCCTAAAAGTGTTTGTATATACCTCAAATCAACTCCTTGTTCCAACATATGGGTTGCAAAAGAATGTCTCAACATATGTGGTTTAACAATCTTATTTAATTTTGCTTTGATTGATGCTCTTTTCAATATTGCAACAATACTGGTTGGGCTATATTGTGCCCGGTTCACTCCCTCAATCAACCAATAATTTGGATGGTATAAATTTAAATATTTTCGTAATATTAAGGCTGCAAAATCTTCCAAAATTGTAGTTCGGTCTTTTTTACCCTTACCACCTCTGATAAAGATGATTTTTTTATCAAAATCTAAATCTTGGATTCGTAAATCAATCAATTGCCCAAACCTGGTGAGATGGTTTTTTTTGATCGAAGTTGGTATAACCGCGCCGTAGTTGAACCCGTGAATGGATTTTGTACTCAAATTGAGTACGACCGATTTATGGGACAAGTCAATGCATTTGAAAAAATGCTTTTGGAGTCGGACACCCATTTGATCAAAATCTATTTTTCGATCAGCAAGGGGTAACAGCAACGTCGATTTGAAGAAATCAAAAAAAATCCGTTAAAAAAATGGAAAATCACCCCCGTTGACCTCAACGCTCAAGCCTTATGGGACGATTATACCCGCTACAAGGAGGAGATGTTTGATAAAACCAACACCCCTGAAGCACCCTGGAAAATCATCAATGCCAACCCTAAAACCCAGGCTCGCCTTAAAACCATTAAATATATACTGGAACAGATTCCTTTTCAAAAAAAATAAATTTCATACGACTCCTTTTTTCTGTTTAAAGTAGTTAAATGGATTTATTCGGTTTAAAATTATAGTGTAAATTAGCAGTCGATGAGACCCTATATTCTATCCGAATGTCATTGGAAAAATTTAAAAACCCAACGCTTTGATTTGGCGGTTTTACCATGGGGGGCAACCGAAGCCCACAATTATCATTTACCTTATGGAACCGATGTCTATGAAGCCGATGCCATAGCGGCTGAATCGGGAAAAAAAGCATGGGAAAAAGGTGCCAAAGTGGTTGTTTTACCCACCATTCCCTTTGGAGTCAACACTGGACAAACGGATATTTATTTGGACATGAATATGAGTCCCAGTTCACAAATGGCGGTACTCAAAGATGTTTTGACTGTACTCAACCGTCAAGGCCTAAAAAAATTCCTGCTCCTTAACAGTCATGGGGGAAATGATTTTAAAACCATTCTGAGAGAATTGGGTTTGGATTTCCCCGAAATGATGTTGAGTACTTGTAATTGGTTTCAAGCCTTGGACAAGTCGCAATACTTTGAAGAAGAAGGAGATCATGCCGATGAAATGGAAACCAGCATCATGATGCACATAATGCCTGAGTTGGTTTTACCCCTTTCCGAGGCCGGAATGGGCAAAGAAAAGAAAAACGTCATCAAAGGATTTCGTGAAAAATGGGCTTGGAAAGAAAGAAAATGGTCCGAAATTTCCGAGGATACCGGAACAGGCAACCCCCAAAAATCAAATCCTGCAAAAGGAAAAAAGTTTTTTGATGATGTAACGGATAAAATCAGTGAACTGATGCAAGACATTTGTAAAAACCCAATGAATCAATGGTATCAATAAACCTATACTTATGACTTTTTATCATCATAAAATTTTAGTCTTCTTGCTTTTGCTGTTTGTTATTCAAACCGTTTGGGGTCAAAAAATCAATAATGACTACGTCCTAAAAATTGGAAAAATATCGGAGGAAATCGTCCTGGACGGACACTTAGACGAAAGCATTTGGGAGCTAGCAGATGTGGCCGAAAATTTTTCCATGATCCTCCCACAAGACGACCGAAAAGCCACCCAGTTTTCGGAGGTAAGGATGGCATATGATGACAAAAACATTTACCTCGCTGTCATTTTCTTTAACAATACCATAAAAGGAGATTATGTGGTAGAATCTTACAAAAGGGATTTTAGTTTTGGGAAGAACGACAATTTTTTGGTGGCCATTGACCCCTTTAATAACATGACAACTGGTTTTTCTTTTGGACTCAATGCCTATGGTGCCCAGTGGGACGGCACTATGTATGACGGTCGGAGTGTTGACCTGAATTGGGATACCAAATGGTATTCAGAGGTAGCTTTCGATGAGAAAAAATGGACGGCAGAAATCGCCATTCCATTCAAATCTATTCGTTACAATGACAATTTGGAACAGTGGGGTATCAGTTTTAGTCGTTTGGATCTCAAAGCCAGTGAAAAGTCGGGATGGACTCCGGTTCCCCGTCAGTTTCCATCCATAACGATGGCCTATTCTGGAGTATTAGAATGGGACAACCCTCCACCTACCCAAGGTTCTAACATTTCCTTCATTCCCTACCTCTCTGGCGAAATGGACAGTCCTCAAAAGGGGACAACAAACCAAGAACTTAATGCAGGGGCTGATGTCAAATTCAATTTGACCTCCTCCCTTAACTTAGACATCACTCTAAACCCGGACTTCTCTCAGGCAGGAGTTGACCAGCAGGTAACCAACCTCGATCGCTTTGAACTGTTCTTTCCCGAAAGGAGACAGTTTTTTCTTGAAAACGCCGACCTCTTTGCCAACTTCGGTTATGAAAACATACGACCCTTTTTCTCAAGAAGAATCGGACTCAACAATCCCATAGTGGGAGGAATACGTCTGAGCGGAAACATAGACGAAAAATGGAGGGTGGGACTACTGGACATACAAACTCAGGCGGAGAAAGAAAAAGGGCTTCCTGCCGAAAATTTTGGTGTTTTCAGTTTACAACGAAAGGTTTTGGACCGTTCTTCCATCGGAATGATTTTTGTCAACAAGCAAAGCTTGGGTAAGCTTGAAGATACTAAGACAACAGCTGGGGAATACAACCGTAATTTAGGACTGGAATACAACTATTTTTCTGCGGATAATCTCTGGAATGGTAAATTGATGTACCTCAAATCTTTTAGTCCGAACNTNAGTGATGACGATGCTATTTTTGCNGGTAACCTCACCTATAACGACAANAACTTTTTGGGAAGTNTGCAANCTGAATACGTNGGNGAAAATTACAATGCCGAAGTGGGCTATGTTCCNCGAACCCACTATTACAAGTTTGACACAACGCTTCGNTATTTGTTTTTCNCNAGTCAAGATTCTAAGGTTTTGTCTCACGGCCCATTGGTCGGAAGTATTCAATATTTCAATTTTGATGGATTGGGTATCGACCGAGGAACACAATTGGGCTATGAATTAAATTTTAAAAACAGAAGTGAAATGGTTTTCACTTTTGAAAATCAATTCATCGTCCTACAAAACCCATTTGATCCGATAAGAACAGGAATCCGCAGTCTTGAAGCACTCACCGAACACCGCTGGAGTAGTGTTAATCTAGAGTACAACTCCAAACCCCAAAGCCTTTTTACCTATGCCCTTAAATCCTCCTATGGGGGCTACTTCCAAGATGGAAAAAGGTGGTTGTTTTTCAGTGAAATGGGTTACCGCTTTCAGCCTTATATAGAATTGAATACCTTAGTAAGCTACAACCACATCGAACTCGAAGAGCCATGGGGAAGTAATGGATTTTGGTTGCTGGGAGTGAAATCTAATTTTACTTTTACTAGAAATATTTTCTTTTCCAACCTCTATCAGTATAACGAGCAACAAAAACTTTGGAATTTTAACTCGCGTTTTCAATGGCGTTACAAACCTGCCTCTGATATATTCTTAGTATTTAACAGCAGTGACACCCGCATGCTTACCCCCAACAGAAATTGGAACCTAACCCTAAAGATTAATTATTGGATCAATCTGTAGATCAATCTAAAAAGCGTAGCCTTGGGTTGTATTTTTATTTTCTCTAAATTTTGATAAGCCCTCTTCCAACCAATCCCTATAGGTGGCTGTATCCGTGTATTGAATGGGAGAATTTAGAAGGGTTGCATCTGACGACAATAAAACATAATAGGGCTGGGAAGCATTACTAAAGTTTAAGTTCTGAAAAGTAGCCCACTTTTCCCCAACGGTTTGGATGGTTTTGATCCTTCCATTGGGATATTGGAAATTGAATTGCTCTGCTTCGGGCAATTCTTTTCGGTCATCGACATAGAGGGATATGATGATAAACTCTTCGTTCAGCAATCTAAATACCTCGGGTTGTGACCAGACGTTTTCTTCCATTTTACGACAGTTAACACAGGCCCATCCCGTAAAATCCAACAGTATGGGTTTGTCCTGAGCCTCGGCATAAGTCCTACCCTGTTCGTAATTCTTAAAGCAATTGAGTCCCAAAGGACATTCGGAGTCGGAGGGGTAAACGCTGTAAAACACCGGGGGTGGAAAGCCACTCAACAAAGTGAGCTGACCATCTTGATTTTTTCCCAAACCAGGCATCAAATAGAATATAAACAATAGTACCAAAAAGGTGAAAATACGTTGAAACTTCGAAATTTTAGCTCCTTTAACATCGTGTGGAAAGCGCAACCATCCCATGAGATAAACAAACAACAGTATGGTAATCACCAACCACACGCCTACAAAAACCTCCCGTTTGAGAATCCCCCAATGGCCTACAAGGTCTGCGTTGGATAAAAACTTTAAGGCCAATGCTAATTCCAGAAATCCAAGGGTGACTTTGACTTTGGTCATCCATCCACCCGATTTGGGAATGGATTTGAGGGCATTGGGAAAGAAGGCCAACAAACCAAAAGGTAAGGCTAAAGCAAATCCAAAACCGGCCATCCCAACGGTCAATTGGGTGGCTCCTCCTTCTGCGGAGAGCGAACCTGCCAACAGAGAACCCAATATGGGCCCCGTACAAGAGAAAGATACGATCGCTAAAGTAAGGGCCATAAAAAAGATGCCCAAAACGCCACCACCAGCTGCGGCAGCATCAGAGCGGTTTCCCCAACTGCTGGGCAAGGTCAATTCGTAATAGCCAAAAAACGAAAAGGCAAAAAAGACGAATATGGCAAAAAAGATCAGATTCATCACGATATTGGTCGATAGCGTATTCAAAATTTGGGGGTCTAGTGCATCCAAAAAGTGAAAGGGCAAACTCATTAAGATATAGATCAACAGTATAAAAAATCCATAGAGCAAGGCGTGAATCACCCCACTGCCTTTAGAGATACTTTGTTTTAGAAAAAAGGAGACGGTAAGGGGAATCATCGGAAAAACACAGGGGGTAAGCAGCGCGATCAAGCCCCCAACAAAGCCCAATAAAAACAGATTCAACAAAGGGTTATCACTTTTTTGGTCTTGATCTTGCACCAACAATTCCTTATTTTTTAAGGATAATTGCAATGCCTGGGATTTTTTTAAACTTTCTGGATCAACGGTTTTTTGAGCAACTGCCGAGGCTTTGGAAGCATCCAAAACAAAACGAAAGGGTTCATTCCTGAAAATACAAACCTTGTCATCACAGGCTTGGAAATTGATCTCCCCAGAAACTGCTCCCAATTCCGCTTGGAGCAATCGAATCTTTTGTTGGAAGGTTCCCTCCCCTTCAAACCAAGACAAATCCATTTCAAAAATGGGATCGAAAGCCGTAACGGTTTCACTCTCCTCCATTTTTCCAACCAATTCATATGCAGTTCCTTCTTCTTCAAAGACAAATTCAGTAGGCAAAGGCCCATCTTCGGGAAGGCTTTGAGAATACAAATGCCATTTAGGTTCTACCGATGCTTGAAAAATGAGTAAGTATTCCGTATCTGATAACTTCTTGATTTCAGTCGTCCAAACCACAGGATCTTGTGCTTGAACTCCCAAAATCCACAAAAAAAACAGTAAAAAAATTTTTCTAATCATCACAACGAACTAACCATTTGTTTTCTGTAGAAGGGGTCGCCAAAAAACGTTGATCTGCTCTTTTACCAACGACCCAAACGATGTCCTCACCCGAACACAACAACCACTGAGACTCTTTGTCCAAAAGAGAAAACTTTTCATCTTTAAAATATTTACTTAGTTTTTTCTTCCCTCCCAATCCAATGGGGTAAAAATAATCACTTTGTTTCCATTTTCTCAGCATCAAAGGAAATTTTAACTTGGATTTGTCTAACAACAGGCTTTTTAAACCTCCTTTTATAAAGGTTTTTTGATGGGAAAAAACCATCTTTAAAGGATGGTCAATGGAGGTCAATTCTACATAAATAGTATAGGATTCTGATGCTGAATTGTCTAAAGTGGTCAATAGTAAAAAGTTCCTGTCTTTGATCAACCTGTGAGTCTCCGAAAAGAGCTGTTTTCCACTTTGTGCATCCAACAACTTTCTGAGGTCTGCTAGGGTTCCAAAACCATAGGAAGCAAACAAGCCATGTAGATAATAATCCAATGATGACAAACCTATAAAGGCATCGATCGAGACCTTGAATCCGTGTTGCCAAGGGATAAAATTTTGGTTTTTAAAATCTTTTAAAACGTTATTCAGCAACGTTTGGGCTTGACCTAGATATTTAAGTGTTTCTTGAAACTGGTCATCAAAATTGGGGTCTCTTTTTTTCCATTGTGGAATCACCTCATGCCGTAGGGCATTTCGCAAATAATCTGTCTTGGCATTTGAAGAATCCTCACGCCATTGGATTTTATTTTTATGAGCAAACTGTATGATTTCCTCACGGGAAAAAGACAATAAGGGACGTAAGATTTTTCCTCTTCTTTCGGGTATTCCCAACAAACCTTTTAAACCAGAACCACGCATGGCGTTGATCATAAAGGTTTCCAAAGCATCATCGGCATGATGAGCAATCAGTATCGAGTCATAACCCTTTTGTTGAGACAAAGACTCAAACCATTGGTATCGTAAATCCCTTGCCGCCATCTGAATGGAGATTTTTTTCTCTTGGGCATAGACTTGGGTTTCAAATGTCTGAACATGAGATTCTAATCCTTTGCTATCGGCCAAATTTTTGATCCAATCGGCATCGGCATCACTTACGGAACCTCTCAATTGAAAATTACAATGGGCCACGGCCGGAGTCAAACCCGATTTTAAACAAAGATCCAACAACACACAACTGTCCACTCCTCCACTTAGTGCCAATAGCAGTTTTTGATCCTTGAGTTGCGGAAAACGAGTTGTTAGATGGTTTTGGAACTTTTGAAACATACGCAAAATTAAGGATTTTGGAACAGTCGGTTAATAAGACAATACAGACTTACTTATTTTAAAACATTAAGAACAAAAGTAGATTTCCGATTCTTATTTAATGATTTTGTCAAAAAAAATAAAATTCGGATATTTGCACTTCAAATGAAAGATGCAACGACATACTCCTTGGGAACGGCCGCTAAATTTAGCCCGACTCCACTTCGTCCACGCCGCCCCTAGCGGGTACATTTCTCTATTGGAGACTCAGGTGCGTCCGGTCTCACTTTCCAAAGCTTTTAACCTATTTTTTCAAATTAAAAATATTTGTCAATAATGGAATTGATTATTGCCAATTCAAAACATATTATACATGCTCGAGACATCAGCACCTGCATAGGCGAATCGGCCAAAATGCGCGGTACTGGCATTGCTCGAAGAAGTCCTGAGTACATCAGTAAAAAAATGGAAGCGGGAAATGCCGTAATTGCTTTAGAGGACAATAAATTTGCAGGCTTTTGCTATATCGAAATATGGGGACACGGAAAATATGTTGCCCATTCTGGCTTAATTGTCTCTCCCGACCATCGAGGAAAAGGACTCGCCAAAAAAATCAAGCAAAAGGTTTTCGACCTGTCCTTAGAAAAGTTTCCCAAAGCCAAAATTTTTGGAATTACTACTGGAAAAGCTGTAATGCGAATCAATTTTGAATTGGGCTATCAACCCGTTGCCTTTTCAGAATTGACCGATGATCCTGAATTTTGGAGAGGCTGTCAAACTTGTAAAAATTACGACGTGCTTACGCGTACCGAAAGAAGCATGTGTCTTTGTACAGGTATGTTGCATGATCCTAAACACTCAAAAAACAGTAAACACTAAAATGAAACATAAAAAGTTAGTATTGGCCTATAGTGGTGGATTAGACACCTCCTACTGTCTTATGAAACTTTCACAAGAAGGTTATGAGGTTCACGCCATCAGTGTCA
>PAOB01000016.1 GCA_002708445.1 Candidatus Arcticimaribacter sp.
CAACACACAACTTCTTAAAAAAGCGGTCTGGACGGGACTCGAACCCGCGACCCCATGCGTGACAGGCATGTATTCTAACCAGCTGAACTACCAGACCTGTTTGAACGATTGCAAATATACATTGCATTTTTGTTATCTAAAAAAAAAATCCACTAAAAAAGATAAAATTTGATAGGGGAAATTAGATCAATGCATCAAGTGCCTCTGCATAAGCAGTTTTGGGAGAAACCCCCACTTTACGATCAACGATTTCACCGTTTTTGAAAAGCAAAACCGTTGGGATATTTCGAACTCCATATTTAGCAGCAAATTCTTGATTTGAATCCACATCAAGTTTCCCTACTACTGCCTTTCCTTCAAAATCAGTGCTAATCTCTTCAATTATTGGCCCTACCATACGGCAAGGTCCACACCATGCTGCCCAAAAGTCAACCAATACAGGTTTAGTAGATTTTAAAACAATTTCATCGAAGTTTGCATCTGTTATTTCTAAAGCCATAATATTATTTATTTTTTACAAATGTATCTTTTTTTTTAAGCATAAGATAGTCTCAGCATCTGATTTTCTAATTATTAAATCATAAATCCTAATTTAATTGATAGGGTATTTTTTGTTCTTCCAAAACGGAAAGCAATTCATTATTAACCTCGAGACGTTGCTTTCTGCTGGGGAGAGTTAGTTTAATTTTCTCTTCTGTATCAAAAACATCAACATACAGTGGCTTTTCTCCTTTAAAAGAGCTAAAAACCTTTTTTAGTTCACTTACCCTTTCTTCGTTGAGTTGTTTTACTTCAAACATCAACGTAATTTTCTTAACATTGGTTTTCAGAGTATCGTGTAACATTTCGAAATTATTAAATTGAATTCTTGGAGGTCCTAGTTGTCCTGTTTCACGATTCCTCCATCCCTCGGCAACTCGAATACGTAAGCGAACAAAATTATTAGGCAGTATGAAGTGTCTGAATTTTAAATAATCTTCTCCAAAGATTTTGAATTCATATTGATCAGAAAAATCTTCGATAGAAAACTTACCCCACCCTTTTCCGGTTTTGCTCACCAAATGTTCCACATCATTGATAATCCCACCAAAACTCAGATCTCTGTTGATTAGGGGATCCAAATTATTTAAAACATCAAAAGTAGCAGAAGAAAAATATTTCATCTCACGTTTGAAGTCGTCTAGAGGATGAGCAGATATGTAAATTCCGACAACTGCCTTTTCTTTTTTCAACAACTCTAAAGTACCCCATGATTCGCAGTCGGGAATTTTAATTTCTTGAATCTGTTCTTCACTATCATCTCCAAACAGATTGGTTTGAGAGGAGTTCAGATTTTCTTGATATTTTGCCCCATAGCGGATTGCTTTCTCCAGAAAAATTATTCCATCTCCGTCGGGATTAAAATATTGTGCACGGTGGCAGTTTCCAAATGAATCTAACCCCCCTGCTAATGTTAAGTTTTCAAGCGCTTTTTTATTTGCTGCTCGTAAATCAATTCTTTTGGTCAAATCAAATACAGATGAGTAACGTGCATCTTTTCGATGTTCAATAATAGTCTCTACTGCTCCTTTCCCAACTCCTTTTATGGCGCCCATACCAAAGCGAATAGCTTGTTGGTCGTTTACGGTAAACTTGTAAAAGGATTCGTTAACATCGGGACCAAGTACATTGAGTCCCATTCGGCGGCATTCTTCCATAAAAAAAGTTACCTGCTTGATGTCGCTCATATTATTCGATAAAACGGCAGCCATGTATTCGGCAGGGTAATGTGCTTTTAAATAGGCAGTCTGATATCCAATCCAAGCGTAACAGGTCGAATGTGATTTATTAAACGCATAGGATGCAAACGCCTCCCAGTCTTTCCATATTTTCTCTAATTTTTCTGCCTGATGTCCTTTAGCTGTTCCTCCCTCAATGAATTGTGGTTTCAATTTAGCCAGCAGTGCATGAATTTTTTTACCCATTGCTTTTCTCAAAACATCTGCCTCTCCTTTGGTAAAGCCAGCAAGTTTTTGAGAAAGCAACATCACTTGCTCTTGATAAACGGTTATCCCATAGGTCTCCTTAAGGTACTCTTCCATACCTTCCAAATCGTAAGAAATTTCTTCCTTCCCATTTTTACGAGCTACAAAACTAGGAATGTACTCAAGGGGGCCTGGACGATACAACGCATTCATTGCTATCAAATCTGCGAAGACAGTAGGTTTTAAATCCTTTAAATATTTCTGCATTCCAGCAGATTCATATTGAAAAATCCCAACAGTATCTCCACGTTGAAAAAGCTCATAAGTCTTGACATCGTCCAAAGGAAAGGCGTCTGGATCTAGGTCTATGTTGTGTTTGTATTTAACCAACTTGACAGTGTCTTTAATTAAAGTTAGGGTTTTTAATCCTAAAAAGTCCATTTTCAACAAGCCTGCATCTTCTACCACTGAATTGTCAAACTGTGTTACAAACAAATCAGAATCTTTTGCTGTTGCAACAGGAACAAATTTGGTAATATCGTCTGGAGTAATGATTACCCCACAAGCATGGATTCCAGTATTTCGCAAGGAACCCTCCAAAACCTTGGCTTGTTGTATGGTTTCTCCAGACAAGCTTGTTTCTTCTGCAAGGGATAAAAATTCTTTTACTTTTTGAAACTCATCGGCTCTAAGGTTTTTCTGAAGTTCTTTTTCATCAAGTCCAAAAATCTTAGACAGCTTGATGTTGGGTAACATTTTAGAAATCCGATCAGCTTCATTCAATGCTAAATCCAACACACGAGCAGTATCTCGAATAGAGGATTTTGCAGCCATAGTTCCATAAGTTATGATTTGTGCTACCTGATTTGAACCGTATTTTTCGATTACATAATCCATTACCTTTCCACGACCTTCGTCATCAAAATCAATATCAATATCGGGCATACTAACCCGGTCGGGGTTGAGGAAACGCTCAAAAAGAAGGTTGTACTGGATGGGATCCAAATTAACAATCCACAAACAGTAGGCAACAACAGATCCAGCTGCTGACCCTCGACCAGGCCCAACCGAAACCCCCATCTCTCGGGCTGCTGCTATCAAATCTTGAACAATCAGAAAATACCCAGGGTAACCTGTATTGGCAATAACACTTAACTCAAAATCAATTCGCTCCCTTATTTCATCGGTCAGTGTGCCGTATCTTTTTTTAGCCCCCTCATAGGTTAAATGGCGAAGAAAATTATTTTCTCCTAGTTTTCCATCTGGGTCTTCTTGAACTAAATATTCTTCTGGGATATCGAATTTTGGAAGCAACACTTCTCGAGCCAATTTAAAAGGCTCAATTTTATCAATCAAGGACTCAATGTTCAAAATTGCCTCGGGCAAATCTTCAAACAAAGACTTCATTTTCTGGGGCGACTTGATGTAGTATTCTTGGTTAGGAAAACCGTATCGAAACCCCCTCCCTCTACCAATCGGTGTTGCTTGTTTTTCACCATCTTTTACGCAAAGTAAAATGTCATGAGCATTGGCTTCTTCTTTGTCAGCATAATAGGTGTTATTTGAAGCAATCAAAGGAATTTGATATTGCTGAGACAAAGAAATCAAAACCTCATTTGCTCGTTTTTCGTCTTCTTGTCCATGACGCATAATCTCAATGTAAAGATCTTCTCCAAACATTTGGTGCCACCATTGTAAAGCTTCATCTGCCTGACGATCTCCAATATTTAAAATCTTTGAAGGCACTTCACCGTACAAGTTTCCAGTCAAGACAAGGAGATTTTCTTTGTATTGTTCAACAATGGTACGATCAATTCTTGGAACGTAATAAAAACCTTCAACATAGGCAATGGACGTCATCTTGGCCAAATTGTGATAGCCTTTTTTATTCTTGGCTAGGAATACAATTTGATAGCCATCGTCACGACGAGTTTTATCTTTGTGATCATCACAAACATAAAACTCGCAACCCACAATGGGTTTGATTTGTGCTTCTGAATCCGCCTCTTTGTTGTGGTTATTTATCGCTTTTATGAAATGAAACACCCCCATCAAATTTGCGTGATCGGTAAGGGCTATGGCTGGCATTTGATGCTTTGAAGCAATCTCAACCATTTGACTCATTTTGGAAGTCGCTTGAAGTACCGAAAATTGAGAATGATTGTGTAAGTGTACAAAAGGTGCTCCTTCAAGTTCTGGACTCAAAGTCTCCGACAATGGTTTTCCTGGGGTAGATTCTTCTGCTTGAACTAGTTTTTTTGAAGCTTCTTTTAAGTTTTGATGCGTTAATCCAATTAACGATATGGTGTCTTCTTGTTCTTGTAGAGCATTAAGGAGATCTCTTTTCCCTGCTAAAACTTTGGGATGTAATTCATCTTTACGAAGCAATTCTAGGAAACAACGGGTGGTTGCCTCAACATCTGCAGTTGCGTTATGAGCCTCACCAAAGCCAGTTCCAAAAAGATGAACATACAACTCGGTTAGGGTCGGAAGCTTAAATTTACCTCCTCGCCCACCAGGAATCTTACATAAGATTGCTGTTTCTTCGGTACAGGTATCAATAACTTGGACATTCTCCAAAGGATTATGATCTCCAATACGTAAGTATTCAGCTCCCATAATATTGAGGTCAAAACTTACATTATGACCCCCAACATAATCCGCTTGAGATAAAGCTTGAGTAAAAAGATTCAACACCTCCTCCANAGGTCGACCCTGATCAAGAGCCAATTCTGTGGATATTCCATGAATCTGTTCTGCATCGAAAGGCACAGTAAACCCATCGGGGGTTATCAAATAATCTTCATGTGAAACCAACTCGCCTCTTGCATCATGAACTTGCCATGCAATTTGGATACATCGGGGCCAGTTTTCAGAATCAGATAAAGGCGCATTCCAACGTTTTGGAAGTCCTGTTGTTTCGGTATCGAAGATGATAAACATGTAAACGAAAATAACAAATTCAATTGTAGGATTAAACATGTTTTATGGGGAGTTATTAACTGATTTGTGTGAAATAAAAATTCCTATTTATTTTTTGGAACAACTACAAAAATGAATGTGCATAAAAGGTTATGCTTTTCAATACATATGCTGAAGAAAAGAGGAAAAGAAAAAAAATGAACCTATCTTTGCAAAAAATAATTCGGATCGAATCTTTGATCACTTCTTTCTCGGATACCCAAAATCAAAAAGCGCTAGAAGAGCTACTTTTAAAGGATGATTCTTGTTTATTTTTGAAAGGAACCGTAGGTTCTGGGATCAGTTTTGCACTAGCAAACAGCTTTAAAACGGTAAGTAAAACAATGCTTTTTATCTGTGAGGATCGCGAAAAAGCTGCTTACCAACTCAACGATTTTGAACGGATTCTTGGAAATGACAACGTCCTTTTTTTTCCTTCGAGTTATCGAAAACCCTATCAAACAGAAACGACAGACAACGCTAATGTGTTGCTTCGATCAGAGGTTTTAACCAAGTTGGGGAATTCTAAAAAACCAAAACTCATAGTCAGCTACCCGCAGGCTATTTTCGAAAAAGTAGTTTATCAATCTACCTTAAAAAGAAATACACTTGAAATTGTAAAAGACAGTACGCTTTCAATTGATTTTGTAAACGAAGTACTTTTCGAATATCAATTTGAAAGAGTTGATTTCGTAACCCAACCAGGAGAGTTTTCTGTTCGAGGTGGAATTATCGATGTGTTTTCTTTTTCAAATCAACATCCCTTCCGAATTGAATTTTATGACGATCGGGTAGAGAGCTTGAGGAGTTTTGACGTAGCTACTCAACTTTCTATTTCTCCCCGCAATAAAATTCAGTTACTCCCAAATACCTCAGAAGGTTTTACCAAAGCCAAGAGAAAAAACTTGATTGAGGTAATTGCTCCCAAAGGATTGTTAATTGCTCAAAATTTTGATTTTATCGGTGCTCGAATAGAATACTATTTTAAAGAGGCAGTGGCAAGTTTTGAACAATTAGAAACCGAAACCCAACATTTAGCTCCTGATATTTTATTTACGTCAAAAGAAGATTTTATTCGAACAGCCACCTCACTTTCTATGGTGAGTTTGAGCAAGACTAATACACTACCTAAGCAAGAAAAAATCTTCTTTAAACAAAGTCCCCAACCCGCTTTCAACCGAAAGTTTGATCGTTTGATCAATTACCTCAACGACAACCACCAAAAGGGTTATCAAAACTACATTTGTTGTGCAAGTGATCAACAAGCTCAAAGGTTCAATGATATTTTTGAGGAAGGTGAAGAAATTGTCCATTACAAAACCGTAGTTACTCCCCTTTTTCAAGGTTTTGAAGACGTTGACGCTAAGATTGCTTGTTTTACCGATCATCAAATTTTTGAACGGTATCACAAATACCAACTCAAAACCACTAGGGCTAAAAAAGAAGCGCTAACCCTAAAGGAGCTTACCCACCTAAAAGTAGGGGATTATGTGACCCACATTGATCATGGTATTGGTCAGTTTGGTGGTCTTCAAAAAATTGATGTTGAGGGGAATCAACAGGAGGCAATCAAGCTTGTTTATGCAGACCGCGATATTCTGTACCTCAGTATTCACTCTTTGCACAAAATATCTCGGTTTAATGGTAAAGATGGAAAGGTTCCTAAGATTTACAAACTGGGATCAACTGCTTGGAAAAGTCTAAAACAGAAAACGAAAACTCGGGTTAAACAAATCGCATTTAATCTAATTGAACTTTATGCAAAAAGACGACAAAAAATTGGTCATGCATGTGATCCAGACAGTTATCTACAACACGAACTAGAGGCTTCTTTTCTTTTTGAAGATACTCCAGATCAAAGTTCGGCCACTGCCGACGTCAAAAAAGATATGGAGAGTGAGCAACCTATGGACCGATTGGTTTGTGGAGATGTTGGTTTTGGAAAAACTGAAGTTGCCATTCGAGCAGCATTCAAAGCAGTTGATAACAGCAAACAAGTTGCTGTTTTAGTTCCAACTACCATTCTAGCTTTTCAGCATTTTAAGAATTTTTCTAAGCGCCTAGAAAACTTTCCTGTACGGGTAGATTACCTCAACCGCTTCCGTTCTGCAAAAGACAAAAAACTGATAATCGAAGACCTCAAGGCTGGGAAAATTGATATTTTGATTGGTACCCACCAATTGGTTGGTAAAGGTGTGGAGTTTAAAGATCTTGGGCTTTTGGTTGTTGACGAAGAACAAAAATTTGGGGTTGCTGTCAAAGAAAAACTCCGAGCGCTCAAAACCAATGTTGATGTATTAACACTTACTGCCACTCCCATTCCTCGCACGCTTCAATTCAGTTTAATGGCGGCCAGAGACATGTCCGTTATCGCTACACCCCCACCAAATCGATACCCCATTGAAAGTGAGGTGATTCGTTTTAACGAAGAGTTTATTCGAGATAGTATTTCTTATGAAATACAACGTGGGGGTCAAGTTTTTTTTATTCACAATCGAGTGGAAAACATCACCGAGGTTGCTGGTATGCTTCAACGCCTTGTTCCTGACGCTCGAATTCGGATTGGTCATGGTCAAATGGATGGGAAAAAACTGGAAGAAAATCTTTTACAATTTATGGATGGTGGCTACGATATTTTAGTAGCAACAACTATTATTGAAAACGGCTTGGATGTTCCCAATGCCAATACCATTTTCATCAACAGTGCACAAAATTTTGGGTTGAGTGATCTCCATCAAATGAGAGGTCGTGTTGGTAGAAGTAATAAAAAAGCGTTTTGTTATTTTATAACTCCACCCTACAGCGCCTTATCGAGTGATGCTCAAAAAAGAATTCAAGCCATTGAACAATTTGCAGCTTTGGGATCTGGCATTCAAATTGCCATGAAAGATTTAGAGATTCGAGGAGCAGGGGATTTACTTGGAGGAGAACAAAGCGGTTTCATAAACGATATCGGATTTGAAACTTACCAGAAGATTCTGAAAGAGGCTATTGAAGAGTTGAAAGAAAATGAATTCAAATCCTTGTACGGTAAGTCCAAAAAAGGAGATCCAAAAACCTTTGTCAAGGAGATTCAAATTGACATAGACCTAGAAGTGCTTTTCCCAGACCACTACATCAATAGCGTAAGTGAACGTCTTACCCTTTACAACCGCCTGGGAACTTTGAAGGCTGAGGATGAATTAGAAGCATACCAAAAAGAGATTGAAGATCGATTTGGAGCCTTGCCTCATCAAGCAGAAGCTTTGTTGGATAGTGTCCGTTTGAAATGGAAAGCTGCTCATTTGGAAATTGAACGAATTCTACTCAAAAAAAATCAATGCATTGGATATTTTATTGCTAATCAAGAAAGTGCATTCTACAAAAGCGATCGTTTCCACCAACTCTTACTTTGGGTTCAACAAAATCCAAATCGGGTAAATATGAAAGAAAAACAAACCAAAAATGGTTTACGATTGCGACTCGCCTTTAACAAAGTAAGTTCTGTAAAACAAGCTATCGATCTGTTACCTGACCTAGAGTGACTTAAGGTCCTTAATCACTTTAAAGGCTGTGTTTACTGAATCTTCATCTACCAGAATTGTAAATTCATTAGAAGTTGAGATGACTTGTGTAATATTAACTCCTTCCCAAGACAAACGTTGAAAAATAAAATAATAGATCCCTGGGATGTTGACATTCTCTGTGGGGAGCTTTATTGTAACTGAGGATAAATTTTCAGATTTTTCGAGTAAAAGCTCCTTGCTAAAAAAGGTTTCAACCAAATGACTCATATTACTACTTATGACAATATTGGATTCTGAAACTCCTCTTGAAGAAGTGTAAAAAGCAGACTTATTGTCGTTTACCTGAGACAAAAAGGAAGCTTGAGCACTCAGTAAGGTGTCCGAGATTTTAAAACTGTAATCAACCAGTGATGACCGAACTGTGATGTCTCCTATTTCTCTCAAAACCTTTACAATCTTGTGCGTTGAAAGAAATTCCATATTATCTGAAATTCTTTTTAAAGCCATAACTATTGCTCCGTTTCGTGCTTCTTTTTGAAGTGCAATTTCAATTTCAGGTTGAATTTGTCTTGCCAAAGAAGTTAAATTTATGATTCCCTGTGATAGGGCTGTTGACAAAAAAGGTTTGGTTTTGATGTAATTCTCAACCACTGAAGCAATTGTTTTCATTGATAAAATTGTTAAATACAAAGCAAAAATATGAAAATAAATACAAATTGTTTTTTTTGTAACAATTTTTCAAAAAGGATAGAAGGCATTTTCTATGTGTTCTCGCTTCCATTGACCCTTATCAACTAAATAAGTACTGATTTCTAAGCGAACCTCTCCCTGAAGTTTTTTATTTTGAATGTAGGCGTCTATTACCATAATCAACAGCTGAATTTTTTTCTTACTGACAAAAGATTCTGGGTTTCCAAAAAAAGATGATGATCGTGCTTTTACTTCAACAACAAAAATAAAATCATCTTGAGTAGCAATGATGTCAATCTCTGCTTTTCGGTATCTGTAATTCTGTTCTAAAATTGTGCACCCTTTATTTTTGAGATATGCTGAAGCTTTTTGTTCAGCAATTTGACCGAAAGTGTAGGATTCACTTATAATAAATTTGGATTGACCTACACAAAATAGTAAACCGCCAAAGAAAAAAGACTTATTTTTGTAAAAATTATTTTTATGCCACTTACTGCAAAAAGATACACAATCACTGCTGCACTTCCCTACACAAACGGTCCTATTCACATCGGACACTTAGCTGGAGTGTATGTTCCAGCTGATATTTACAGTCGTTATTTGCGTGCTCAAAAAAAAGATGTTGCCTTTATTTGTGGGAGTGATGAACATGGGGTTGCCATTTCAATACGAGCAAAAAAAGAAGGGGTCAGCCCAAAAGAGATAATTGATAAATACGATAAAATGATTCGTAATTCATTTGATCAGTTGGGGATTTCATTTGACAATTACTCCCGTACTTCATCAGAAATTCATCACGAAACAGCTTCAGAAGTTTTTACAAAAATGAATGAAACTGGAAAGTTCTCTGAGGAAGTAACCGAACAATTGTACGATCCTGAAGCCAATCAATTTCTAGCTGATCGATTTGTTACAGGTACATGTCCCAAGTGTCAGCACCCTGAAGCCTACGGAGATCAATGTGAACAATGCGGAAGTTCTTTAAATGCTACTGAATTGATTCATCCAAAATCAACCTTATCTGGTGCCATACCTGTTTTGAAAAAGACAAAACATTGGTTTTTACCCTTAGATCAGTACCAAGACTTTATGAAGAAATGGATTATTGAAGGACATAAAAATGATTGGAAACCTAATGTTTATGGACAAGTAAAATCATGGGTAGATGATGGACTCCGACCCAGGGCTGTTACTCGTGATTTAGATTGGGGTATCCCTGTTCCTGTTGATGGTGCTGATGGAAAAGTTTTGTATGTTTGGTTTGATGCTCCCATAGGATACATCTCTTCGACCAAAGAATGGGCTGCAAAAAACAATAAAGATTGGGAACCTTATTGGAAAGACAAAGAAACCTTCCTAGTCCATTTTATTGGAAAAGATAATATTGTTTTTCACTGTATTATTTTCCCGTGTATTCTAAAAGCTTCAGAAAATTACATATTACCAGAAAATGTTCCCGCAAATGAGTTTTTAAATTTAGAGGGAAATAAAATATCTACCTCCAAGAATTGGGCGGTTTGGCTACATGAGTACCTAGAGGAATTTCCTGGTCAAGAGGATGTTTTGCGGTACGTTTTAACCGCAAATGCTCCCGAGACAAAGGACAACGATTTTACATGGAAAGATTTTCAGGCAAGAAATAATAATGAATTGGTTGCAATCTTCGGAAACTTCATCAACCGAGTGAGTGTTTTGACCCAAAAATATTATAAAGGAAGTGTTCCTGCACGAAAAAATTTAACTCAAGAAGACGAGAAAACATTGGATAAGATGAGGGCTTTTCCTGCTATCATAGGGAGCAGTATTGAACGATACCGTTTTAGAGAAGCCAGTCAAGAGCTTATAAATTTGGCTCGATTGGGCAATAAATATTTGGCAGACCAAGAACCTTGGAAAATAATAAAAGTAGACCCAGAGCGGGTAAAAACAATTATGAATATTGCCCTACAGATTGCCGCTACTCTTGCAACTGTTACAGAACCCTTTTTGCCATTCAGTGCAAAAAAATTAAAAGGTATACTAAACATTAGTAATCCTAATGACTGGAATGCAATTGCAACTTGTACAGATGTTTTATCAGCAGGGCATATTATTGGGAGTCAGGAACTTCTTTTTTCTAAGATCGATGATAATGCCATTCAACTGCAGTTGGATAAACTTGAAGCCTCCAAAAAAAGTAATTCAGAAGCTAATTTCGAATTACCCCCAGTAAAAGAAAACATAAGTTTTGAAGATTTTAACGCAATGGATCTTCGAACAGGTACCGTTGTTGAAGCTGAAAAGATTAAAAAAACTAAAAAATTACTAACCCTAAAAGTAGATCTCGGTTTTGAAGTAAGAACAATTGTATCGGGTATTGCCCAAAGCTACACCCCAGAGGAAATGATTGGGAAAAAAGTAACTGTTTTAGCCAATCTAGCTCCCAGAACCATAAAAGGAGTTGAAAGTCTAGGAATGTTACTTATGACCGAAAACAAGGATGGAAAACTTATTGTCGTTGGCCCCGAAGACAGCAGTGTTAATAATGGATTTGAAATAAATTAATAAAATTGAGTTTGCTCAATATTGCCTTTCATCCAATTTATCAACTGCCCCTTCCTTCAAAACATCGGTTTCCGATGGAAAAATACGATTTACTCCCAAAACAATTGATTTATGAGGGTACTTGCAGTTCAGAAGACTTTTTTAGTCCAATAGCTGCAGATCAATCTGCTGTAGAAAGGATTCATCATCCAGATTATGTGTCCAAACTTTTGAAACTCGATTTGAATAAAAAAGAGCTTCGGAAAATTGGTTTCCCGCGAAGCAAACAACTCATCGAAAGAGAATTTATCATTGCAGGAGGAACTGTTCAAGGAGCTTTAAAGGCAATAAATTCAGGGATTGCTATGAATATTGCTGGGGGAACTCATCATGCTTTTAAAAGTCATGGCGAGGCCTTTTGTTTGTTAAACGATCAAGCAATTGCTGCTCAGTATCTTTTAGATCAAAAACTGGTTGATACTATTTTGATAATCGACTTGGATGTTCATCAAGGCAATGGTACAGCAAAAATTTTTGAAAACAATTACAATGTATTTACTTTTTCAATGCATGGTAAAAAAAACTACCCTTTTAAAAAAGAACAAAGTAATTTAGATTTAGAACTTGAAGACAACTGTTCGGATGGTGAATTTATTGATCTTTTGGAAAAGACTTTACCCAAGTTGATTGATGAAGTCAAACCTGATTTTATTTTTTATTTAAGTGGAGTTGACGTTTTAGAAACAGACAAATTGGGGCGAATTGGTATGACAATCAACGGTTGTAAACAAAGAGATTTTTATGTTTTTGAGCAATGTAAATTACATGATATTCCCGTTCAATGCAGTATGGGCGGGGGATATTCGAAAGATCTTAAAATAATTATTGATGCCCATGCCAATACATTTAGATCCGCCAAAGACATTTTTGATTAGCGCCAGCTTTGACTCTTCATATTGATTGCTGCAATCACAATATCTTTCCTACTAATTTGTCCAACCAGCTTTCCATTTTCAAGAACAGGAAACCTCCTTCTGCTGGTATCGTGGAACTTAGAAGCAGCATCGAATAATGTCATTGATGCTGGCAAAGTTTCTACTTCTTTTGTCATAAAATGACCAACTGTTTTATCCAAAATAGGCATATTAAAATATCGGCTGTCCGAAATTTCTTTCATACAGTCCGCTTCTGATATTACTCCAATAAGCTTCCCACGACTGTCTACTACTGGGCCTCCAGATATTTTGTTCTTTATGAAAGCATTCATTACTTCATGAATGGATTGATCCCTAGTAAAAAGGACTAAATTTGTTGTCATAATGTCCTTTACCAAAACTGTTGGTTGCTCAACTTTTTTCTTTGTCTCGCGCTCTCCCTGAAAACTTTTAACTGCCATAATCATTGTTTTTGGTTATCCCTAAGTTATGAAAAAATAAATTGATCCTTATTTTTCAATCGCTTTGATGGTCTTAAAATGTGATTCCTAATAGATTTAATCTCTTTTATTTTGAACTTCTCCTTATCTTTAAATCATATTTTAAATTTAAAAATCTTGTCAAAAAAAATTGGTGTTTTGGGGTGTGGTTGGCTAGGGCTTCCTCTGGCAGAGTACTTATTGAAATTTGGACATCGTGTGAGCGGGAGTACAACCTCTGAGTCAAAAATATCGGTATTAAATTCAAAAAAAATTACTCCTTATTTACTGGAAGTTTCGAAAGATGGTATTGGCGGTGATTTAAGTTTTTTCGATGAGCTAGATCTAGTCATTATTGACATCCCCCCTGGGTTGAGATCAAACCCTAAAAAAAGGTTTGATTTAATGATACAACATTGTAAACAAGCCTGTATCAATCATAATATTAAAGAAGTTGTTTTTATTAGCAGCACTTCGGTTTATGGAAATCAGTCTGGAGTATTAACCGAAGAAAGTCCATTACTTCCAGAGTCGATATCGGGGAATCAACTCGTAAGTTGTGAGAATTTGTTAATCAATACTCCAGAATTTAATACAACCATACTCAGAATGGGAGGGCTTATTGGAGCGGACAGGCATCCTGTTTTTCAACTGAGCAAAAAAACATTCGTTGACAACCCCAATGGAAGTGTAAATTTGATCCACTTGACTGATTGTATTCAAATCATAAGCTCTTTGATAAACCGTAAAATTGTCAACAATGTTTATAACTGTGTAACTCCTTATCACCCAAGTAGAAAAAAATACTACAATCAAATGGCCGACCAATTAGGTTGTAAACCCCCTATTTTCAGTGGAATTAATACTATTGATCGACAGGTTTCATCTGATAAATTTACAAAAGATTTTGCTTATCACTTTAAAGTTCAAAATTTGTTAATATTATCTTAAAGCTTNTTTTTAAAGATNTAAGAGTTATTGGTAAATTTAATAAAAACCATAAGTGTTGGCTAGTAAACATATTATTGAATTGTACCAAGTTACATTATCTGAATGTCGTTCAGCTAAGTTATCGTACTTAAAATCTGCCGATAAGCAACACCTTCCAGAGTACAAGCGTTTTTTGAATCTTCAGGCTACTGTTAGAAATCGAATTTACAATGACTTATTGTCTATTCTAGATGAGAAAGGCTTTAAACTTAGTGAATTATTTCTTCAAAATCACAATCGAGGAGAAATTATGATTTCGAGTTTAGCAACCGAAAAGCAAAATGCATTTACTAAAGCAATGGAGAAAGATGAATCCATCATCAAATACCTTTTCAAAATCATGGACGTTGAGAAAAATACAAACACTCAAGAAAAACTAATTCGTTTTATTGATAAGCTCAAAAATTCTTTATTGACTAACCAAACTTTTGAAAAACAAACCCTAAGTCAAAGAGAAGAAAAAAGGGTAAGTTGATCTTTTCTATTCTAATTTTTCAATTTTTTTCTTTTCTACTTCAAACTTGTTTTTTTCTAGGTCAATATCGTTTTGAGCGATATCATCTATTCTCATTAGTAATATGTTGTACGAATCAAAAAGATCGTTGAGTGCAGAATTAAGTGACTCCATATCTTCCTCCTGGGTGTAATATCTGGATCGTAAAAGATGAGTTTTGACAACACGCAATCTGCTCTTGACTGCCGGTACTTCATATGGGTCAACCAAGACTACATTCAACAACTCTTCGGTAGATCTTATCGCTCCTTTTAAATAAAACTCTATACCTTCTTGAGGATCCAATTTTTTTAGAGCTTCCACTGAGGTTTTAAAGCGAGAATACACCTTATTTTTATTTAATGTAGAGTCTAAAACACTTTTGCTTTTGGGTGCATAAAATGTTTTTTTACGAGTTGTCGCTTCAATTGGGTTTACAGCGGGATCTCGAACGGTTCCTTCCTCTTTTTCAGTTTTATGAGTAACCGATTCACAGCAAGTAAGTACAAGAAAACAAATACATCTGATAAACAGTCTTTTCATAGCAAATTTTGTAAGGTATTTATTTTTAACAATAAAATCATGAAAAATAATAATTGCAACAAAAATAGATGATGAGTAAACCAGTGTTTGATATCAACTTTCCAAAAATGATAAAAAAATTGAAGCGGAAGTGCAACCAAAAACCAACCAAAATAGTTTTGTAGGGGTGCTTTTCCACCTTCAAATTCCCAAAAATCGAGTATGGGTGCAATAGGTTCTATCATAAAATCCAATAAAATCATCAAACTCAGACCTATGAGGATTCTAGGGACAAGTTGATCGTACAACTGAGATGAAATTGCTGCTGAGCATATTGTTAAAATACTCCAGTTGGCCCCAATTAATATGGGTACTCCGTACAACTTCCATCCCAGAGCTTCTCCATATTGGTAGGGTCCAAATATGTATCCGTAGTTAACTCCCAACATTTCTGCTAACATTCCTATGGTAAAGCTGAGTATTGAAATTTTTATGAATCCTGAAGTTTTCCAACACACTAAAACCAGAAGAAAAAAACATATTGAAAGGTTGATGGGGGTCGCTTCAACAAACCACTGAGAGTTTCCATAAAGAATTCCAATGATCCCGCTTACATGAAATAACCATATTATTGCAATGGCTATTATTTGGGTATCGATAAGTCCTCTCACTTTCATCTAATTTTTATGGGGTATTTGATCTGAAACAATTTTTGCAGACAATAAACAAAGTGGAATTCCTCCACCAGGATGAACACTTCCTCCACAAAAATATAGATTTTTAATTTGCTGAGAAAAATTTGGATGCCTCAAAAAAGCTGCCATTTTTGCGTTACTAGAAGAACCGTACAAAGCTCCCTGATGAGATTCTGTTTTTTGTTGAATTGAGGGTGGAGTCAAGAGGTCTTCTTCAACAATGAAATCTTGAAGGTTTACCTCTAAAATTCTACTTAACTTTTTCAATACATTTACCCGAACAAACTCTACTATTTCGTTCCAGTCTTGACCGCTATCTGGAGGTGTGTTAATCATTACAAACCAATTTTCGCATCCTTTGGGAGCATCAGATGAAATATCTTTTGATGTTATGTTGACATAAATGGTCGGGTCTTCGGTTACCTTTTTTTCTTCAAAAATAGCCTTGAATTCTTTTTCATAATCATCCGAGAAAAAAATATTGTGCAAGTCAAGTTCCCTAAATTCTCTGGAGATTCCCCAATAAAAAATAATGGCTGAACTCGATCGTTCTTGCTCTAAAATTTTAGAGGGTTCAAATTTTTTATTTAACAATTGTTTGTAGGTAGGGTAAATATCCATATTAGAACATATCTTATCTGCTGGATAAAATGCATTAGCGGTTTTTACCCCAACAGACTTTTGGTTCTCGACAACAATTTGATTTACCTTTTCATTAAAATGAAAATCTACGCCTTGACGCTTAGCTAATTCAAACAAAGAACTTGTGATGGATTCCATTCCTTTTTTAGGGACAAAGGTTCCGTAATGATTTTCCAAATGCTGAATCAGGGTCATGATCCCTGGGGTCTGATATGGATTAGAACCGTTGTAAGTTGCGAATCTGTCGAAAAACTGTACCAAATGCGGTTCTTTTAGTTGTTCTAAGTTTATTTGGTGGAGGCTTTTCCCTAATTCGAGAGTCCTGATTTGTAAAATTGCTTTTAGGGTTTTTGAATTTAAAAAAGACTTTAATTTATGTAGCGATCGTTTTAGGAAAATAGATTCAGTCAAATCATATTTTTTCTTTGCTTTTTTTAAATAATCTCCCACCACTTTTGGAGAAACTCCCAGCACAGATTCTACTTCAGATAAAAAAAGCTCTTGATTGTCGTAGGCATTTAAACGAGTTCCATCCTCCCAAAAATAAGAACAGCCGATTTCTTTTTTTGAATACTCAAAATAATCCTTTGGGTTTTCGTCACAGATTTCAAAAAGTTCTTCAACAAACTGGGGCATGGTAAACAGTGAAGGCCCTGCATCAAAACGATAGGCTCCTAACTTAAAAGCACTTAATTTTCCGCCTGGATAAGAATTGGCTTCAAAAACCTGAACATCATAACCTTTCCTAGCCAGTCGGATACTTGTTGCAAGTCCTGCTACACCTGAACCTATGATAATTACTTTACTGCTCATGAATGATGTCTTCCAAAAGTTCAAAACGCGAAAATAGATCTTCCTTGTACCATTTTTTTTTTCGAGTTTCTTTTACAATATCTGCATGTGCTTTTTGTTTGTAAGCAAAATTCTGAACTGCATTCATATTGTCCCAAATACTTATTGTCGCTTGTTGAATAAAAGGCCACTCTCCTATGCCTTTGTAATAGCGCACACCAACTGCTTGTTCAATTGCTTTACTTGCTCTAGGAACAGCAGCCCAAAAAGACAACAACCGCTGCCATCTGAGGGTTGCACGAGTAATAATTGCAATTTTGCCTTTAGGTGTCTCCTTGTTCTTCATTTTGGACTCAAAAGGATTTATTCCGTCCCACCTTCCATGGCTTTGAATGGGCTTAAGAAATAAGGTTCTTATTTTTATGGTGTTCTTTTTGTACTTTTTCATAAAGGTGCTATCCTCTAAAAAAACAGAGGCCGCATTTGGATTTTCCCAAACACCTAAAAAAGCATAAGTTGAAAAATCAGGAAATAAACTAAAACCACTACCTGCGCCTGTACCCATGAGTCTAGCAAAAAGAAGGCCTTGAATTTTATGAAATGACAAAGGGGCGATACCCATTTGTTTAAAAGCCCAAAACTTATTTTTTTCAAAATGAAATAAAGTTAGTGTGGTGTAATTTTCCATGAATAGTTTTAAATAATAAAGATAAGAGGTATGAAGGCGAAAACGAAGAAAAAAGTAGACGATTTAACTTATAAAATTTCTTCTGCGAAAAGATGAAAGTTGTATCAAAAGATTTTAGTAATTTTGAAAATATTCTAAAACCTATATTAATTATGACTACTACTTTTGTTGCGAACGTTGTTATTATTACTACCATAATCGTTGTGATTGCGATTGTAAGAGATTTATCAAAAAATTAATTTGAAGTCTTTTAATTTCATCGATCGTTTCATTTACGTTCTGATTATCGTAAATGTTATTGCAATGGTTTTAGAATCTCACGTGAGTATTCGCAACACTTACGGCTACTACTTTTACCTTTTCGAATTTGCATCCATTCTTGTGTTTTCAGCAGAGTACATTTACAGGATTGTTCATGCGCATCAAACGAATGGAAAAAAAGGAGTATCCGACTATGTATTCAGCCTTTTCGGGATTATTGATTTGATTTCGATTCTACCTTTTTACCTGAATCAATTCATCAAAATTGATGGAAGGTTCTTACGTATCCTCAGATTATTTAGACTTACTAGAATTTTCAAACTTGGAAGAAACAGTTCTTCTTTAAAAGTATTTGTAAAATCTTTATCCAGCGTAAAAGCCGAACTCATATTCACTTTATTTTTATCGGTTTTAACCATTTTGTTTTCTGCTTCCGCAATCTACTACTTGGAAAATGAAGCGCAACCCGATAAGTTTTCTAGTATCACAGAATCTATTTGGTGGGCTACCGTTTCTCTAGCAACTGTAGGTTACGGGGATGTTTATCCTGTGACAGTTGGAGGTAAAGTGTTTGCAACTTTAATTTCATTGGTAGGAATTGGAATAGTTGCCATACCAACAGGTGTAATCTCAGCCTCATTTGTGGAAGAAATTCGAATTGAAAGAGAGGCAAAAAGCAAGAGAGATAGCTAATCTTAAAATAAATTCAATTGGAATATTCCGTTTGAATAAGAGTGTTTTTTTATCCATATGAAAAAGAATATCATAATTGTTGGTTCTGGTTTTTCTTCAATTTCAGCAGCTTGTTACCTCGCTAAAGAGGGTAATTCTGTACAAATACTAGAAAAAAATTCAACTCCAGGGGGAAGGGCACGTCAATTCAAAAAAGATGGCTTTACATTTGACATCGGTCCATCTTGGTATTGGATGCCCGATGTTTTTGAGAAATTTTTTGGGGATTTTGATCGAAAAGTAAGCGACTACTACAGCCTAAAAAAATTAGATCCTGGATATGAAGTTTATTTTGATCAAATGGAGTCTATTAAGATCGGTGATACTCTTGAAAAAATTTACACTGCTTTTGAATTGGAAGAAAAAGGTAGTGCATTAAAATTAAAAAAGTTCATTAAAAAAGCTGAAGATAATTACAATATTGCAATAAAAGATTTAGTGTATCGCCCGGGTATTTCCCCATTAGAATTAGTAACTCCTGCGACGATTAAAAAAGCAGGATATTTTTTAAGCACAATAAAAAAAGAGGTGACCAAAGAATTTTCCAATCCAAGGTTATCTCAAATCCTTCAATTTCCTGTCCTATTCTTAGGTGCCAAGCCCAGCAATACTCCTGCTTTTTATAATTTTATGAATTTTGCTGATTTTGGTTTAGGTACATGGCATCCAGACAAAGGTATGTTCAGTGTTGTCGAGGGAATGGTCAGAATGGCAAAAGAACTTGGAGTACGGTTCAAGACCAATCAAACAGTAGAAAAAATTTGTGTTGAAAACGGAAAAGCAACAGGTGTAATTGCCAACGGTACTCAAATTGATGCCGATGTTGTTGTAAGTGGAGCAGATTACAACCATTCCGAATCACTATTAAATCCCAGCGAAAGGGGCTACAGCGATGCTTATTGGGACGAAAAAGTGTTTGCCCCCTCTTCCTTACTTTTCTTCATTGGATTGGATAAAAAAGTTAAAAATGTTTCTCATCATACCTTATTTTTTGATGTTGATTTTGACGAGCATGCTAAAAGCATTTACGATGAGCCTGAGTGGCCCAAAGAACCACTATTTTACGGTAATTTTCCTTCCTTGACAGACAAATCTATGGCACCAGAGGGTAAAGAGGCTATTTTCCTTTTGATTCCGATAGCACCTGGGGTTGAGGATACCGAAGAAATAAGAACAAAATATTTCAACATCGTTATGGAGCGTCTGGAACATTTAACAAAACAATCAATAAAAGATGCTGTTCTTTTTAAAGAATCTTTTTGTGTAAATGATTTTATAAATGAATACAATTCGTACAAAGGAAATGCATATGGAATGGCAAATACACTTTTACAAACAGCGTTTCTGCGACCTAAATTAAAAAGTAAAAAAATAAAAGATTTATACTTTACTGGTCAACTAACTGTTCCTGGACCTGGAGTTCCTCCGGCTCTGATTTCGGGGAAGCTTGTAGCCAGCTTGGTTTCTCTCCCCACCACCAAATAATGGTCCACTCATCTTCCTTTTTATTGATAACGGAGTCTAGTACCCGTATATTTTTTGTCAAGAGGTCATTGTATGTATTCAACTGCTCATTAATTTGTGTCCAAAGCTCTAAACGTTTATAAAGATTGTATTTAACAAAGCGATCTTGTTGGATATAACGTCTGTTTTCTATCCAAAAATCATTGTCCTCCACATCAATTTTATTTAAATCAAAAACCCATTGATGGGCCAGACGGTGAGTAAATTGTTCGATAGAAGTTTTCTCTTCTTTATCTGTATTAATCATTAAATATTTGAGAAATGTACCGTCATAATTATCATTTACCAAGCGTCCAATCTCGGAACCTAAAAAACGAAAGGTACCATCCAGCTTAATGGCATCATAAACTACCCTAGGAGGATTGAAAGGGTCACGATTGGTATAATAAGCCATCAAGGGAAAATGAAATTCTTGATCTTCTTCATAAAATATAAATATACTATCATTATCCTGTTCCCATCTGTTATATTGCTGGCGATATAGTTCCGTTACCCACTCATTATCTCCAATATATTCTTGTGTGTAAGATTGCATACTTTTTAACTCATCGCGAAGATTCATTAAGTTATCAACATTCTTTTCGCGATCATCAAAATTTTCTCCTTGTTGTTCAACAGAAAAGGAAACCAAAACTCCAAAAAATACGATCAAAAATTCAACAAAACCCTTTTTCAGACGATCAAAAAAGTCTTGATATGAAAATCGGTCTCCAAGAGTTATTAACCTCAGAAACCAATTTAGTTGAGCTCTCTCTTTCGAATCTTTATCAGCCATCTATAATTTTCAACTTAAAATATAATTTGCTTTGTAAATTTAGTAATTAAAATGAATTAACTAGTTTTCCAAAGCAGCAAAAGGCTTGGAAGTATCGAATATTTCTTGTAGGAGTGTTACCAAAAATTTCTCAAAAGAATTCAAAACATCTAAATTAATTTCTTTTGAAAGTCCGTGTTTACCATCCTTTTTGTAACCAAAAGGGAGAAGATATTGATCCATACTTTTAAAACTAATAATCCCAGCTTGAATTGAGGTTTCATCAATTAAAACCTCTTTGTTTACATAGGCATAAAGTAAAATTTGAAAAAGAGCAAGGCGTTTAATGTCTCCTTTAAGATTCTCCCAATCTGAAATTTTTAGTTTTGAAACATCTATTTTCCCCAATTTATAATCAACAATTCGAAAAACACCATTGAAACGATCAATTCGATCAATTTTCCCTTTTAAAACAATTTTCCCAATTCCAGGGACATCCAATGGATACTCGAATTCTTTTTCTAAGTCTAAAATTATTAAACTAGCTCCATTTTGTATTTTTTCTTTTTCTGTACTAAAAAGTTTTAAAATTGATTGTTCAAGTGCATTGAGCATCAAAAGATTTTTCCCGAAAATCTTTTTGTCACCTCCAAAAACTTTTCGATAATGTTTCAGCAACAAAGGAGCTATTTGCTGTTCTAGGTCCTTGTAATATTCCATTTTCATGGGTTTGCCAACATAAGGTGTGTAGAGCTCCTCTAAGGCGTCATGGGAAATTGTTCCGCTTTCCATTAATGAAAGAGCATTATCAAAAAAAGCTTGCTCACGAACACCGAGTATTTTCTCCTTATAAAACTGTAGAGGGTCTATTAAATAAACACCCAATGATGAGGGCGAAAACCCCGACTGTGCTTTTTCATTAAGTACCCTTATGATTTCAGGTGATTTCAAAACTTCTAGCTTTTCTAGAGTAAAACTTTTAGTTAGACCAGAAACCACCTCCTCTGTAATGTTGTGTTGGTCTAAACCCAAAAAGCGAAGTTGATGAATAAATCTACTGGGTTCTCCTGAAAATAAACCATCACTTTCGGTATTGTAAAGTAAGATAATGTTCGATGCCCGTTGTAATAAGCGATAAAAATGATAGGTGTAAATGGCATCATTATCTAAAAATGTTGGAAGCCCAAATTTCTTTTTTATTTCAAAGGGAAAGATACTTTGGGTTGACCTTCCAGCTGGAAGAATTCCTTCGTTTACATTTGTTAAAATTACGGTGTCAAAATCCAAAACTCGGGTTTCGAGCATTCCCATAATCTGAACACTTTCCATTGGATTACCCATGTAATCCAAAGACTGAGTGGTAATCAATTCATTCCATAAAAAATGAACCCCCTGAATTGTGTATATGGATTTTAGGGTATCTCCCATATTAAGTAAATGGTGTAGTGCTTCTTCAACTAAATTGAAATAGGTTGGGTACATTTCATATTCCAGTCTTTTTTCTTTCTTAAAAAACTTTTGGATCTCATGTGTAAACGATAACATTTTCTCGAGGAAATCAATGCCAGATTTGAAAGAGGAAAAAATCATAACACCAATTGGATGATCTAACAATGGTTTGATGTCCTCGTTGCCAATAAAAAACTTATTGGAATTAAATAAATAATCTAAAAAACTGGAGTCCTTTTTAGACTTAGTTTTTAATGTATCTTGAACCCATTCAAATCGTAATAAACGAACAACATCTTGGTAAAAAAATCCATTAGATGATGCTTTCATATGCATTTCAAAAAGATGATTGAAAAAAGAAGCAACAGGGGAGTTTAATAAAGGATAGCCCATGGTAACATTCCAATTAGTCTCATTCTGAGGAAGTCCAGATAAAATTGGAATAAGTAAAGTTTCATTACCCAAAACCAAAGCAGTCTTAGAATTATTTTTTGAATCCGAAAGAGATTCTTTTAGAATAGAGGCAGCGTATTTGGCCTGCCCAACATTTTTGGGAATCCCAACAATTTTGATGTTTTTTGCTTGCTCAAAATTTTTAGGAAAGATTGGTTTATCTTTTTGTCTAAAATAAGTCCATTTCTTGTGATGTTTTTGAATAAACCTACTCGCAGCATGTTGTTGATCCTCGTAAAAAAAATGATCAATATCCCAAAATATTTTGGCTCGTTGAGCTTCTAAAAAACTTTGAAGTAAGTTAGTTTCTGCTGTATTGAGCGCATTAAACCCGATGAAATAATGAAAAGCTTGGGTGTGTTGAAGATAAATTTCGACTGAATCAACAGCTTCTCTAAAAAGCATGCCAAGAGTGCCTATCCCCTTTGAATGTAATGACGTTTTATAAAGTTCAAAATAATGATGAAGGGTCTTCCAAAAAAACTGTTGCTTAATGTATTTAGATTCATCTTCTAAAAATGTTTCAATTTCATGATAGGAGTTTAAGAATTCAAATGAATTAGATACATTAACCAAATAGGCGTCTAAATCAGAAAAATCTTTTAATAGTGCTGGTGCCCATCGAGTAAATTCATCAAACGAATCTAAATATTCCTTGGGAGTATGATCACAATAAATATTATAAAATTCAATGAGAACAGTTAGATTGGGTGCAAGTCTTAGGGTTGATATTTCTTGTATGAATTCTTCAATACTAAAAATTTTGGGAGCTAGTGAAGGAACTTTTAATTGAGCTGTTAGTGAATCTTTAAAAAAAACACCTGCTCTTCTACTGGGTAATACAATTGTGAGTTCGTCAATATTAGAATGACTCTTGATGATCTCTGTAACGGTTTCTTCTAAAAATGTTTTCACCCTTAAATTTAGACAAAATGAACTCAAATGTTTTACTCTTGATTTAAAATTATTGCAAAAAAAAACCTTGCTAATGCAAGGTTTTTTTCTGTATTGAGAAAATTCTATTTTTTACTGACAGAAAACTGAACTCTTCTATTTATTTTTCTTCCTGCTGCTCGGTTGTTATCTCCAATGGGCTTATCTTCTCCATAACCTATTGTTGAAATACGCGATCCGACTGTTCCCAAAGCAGTTAA
Source organism: Candidatus Arcticimaribacter sp. (assembly GCA_002708445.1). Taxonomy (GTDB): domain Bacteria; phylum Bacteroidota; class Bacteroidia; order Flavobacteriales; family Flavobacteriaceae; genus Arcticimaribacter. The sequence continues at coordinate 24,208 of PAOB01000016.1, forward strand.
AGCTTCTTTAACAGAGGCTGCGCGAGCCTCAGAAAGTTTTTGATTGTAAGCTTTACTTCCATCGCTTGAAGCATAACCTTCAACAATGATTTCACTTTTTGGATAGCTTTCCAAAATCGTCTTAATTTTATTTAAAACTCCTTTAGATTCTTCTCCTTTGATTACTGAGCTCGATGCCATAAATTGGATCATAGAGCTTTCAGAAAGTAACTCAGAAATTATATCTTCTGGGATTTCGGGACATCCATTATTAGATGCTGAACCTCCCAAAGACGGACAAGCATCATCTTTATCTGGTACGCCGTCTCTATCCATATCTCCCCAAGGACAGCCATTGTTTTCTATCGGTCCTGCTTCGTTAGGGCAAGTATCATCTTTATCATTAATTCCATCTTTGTCAGAATCTGGGCAGCCATTCATATCAACAGTACCAGCTTGATCTGGACAAGCATCTTCAATATCTGAAATCCCATCTCCATCAGTATCAGGACATCCATTCATTTCAACAGTACCAGCTTTATCTGGGCAAGCGTCAATTTTATCGGCAATGCCATCTCCATCAGAATCTGGACAACCTGCAAATTCTTCTAATCCAGGAACATCGGGACATTCATCATTTTTATCATAAACACCGTCACCATCGGTATCAACACCACCAAACTTAAGTGCTACGCCAAAAACATGTTGAAAATAATTTCCTTCGGGTGCATCTTGAGTTGATCTGTAACTGGATTCTACAAAAGCATCAAATTTATCACCTAATTTGAAGCTTAATCCAGCACCACCGAAATATGTATCCGTAGCGTTTGTTGCTGCATTAAATCCATCATCGCTTCCTATTCCAAAAGACGTTCTACCAAAACCTGCTTTTAAAAATGGACTAACTTTTGAGTCTCTTGCAAATCCATATTTAAGTGCACCTTCAATAGTTGAAAATTTAGCATCTGAAACGTTCGTTTCGCTTTTCAACGAGTTAAACGAGAACTGAGCCCCAAGAGAAAGACCTCCATAAATTGATCTAAAAACTGATAATGAAGGTACTCCAAAACTCATTGATTTGTAATCGCTCTCAGATAGAGAAGCGCTTCCTATTAAATCGCCTTGCAAACCAACTGCATTGAAGCCAACGGAAACTAACCAAGGATTACTTCTGTCTTGTGCATTAATACTTTGAAATGAAAGCATTAGGCAAAATATGATTAAGACTTTTTGGATTGTTTTCATCAATTAATGTTAAATGTATCCCTGAATTTACCCCCAAAAATAAAGGTATCACCTTTAATATACAAAAAAATATTCAGATTTTTAAGGTTTTTTGAAGTTTATTGTTAATTTGATAGAATACATTTACCCGAAGCTTCAAACCATTTCAACTTCAAGAGCATCATTTTTTTTGATGTAAACTAAAAAACATTTTATTTTTTTGTCTGTAAATACCTGTCCAACAATATTTTTATATTGTATTAATTGTTCATGATCCGCTTCTTTTTGCATCCCTGTTTTGTAGTCTATTAGTATCAATTCTTTGTTACGTTTTACAAGCCGATCAGGTCTTATGTTTTTACCATTAGGTACCAGAATATCCCGTTCATTCCAAACTTTGAAATCATTTGAATAAAAACTTTTTAATTCTGGGTGATCAACAATGTTCCGCAAAATTTTCTTGAATATTTTTTTGTCTTTCAATTCAATTTTACCCAACCCAGAGGCATCTTCAATTACCCAGTCAACATCCTCAGCAATTTCTATTTTTGAAAGTAATTCGTGTATCAAAATTCCCCATGCCTCTGCGGCGTTTGTCTTAAAATCGTTGGGGGTAAATGCCAATGTCTTTATTTTTTTTTGCCACGGATTTGCTTTTTGTTCAATTGAAAACACTTTTGACTTTTCATTTACCTTTATTTTTTCAAATGTCTGTCGTTTTTGCCCTAAAGTAAAAACCTCTGACTCTTTAGCGTTTTTTTGTTTCAAGTAATTTTGAATCATTTGTGGATAAGAATCTTTCTTTGAAGTTGCGCCATTAGAAATTAAAATCAATTGTTCAACAGGTCGTGTCAAGGCAACATAAAGCACATTAAGAGCATCCAATTCGTTAGCATATTGTGTTTCCTCGACCAATTTTATCCCAGCAGCACCGTAGTTTTCAACTTTTTTTGAAAAAGAAATCCAACTTTTTCCTAAAGTTTCTCCAAACATTTCTTTGGTATCCAACCAAACTTGAGTTTTATGGTTTGACTGAATTGGGGCATCCAAAAATGGAACAATTACCACAGGAAATTCAAGCCCTTTTGATTTGTGAATAGTAAGAACCTGAACGGCATCTATCCCCCTTGGAGTGGATACATACAATGATGCTCCCTGTTGATCCCAATTCAAGATAAAACTCAAGAAATCGTTTTGCTTTTGTTGACTAAATTCAAATACATAATCTAAAAAAGATTGTAAATGTGCATCGAAAACACCACTCATTTCAAAGCTGTAAAATGCCCTTTCAACGGCTTCGTATATCGGAGATGATTTAAACTTTGAAAAATTGAAATGAATTTTAAACAAATCAAAAACATTTTGAAGTGGCATCCTTAAATATGCAGAAACAAAATCGTGGTAATCTTGATCTTTCCCATATTTAATTTTCAAAAACTCTAAAATAACCAATCGATGTTCTAATTGATTTTCATCAAGCACCAAACGTAACAATGCAATCAAAAATTTAACTTGTTTTGAATGCGAAAGATTTAAAGACTCTGAGGATAAAAAGGGCATTTCGCTAAATGCCAAAAATTGACTTATGGCATTTGCTTGATCTTTTGTGCGAACTAAAACAGCGATTTCATTGTGAGTGAAATTCTGATCCAAAGCAGAAACAATCGCATCATATGTTTTTTGAACATGAATTTTTGTGGTGTCAGACTTATTGCCTTTTTCATAAAATTGATCAATTTCAACATATCCTCCGAGAACAGTATTGGTTTTTTGCTGGCAATTTTCACTGAAAATAGAACGATTTTTTGTGTCGTTGATTTGAGGAAGTAAACTTTTAAAAAATTCATTATTAAAATTAATAATGGTATCAAAACTCCTGTAATTTGTTTCAAGTGAACTTATGTTTGTTTCCTGTAGAAATGGAGTTTGTTTATTAAGTAGTCTTAGAAATTGATCCACATGTCCTCCCCTCCACCTGTAAATAGATTGTTTTGGGTCTCCAACAATCAACAAAGAACCTGCGGAGCCATTTGCGTCTAATCCTTCAAGAGGTTCTTTTATTAGAGGAATTAAATTAGACCATTGTAAGAGAGAGGTATCTTGAAATTCATCCAAAAAGTAATGCCTGTAATTTTGACCTAGGCGTTCATAAATGTATGGTGTTGGTTGATGAAGTATCTCTTTAGAAATCCTGCTATTAAAAGTTCCCAAAAGCACTTTATTACTTTCTTGTTGATAGACTTCAAGTTCTTCATTTATGATTTTTATCAGACTCAATGGGATCCATTGTTTGATTATGTCATTCGCTAAAGAAAATTGGTAATACAATTTTTTCCCTTGATGAAAGGACCTCCTAAGATCATCTAAAATTGAATCAATTCGATTTGTTTTTTCTGGATCTAAAGTCTTTTTGTAGATGTTTTTTTCAAGCAGAAAATTTTCCTCGAGTTTATTTTCATAAAGTCTAATAAAGTCAAGATTTTGAAGTTTTTGGAAATGTTTAAAAACTGTTCCTCTACTAAAATCATCTTGAGTTAAATCATTGCTTAATATGAATTCTATGGTCTGTTTGCCCAATAAACTGACTTTTTCTTTACGGGTTTTTCTGTAAGACTTTAAAAATTTGTATTGATCATCAAATACAGCTCGATCTTGCAAAATAAAATTATGTAAAGGAATTCGATCATTTTCACTCAAAAGTAGTTTTGCAATATTGATCAGATTTTGACTGATATCCCAACTCAGTTGATCATCCATTTTCTGCAAAGTAAACTGCTGCAAAAGTCTGGTTATTTCTTCATTCTGACCCACCTTTTCAATGACCCGTTCAACAACTTGGGTCAACATTTGTTCCTGTTGGATTTCGACCTCAAAAGAAAGAGACAAACCCAAATCCCTTGCAAAACTTCGAATAACTCTGTGTGTAAATCGATCTAGGGTTACCACTTCAAAGGCTGCATAATCGTGTAGAATAAATTTTAAAGTTTTTTTTGATCTAAAAACTAAATCTTCTTGAGATAACTCTAATGCCTCACAGAGATCAATACTCATTGGTGGGGCCTCTTCTTCTTGTTTTAGCAAAGAAAAATCCTTTAGAGTATTCAAAATTCTTGATTTCATCTCAAAAACTGCCTTGTTCGTAAAAGTAAGAGCAATCATTTTCCGGTATATTTCTGGTCTTGTCGTAGAAAGTAGCGTTTTCAAAAAATGAAAAACTAAGGTGTAAGTTTTTCCAGAACCTGCAGAGGCACTAATTATTTGAATAGGTTTGAGATTCTGTTTCATAAGATTATGCTATAAATGTAAAGATTCTTTAAATTTGTACACTAATCTTAAAAATAAATTTATGGCTTTTGAATTACCAAAATTAACATATGCGTATGACGCATTAGAACCACATATCGACGCAAGAACGATGGAAATTCATCATGGTAAACACCACAACGGTTACACAACCAACCTCAACAACGCAATTTCTGGCTCAGACTTAGATGGTCAAAGTATTGAATCAATACTTGAATCATTGGACATGACTAATGCTGCTATTAGAAATAATGGAGGTGGATTTTACAACCATAGCTTGTTTTGGAACATCATGAGTCCTAATGGAGGTGGAGAACCTTCTGGACCACTTTCTAAAGCTCTAAATAATGCTTTTGGATCATTTGAGGAATTTAAAGATGCTTTTGCTAAAGCTGCCGCAACTCGATTTGGCTCGGGATGGGCATGGCTCTGTGTAAACTCTGGAGGACCTGTTGAGGTTTGCTCTACTGCTAACCAAGACAATCCCCTAATGCCAGATGTTGGATGTAAAGGCTTTCCGATTCTTGGAATCGATGTTTGGGAGCATGCTTACTACTTGAACTACCAAAACAGAAGACCAGACTACATTCAAGCCTTTTTTAATGTTGTTGATTGGAATATGGTTAGTAAATTGTACGAGGAGAATAAATAGCTTTAAAACTCAATGAAATCAAAACTTTACTGAGGTTTTAAAATAAAAAAGGAGGAATAAATTCCTCCTTTTTTGCCCCAAATCTTACCATGAACTTAACCTACTTATGTTCTGGTTTTGTAAAAATGCGATTTTCTTTTAAACCATGACAATAAAATCGACTAAATGCAAATTTATCGGTTTATTGGTTAATATGCTCGTACAGACTTCCCCTCATAAAAATTCATGAAAGCACGATTTACTACCCTATTTCCACCGGGTGTTGGATAATTACCAGTAAAATACCAGTCTCCTCTACTTTCTGGACAAGCTGCATGTAAATTATCAATCCCCTGATAAATAATTTTAACTTCTGCTTTTAAATTTGGTGCTGACAATAAAAGAGCAATTTTATCTGAAATTTGATCAACACTAAAAGGTTGATACAATGCTCTGACATGATTGGACACCTCAGATCCATATTCTTCGGTAGAGGCAATACATTTTTGATAGATATTGTCCAGTGTTTCTTTTAGGGTTCCTTGATCTTCATGCAAAGCTAATGCTGCTTGAAAAGCAACGAAGTCCTCTAATTTGGCCATATCAATCCCATAACAATCTGGATAACGTATTTGTGGTGCACTTGAGACTACGATTATCTTTTTTGGATTTAACCGATCGAGCATTGTCAGGATACTTTGTCTTAAAGTTGTTCCTCTGACAATACTATCATCAATTATTACAAGATTATCCGTTGATTTAACTACTCCATAAGTTATGTCATACACGTGAGCTACTAAGTCATCTCTACTGGAATCTGAAGTTATGAATGTTCTAAGCTTTGCATCTTTTATTGCTATTTTTTCAATTCTGGGATTCAACTTCAATAACTCAGTTATTTTGTTTTTATTGATCGGAGTTTTATTAATTTCTTTTGAAATTTGTTTTTTCAAGTGATTCTGTGCCTCCCCAATCAAACCATAGAAAGAAGTTTCAGCTGTATTAGGTATAAATGAAAAAACCGTGTTTTCAATATCGTGATTAATATTCTCTAAAATTTTTGGGAATAGTAATTTGCCTAATTTTTTTCGCTCTTTGTAAATATCCGCATCACTCCCTCTTGAAAAATAAATACGTTCAAAAGAACAAGACCTTTTTTCTGAGGGTTCCAAAACTTCTTGAATTGAAGTCTCTCCATTTTTTTTTATTACAATCGTACTTCCAGGGGTAAGTTCTTTAATTTCCTCTTGGGATACATTGAAAACTGTTTGAATTACTGGGCGTTCTGAGGATACTGCCACAATTTCATCATCTTCGTAATAAAAGACAGGTCTAATTCCAACTGGATCTCTCAGTACAAATGCATCTCCATGTCCAAACATACCAGCCATGGCATATCCTCCATCCCAATTTTTTGCAGCCTTCCTAAGTATTTTAGCTATCTTAAGTCGTTCTGCAATTAAGGGAGAAGCTTGAAATTTATTGTACCCTTCTTTTTTAAGCTTTTTGTAAATTTTTGCAACTGCGTCATCTAAAAAATGCCCGATTTTTTCCATTACCGTTATGGTATCTGCCCTTTCTTTTGGATGCTGACCCAATGAAATAAGGTTGTCAAAAAGCTCATTCACATTAGTCATATTGAAGTTTCCTGCAACAATAAGGTTTCTGTGCATCCAATTGTTCTGTCTTAAAAAAGGATGAACACTTTCGATACCGTTATTTCCAAAAGTACCATAACGAACATGACCCAGCATTAGTTCTCCTAGGTAAGGAACCTTTTGCTTCAGATAAGTTGTGTTTTTTTGAACCTCAGGATTTGAGTCAATTACTGATTGTATTCGAGAACTGATCTGATTAAAAATATCTTGAATAGGTTGTTTTTCACAGGAACGGACTCTACTAATGTATCGCTCTCCAGGCTCCATGTCAAACTTAATACTTGCAAAACCAGCACCATCTTGACCTCGATTATGCTGTTTTTCCATCATCAAATACATCTTGTTGATCCCAAACAATGCGGAACCATATTTTTCTTCGTAATAAGAAAGTGGTTTTTTAAGTCGTAACAGAGCTATTCCGCACTCGTGTTTGATGGCATCACTCATGTGCTCTTTTGTTTTTCATTCCATTCAAAAATTGTTGAATCTCTGAATTGTTGAATTCTATTATTTATGGAGTTTGATGTAACCTCTAAAAGTGATTTTGTCCCAAATTGCTCTACGGTGAACGAGGCTAATACTGTCCCGTAAATGATTCCCTTTTTCAAAGTTTCAAAATCAATAATATCTGCATTGGCTAGGATTCCCGAAATCCCACCTGCAAAACTATCCCCAGCTCCTGTTGGGTCGACTACCTGATCTATTGGAAATGCTGGAGTAATAAAAACTTTACCTTCTCCAAAAAGCATGGCTCCGTGTTCACCTTTTTTAATGATTACATATTTTGGGCCCATTGCATGAATCTTTTCGGCAGCCTTGACTAAAGAATGTTCTTCCGAAAGCTGTCGAGCTTCTTCATCATTTATTGTGATTAAATCAACTTTAGCAATTACCTCGTCAAGGGTATCTCTAAAATGATCCATCCAAAAGTTCATGGTGTCTAAAACCACAAACCTAGACTTTCCGTACATCTGGTTTAATGCCGTCAACTGAACTACAGGATGAAGGTTTCCAATCATCATCACTTCAGCATTTCTGTATGAATCGGGAACATTTGGTGAGAAGTTTTCAAGGACATTTAACTGTGTTTCGACAGATGTTCGGCCATTCATATCGTCATGATAGCGTCCACTCCAAAAAAATGATTTCTCTCCGGCAACTTGTTCAACACCGTCAATGCTGACATCCAGATCTGTCAAAGTTTTAAGATCACTGTTTTTAAAATCATCACCAATAACTGAAACCAGACCACAGTCAACATCAAATTTTGAACATGCTAAAGCAATGTAAGTGGCCGCTCCTCCTAAAATTCGATCTACCTTGTCAAAAGGGGTCTCAATAGCATCGTATGCCATGGTCCCAACAACAAGTAATTTATTTTTCATGTTACAAAGATAAAACTTCTTTTGGGCTTCTTTAGTTTAAAAAAGATTTTAGTATTATTTCTTATGCTGTTTTTCAAAAAAATCATCTTTTATTTTAATTCCATTTTTTGCTGCCTCCACAGCTAACTGATCGCAGCGTTCATTTTGGGGATGATTGTTATGTCCTTTGATCCATTGAAAACGAATTTTGTGAAGGTCATAAACCTTAAGGAATCGTTTCCACAAATCGGGATTTTTTTTGCCTTTGAAATTCTTTGTTTTCCATCCAAAAACCCATTTTTTTTCTACAGAATCAATCACGTATTTAGAATCTGAATAAACCACAACATCCATGGGGTGTTTTTTTAAATTTTCTAAACCAATAATTACTGCCAACAGTTCCATTCTATTGTTTGTAGTGTATGCATAACCTTGGGAAAATTCCTTTACGTATTGCTTTCCTGCCAATTCCATAATAATCCCATACCCCCCTGGACCGGGATTGCCTAGTGCGGAACCGTCTGTGTAAATATTGACTTGAGCCACAAATATTAAGCTTTAGTTTTTAAGTATTTTTTCGATTACTTCAGAGAAGTGCTTGTGTTCTAGTTGGTGGACTTTATTTGAGATTGTAACTACATCATCTGTAACATCAATTTTTACTTTAGCTTGAAATATCACAGCCCCCTGATCATAATGTTCATTGACATAATGAATTGTAATTCCTGAATGATCATCTCCAGAGTCTTTTACTGCCTGATGCACATGAGCACCATACATTCCTTTTCCTCCGTGTTTTGGTAGAAGAGAAGGATGAATATTAATAATTTTTTTTGGAAATTTTTGGACTAGTGCCTCTGGAATCTTCCATAAAAATCCTGCCAATACAATTAAATCTGGATTGAGAACAGACATTAGTGATAAAAACTGCTCAGACTTAAAAAAACTTTTATCAAAGCATAAACAGGGGATTCCAAAAGATTTTGCTCGATCAAAAACACCTGCCTGTGTATTGTTAGAAAGTATGCTTAAAACGTTTACTTCGGAAGAAGAATGGAATCGATGCATGATTTTCTCTGCATTCGAACCATTCCCTGAAGCTAGAATAATTATTTTTTTTTGCATTGGATTAAAAAAACAAAATAACGGATAATCCCCTAATCATAAAAGAAAATAAGTGACTACCTTAAAAAAAACAGTTAAAAAAAATCAATTTAGTGCTCTTAAATGACGTAATCCTCTAAAGTTTTTTATTTTTGCCACTGAAACAAAACTAAAACCAATTACATTATGTCAGACATTTCATCAAGAGTTAAAGCAATAATTGTAGATAAATTAGGCGTTGACGAAAACGAAGTAGTTACTGAAGCAAGCTTTACTAATGATCTAGGTGCAGATTCTTTGGACACAGTAGAGCTTATTATGGAATTTGAAAAAGAATTTGATATTCAAATACCAGACGATCAAGCAGAAAACATTGCAACTGTAGGTCAAGCTATTCAATACATCGAACAAGCAAGCTAAAATTTTTATTTATGACTCCAAGACGAGTAGTTGTTACCGGATTGGGTGCATTAACACCTATTGGAAACACCCTCCCAGAGTATTGGGAGGGTCTTGTTTCTGGTAAAAGCGGTGCTGCCCCTATTACCTATTTTGATGCCTCTGAGTTTAAAACCAAATTTGCTTGTGAGCTGAAAAACTTTAATGTTCTTGATTTCATGGATCGTAAAGAAGCCAGAAAACAAGACCGTTTTACTCAGTACGCTCTTGTTTCTACTCAAGAAGCAATTAAAGATGCAAATCTAGATCTAGAAAGTATCGACAAGGATCGAGTTGGCGTAATTTGGGGTGCCGGTATTGGAGGTTTAGAAACATTTCAAAATGAAGTGTTGAATTTTGCTGAAAATGACAAAAAACCACGTTTTAATCCGTTTTTTATTCCTAAAATGATAACGGACATTGCACCTGGTTTAATCTCAATCAAGTATGGGTTTAGAGGTCCAAACTTTGCAACGGTCTCCGCTTGTGCTTCTTCAGCAAATGCACTTATTGATTCTCTAAATTACATTCGACTGAACCATGCAGATATCATAGTTGCTGGAGGTTCAGAAGCTTGTGTTTCCTATGCTGGAATTGGAGGGTTTAATGCTATGCATGCATTATCTACCCGAAACGATGATCCCAAAACTGCTTCCCGACCCTTTGATAAGGACCGTGATGGGTTTGTTTTAGGTGAGGGAGCTGGAAGTCTCATCTTAGAAGAATACGAACACGCCAAGGCTAGAGGTGCTACAATTTATGCTGAACTGGTTGGTGGAGGACTTTCTGCAGACGCACACCACATGACTGCTCCGCACCCAGAAGGAATTGGAGCCAGAAACGTTATGCTGAATTCTTTACGCGATGCCAATTTGAAGCCAGAGGATGTTGATATCATTAATATGCATGGGACTTCAACAGGCTTAGGTGACATAGCTGAATCTAAGGCGATTAAAGAAGTTTTTGGTGACCACTTGTATTCCATGAATATCAATTCAACAAAATCAATGACAGGTCATCTGTTAGGAGCTGCTGGAGCCATAGAAGCAATCGCATCGATTATGAGTATCCAAAAAAAAATAGTCCCTCCTACTATCAATCATCAAACAGCTGATGAAGAAATTGATCCTAAAATTAATTTTACCTTTGGAAAAGCTCAAAAAAAAGATGTAAAAGTTGCCCTCTCGAACACATTTGGGTTTGGTGGACACAATGCTTGTGTCATATTCAAAGAAATTTCTTAATTTGGGATGTGAAATTCATTTCAAAAATATGGTCTAAAAAATCAGCAGATCATCTTCTTTTTTTAAAACTTAAAAACCTTTTAGGTTACAGCCTAAAAAACAAAAATTTGTATCGGGCAGCGTTCACGCACCGTTCGATGAATATTAGAAACGAACATGGCGTTCCCTTAAACTTTGAACGCCTCGAATATCTGGGAGATTCTGTCTTAAGTACCATTGTTTCACGTTATTTATTCGAAAAATTGCCAGAAGCAAATGAAGGAAAGTTAACTCGGATGAAATCTAAAATTGTCAGCAGAGAAAAACTCAACTTTATTGGAAAAGAAATGTTGCTTCTCAATCTCTTGATTTGTTCTGGGAGTAAAGAAAAATTTGGTAATGATATTCATGGTAATATTTTGGAGGCATTAATCGGTGCAATCTTCATAGACAAAGGTTATGAAGGATGTAAAAAAACATTAATCCGTGTGTTTTTTAAACCATACATTGACTTGGATTCAATAACAAATACAGTGGCTTCATACAAAAGCCTTTTAATTGAGTGGAGTCAGAAAAACAAAAGAAATCTTGTTTTTGAGACCAACTCAGACAACGGTAAAGATCCAAATATTAATTATTGTTGTAAAATATTGCTGGACAATAAAGTGAGAGCTAAATCTCGTGACATTACCAAAAAAAAGGCAGAAGAAAAAGCGGCAAAAAGAGCAGTTCATCTTCTAAAAAAATAACTATTAACGATAAGGTTTTCATAGGAGTTTAACCATCTGTTAACATGGAACTGCATCCCTTTTTATGTAAATGCCTATCTTTGTTTGTTAGATGAGTCATAAAAAATACAATCTCGGAAAATCGATAGAAGAAGAATTTTTTTCGTTGATTGCCATTCACGCTTCAATAGAAGATTTCCAGTTGGCGTATTTCATTAACAAAAATTGTAACACTCGATTTAAAAGAAAGCATAACCTTTTTTCAAGTCATTTAAAAAAAGAAATTAATGCCTTGGTCTGGGAAAATAGCTGGGATGAAGAAACATTTTGGTATTTGTTTTCTAATAAATATGAATCTTCAAAAACAATGACAACAAATAATCCTGGTTTATTATTCGAAAATGAAAATCAAATGGATCTTTACATTATTCCAGAACTAAAACAGGTTGATTACTTCATAAAAATCCCAAACAATAACAACAATAATAATTTTTACACAAAAAAAAATAAAAGAACTTCCTGAAATACAAACTGCCTACAACATCCATGAAGACTCTTTAAATTCATCAAAAAATTTAATTTTCAACTAAATGCCATTACTTAAAAAAACAAAAATAGTTGCAACCCTTGGACCTGCATCAGAAAGCAAAGAAATAATTAAAAAAATGATGCTTGCTGGGACCAATGTTTTTAGAATTAATTTTTCACATGCTGATCATTCAGATGTTGCTGAGCGAATTCAAATTATCAGAGAAATTAGTCTAGAATTGAATCTGCACATATCTATTCTAGGAGATCTTCAAGGTCCTAAACTAAGAGTTGGAGTAATAGAGGAAGGAGCTAATGTTTATCCCGGTGATTTAGTTGAGTTCAATACTGCAAAACCTTTTGAAGGTAATGCTAAATCAGCCTACATGACCTACAAACATTTTCCAATGGATGTAAATCCTGGAGAACGGATTTTGTTGGATGATGGAAAATTAATCTTTGAAGTAGTTTCCTCTGACAATAAACAAACTGTTACAGCAAAAGTTATTCAAGGGGGAGCTTTCAAATCAAAAAAAGGTGTGAATCTTCCCAACACTAAAGTCTCACTTCCTGCTTTGACTGAAAAAGACATTAAGGATGCAATTTTTGCAATTGAACAACAAGTAGATTGGATTGCGCTTTCGTTTGTTCGTGATAGCGAAGATTTAATTGAGCTTCAAGATTTGATAAAAAAACACTCTGAACATAAAATCCCAATCATAGCAAAGATTGAGAAGCCAGAAGCTATTGAAAACATTGACAAAATAATTGCTTACTGCGATGGTCTGATGGTTGCACGTGGAGATCTTGGAGTAGAGGTACCTGCGGCAGAAGTTCCGCTCATTCAAAAGAAATTGGTCTTAAAAGCTAAAAAAGCGAGAATCCCTGTCATTATTGCTACTCAAATGATGGAGACTATGATTGAGAGTTTAACCCCTACAAGAGCAGAGGTAAACGATGTTGCAAACTCAGTTATGGACGGAGCCGATGCTGTTATGCTTTCTGGAGAAACTTCAGTTGGAGATTATCCCGTCCAAGTTATTGAAGCAATGACCTCTATTCTCAAAAGTGTTGAGGACTCTTCACTAATTCGTGTTCCTCAAAATCCACCCAATATTAGAACCCCTCGATTTATTACCAAATCGGTTTGTTATCATGCAGCAAATATGGCAAATGAAATTAATGCAAAAGCCATTTGTACTTTAACCAATAGTGGATACACAGCTTTTCAGATTTCTGCTTGGAGACCGTCAGCAGCAGTTTTAGTATTCACTTCGAATGAAAGAATTTTATCACAACTTAATCTTCTCTGGGGAGTTAAAGCATTTTATTACGATCGTTTTGAAAGTACAGATAATACCGTTGAAGAAGTCAATAAAATTGCTTTCGAAGAAGGTTTTGTAGAAAAAGGAGATATGATGATAAATCTTGCAGCAATGCCAATTGTTGAAAAAGGAATGGTCAATACACTTCGAGTTTCTTTGATCTAAAAAGGAAGACTAAGTTGTAATTTTTTCCTCTCTTCTGTGAGTTTTGGTTTCTTTTTGATGGTGTTAAGGTTTGAAATTGTAATTCCTATCAGTCTCACTGAATTGTTGATTTTTTCTTGATACAGCAAATTGAGAGCTTCCTCTACAATTAAGCTTTTTTCTGAAACATAAAAGGGTAAGGTCTTACTTCGTGTTTGTTGAACAAAGTCAGAATATTTGATTTTCAAAGTAATTGTTTTTCCTGAAAGTTGATGAAGTTGAATCCGCTTATGCAGTTCTTCTGCTATTGTTTTGATTTTTTCTGAAATAAAAAGCTCACTAGTCAGGTTTTCACGAAAAGTTCGCTCAGCTCCGATCGATTTGGGTACACGACTAGGAACCACTGGACTGTTATGAATTCCACGAACAACCTTGTAGTAGTAGCTTCCTGATTTACCAAAGTGTTCTCTTAAAAAGTCTTCAGATTTTAGTTTTAAATCATTTCCTGTAAAAATGCCTAAATGGTACATTCGTTTTGCGGTAACTTTTCCTACCCCGTAAAATTTTCTAATTTCTAAAGATTCTAAAAACGAGGCTACTTCTTCAGGAGCTACTGTTTTTTGACCGTTTGGTTTATTGTAATCGCTTGCAATTTTTGCAACAAATTTGTTTATTGAAATACCTGCCGATGCATTCAAGCCCGTGGTCTCTTGAATTCTATTTCTAATTTCAGTTGCTAGTAAGGTTGCAGAAAGTCCATTCTTTTTATTGACAGTAACATCAAGATAGGCCTCGTCTAATGAAAGTGGTTCAACCAAATTTGTGTAGTCGTAAAAAATTGCTCTAATTTGATTAGAAATTTCTTTGTAGCGATCAAATCTGGGTTTTACAAAAATCAGTTCTGGACAATTACGTTTTGCGATCATTCCACTCATCGCACTCCGAACTCCAAATTTTCTAGCTTCATAACTAGCTGCAGCTACTACGCCTCTTTTCCCGCCGCCCCCAACAGCAATTGGCTTGTTTACTAAGGTTGGATCATCAAGTTGTTCTACCGAAGCATAGTAAGCATCCATATCTACATGTATGATTTTTCGTACTTGAGCTTCGTTATCCATATGCTAAATTACATATCTTTAGGGAGTAATAAAATTATCCTTTTTAGTATGATCGAAATCGAACGTAAATTCCTCGTCAATTCCAATGAGTACAAAAATAAAGCTCACAAATCGGTTAAAATCGTACAAGGATATTTATCTAAAGATCCAGAAAGGACAGTTCGGATAAGAATTAGCGATGATCAAGGATTTATTACCATTAAGGGAACATCTTCTGATGATGGATTGAGTCGTTATGAATGGGAAAAAGAAATCCCTTTAGCAGAAGCAAAGGAACTTATTTCAATTTGTTTGCCTACAATCATTGAGAAATCTCGTTTTGAAGTTTACTACAAAAATATTCTTTTTGAAGTAGATGAATTTGAAGGAGCACATGAGGGTTTGGTTGTAGCAGAAGTTGAACTTGAAAACACCCAAAAGGAAATTGAATTGCCAGATTGGATAGGAAAAGAAGTTACTGGAAATAAAAAGTATTACAATGCTGTTTTATCCAACTCAGAATAAGAAATTAAAAAATCATCAATTCTTACACCATGAATATCAGGGATTCTTACCAAACTCTTTAGGGTACAGTTGGTCCCTTTCTCCATTTTCCAATATTGAATTCGGCTTATTTTGTTGTCCCACGCAAAAACCTCGTAACTTTTGTATCCCGATTTTATTCTGAGGCTTTTAAGCTCTGCACCTATTTTCTCTTTTAGAGCTTCAAATTCTGATGATTGGATCTCGTTCATTGTAATTTTGTGGGGTATTTTTTCACAAATTAAATAATAATGAGCCGTAAAATTTACCTCATAAAATATGTTTATTTTAATGTTAATTGATTAACATCACATGAATTATTCTCGTGAATAATACAGTAGTTTTTAGAAAAATACTTTTTAACTAAATTGGATTTTTTTATTCTTTATCATAAATTCCAACGGTAAGTTTTCCGACAGAATTCATATGAGCTCTGTACATTCCAGATGTGTTAAATTCCATAGCTACATTCCCGTAAGCATCCATAACAACTACTCCTCCATCTCCTCCCAAATCTTCTACTTTTTTAAGGACTTGTTTTGATGCCTCTTTTACACTTAAATTTTTGTACTCCACTAAAGCAGCGATATCATGAGCTACAACTGATCTGATAAAAAACTCGCCCCAGCCTGTGGCAGAAACACCACAACTTGAATTATTAGCATAAGTTCCTGCTCCAATAATAGGAGCATCTCCAATTCGTCCCCATTTTTTGTTTGTCATTCCACCAGTTGAAGTACCTGCAGCCAAATTTCCATTAAGATCTAGGGCAACACATCCAACTGTTCCGTATCGTTGATTGTCATAAAAAAGTTGATCAGAAGCATGAAGGGTTGTCTTTTTATTGTTTTCAAGCTGTTTAACTCGTTCCAAAGCTTTTATTCTTCTTTCAGTAATGAAATAGGATTCAGGCACCGTATCTAAGTTTTGTTCTGCTGCAAATTGATCTGCTCCTTCACCAGAAAGCAAAACATGAGGCGAATTATGCATTACTTTAATAGCAGCACTTATTGGGTTTTTTACGTGTTTTACTCCTGCAATTGCACCCGAATTCAAGGTTTTTCCGTCCATAAAAGAGGCATCCAAAGCAATCGTTCCATTTGCTGTTAAAACCGCTCCTTGTCCTGAATTGAAAAGCGGAGAATTTTCCATAACATGGATGGTTTTTTCGACAGCGTCTTGGCTTGTCCCTCCTGCTTTTAAAATTGCATGTCCCTTTTTAATTGCTTCAGTTAGTTTTTCGATGTAAGCTTTCTCCATTTCATCAGACATATTTTCTTTTAAAATAGTACCTGCACCTCCATGAATTACAATCCCAAAAATTGGCTGTTGTTTTTCTTTTTCAGAATGACAACTTACAAATAACAATATTACGGTTATGATGAAAATATTTTTCATAATGATTTGATTTAAGATCTAATGAGCTTCTAAGATAAAAAATCCTTTTGTTAAAGATTAATAATGTTACTGGTTTTAGAAATAGTTTTACATTTAGCAAATAATTCATAAAAACAAATTCATGAATAAGTCTTTGGAAATATTATTGAGTAAGTTGGGCATATCTAAAAATCAATTGGGCTGTTCTTCGGGAGCTGAATGGTTTGCTAAAGGTGAAATCATTAAAAGTTTTTCGCCTGTTGATGGTCAAAAAATTGGGCAAATACAAACTTCAACTTTCGAAGATTATGAACAAGTCCTTCAGACTGCTGAAGAAGCGTTTGTTTATTTCAGAACAATTCCTGCTCCCAAACGAGGGGAATTGGTTCGTCAGTTTGGAAATGCACTTCGAAACAAAAAAGACCTTCTGAGTCAATTAGTTTCTTGGGAAATGGGGAAATCATTGCAAGAAGGTTTGGGTGAAGTTCAGGAAATGATAGACATCTGTGATTTTGCTGTTGGACTATCCAGACAACTACAAGGGACTACAATGCATTCCGAAAGACCGAACCACAGAATGTATGAGCAATACCATCCTCTAGGGATTGTTGGAATTATTTCTGCCTTCAATTTTCCTGTTGCTGTATGGGCATGGAATACAGCCTTAGCTTGGATTTGTGGAGATGTTACTGTATGGAAACCCAGCGAAAAAACGCCACTCTGTTCTATTGCTTGTCAAAAAATAATTGGAACCATTTTAAAAGAAAATAATATGCCCGAGGGGATTTCGTCGCTTTTAAATGGAGGAGCAGAAGTAGGTCAATGGATGAGCGAAGATAAAAGAATACCCTTACTTTCGGCAACTGGATCTACTACAATGGGAAAAAAAGTAGCTCAAAAAGTAGGAGCACGACTAGGTAAGTGTTTGTTGGAATTGGGTGGAAATAATGCACTTATTGTGAGCCCTCATGCCGATTTAAAAACCACACTCCTGGCAGCTGTTTTTGGAGCTGTTGGAACTGCAGGACAACGATGTACCTCTACTCGAAGATTAATCGTTCATGAATCTGTGATGAAGCAAGTACAAGAAAAAATTGTAAATGCATACAAACAATTGAATATTGGAAATCCTTTAGATTCTAAAAATCACGTTGGGCCTTTGATTGATCAAAATTCTGTAAATAAATACACAAATGCTCTAAAAAACATTTCAGATGAAGGGGCTGAATGGTTGGTTGAAGGAGGTGTTTTATCTGGAGATGATTACCCAAGTGGATGTTATGTAAAACCTGCTATTGCAAAAGTAAATAAAGACAGTGCAATGGCTCAGAAAGAAACATTTGCACCCATCTTGTATCTCATAGAATATTCTGGATCTATCGAAAATGCTATTGCTATTCAGAATGACGTAAACCAAGGGCTTTCCTCTGCAATTATGACTCAAAATTTACAGGAGGCCGAAGTGTTTTTATCACATTGGGGCAGTGACTGCGGAATCGCAAATGTAAATATCGGAACATCTGGAGCAGAAATAGGGGGAGCATTTGGAGGAGAAAAAGATACTGGTGGTGGAAGAGAAAGTGGATCAGATGCATGGAAAGTTTACATGAGACGCCAGACAAACACGATAAATTATTCAGATGAGCTTCCTCTTGCTCAGGGAATACAATTCGATTTGTAGCTTTAGTTTCATATATTTACATCATAAAACAAAAAGCATATAAGGTTGATTCTTATACAAAAAGAATAATATTGGATATTAGATGTAATAAGTTGATAAATACCTATGTTAGAGGTATAGACAACTTAAATCATACCTTTAAAATAGAAAATATAGGATTTGAGATAATATAACATTTGTTATAGATTGGGTAAAATATTAATAGATAAACTACTTAAATGGTTTATCTATTTTTTTTGGTATATGGCGTTGAAATCCTAATGAAATGAGTTAATACCTATTAATATGAGTTTTTTGTTATATTGCAGATGTTTAAAAATATGATATAATATATAACTAATAATAATACAAAAATATCATATAATGAATAACTAATAATAATATATAATATATCTAATAATATTAATAAAGTAATAAAATACTAATAATCAGTAGGTTGATAGATAAAAGGATGATAAAAAATAAAAAATATTTATATGAGTTTGAATGTTTTGGTTTAGATGATATTGAAGGATTATATGGAAAGTTTAGAAAATATGGAGTAGGTAAGTTTTTAGATTTGGTTTATAGAAAGACTATAAGGAAGATGAGTTTTGAAAGGGATGGAGATTTACTGAATAATGAAGGATTTGTATATGTGAGTAAAAGTGATATTGAAAGATATTTAGGAAATGGTAAGGATAAGGATGGTGAGTATTATTGGTGGAAAATATTAAAGAGTTTAAGTAGTAGAGGAATCATAAAATATAGGAGAGGTGGATTAAATAAGTTTGACTCTAATAAGATGTTGTGGTTTATCAGAATAAGTGATGAGTTATCTAATGGTGTAAAAACTAAAACTGAAATAGAAGATAAAAATCTAATAAAGTGGTTGAATAAAAAGAATGGTGAGAAAGTTGAAAAGTGGTTAGGTGTAAAGACTATTGGAGATAAGAAAAAGGGTGATTGGTTAGTTGGTTATGAATTGAATGTTTGTATGAGAAGTAGTATTGAAATAGATGATTTAGAAGGTGTTATTGACTATAGAATCAGTAATAAGATTAGTGAGTTAGAAGATAAAAGTAAATGGTTATGGTTAAGTAAAAAGAAGAAGGGAGAAATATTAGATAAGTTGTTAGATGAAAATAAATGGGTTGATGGATTAAAGGTAGAATACAGAAAAAAATATGAAGTGTTATTAGAGGATTTAGAATATCTAAAGAATGGAGAATATTATGAGTTGAGCGATGATTATTTTAAGAGAGATAAGTTTGGTGGTAGGATATATAATGTCTTTAGTAATACTATTAGAGAGTATAGAAAATATATTAAGATTGATGGTGAAGAGTTAGTTGAGATAGATTTGAAGAATAGTATGATTTGTCAGTTATTCTATATGGTTAAACTATTATTAAGGGGTAGTGAGTTTGAAAGAAATACTATTTTAAATAGTGTTTATTGGGAGTTAGATAAACTAAATAAAGGATATAAGAATGATGATGATAGAGATCTAAGATTAGGATTATTGTATTTGAATAGATGGGATTATATTTTGAATGTAGAGAATAATCTAAATAAGGATTATTATAACTTTTTATTGGAAGAGTTTAGATTAAGTAGTAGTGTTAGTATTAGTAGGAATAGTTTTAAAGAGTTATTATTTGTTATACTATTTGGTAGTGAGAAAAAGTTGAGTAGTATGAGATTAGGAGATAATAAGTATAGTGATTTAGAAAGTTTATTGTTAGGTGATAGTAAGTTTTTAATAAGGGATTTGAAGAAAATAAGTTTATTTAGTTGGTATAAAAGTAGAGATTATAAAAAATATAAGAATGTCAGTCTAATATTGATGAGATTGGAAAGAAGTTTAATGGATGTTCTGTCTAATATTATGATTAGATATGGATTTGATTACATCAGTTTATTTGATGGATTTATGGTTAAGAAAAGTGAAGTTAAGGAAATAGAAAGGATATTGAATGGTAGGTTGGAAAATATAGATAAGGTATTTAGATTGATGGTGAAGTAAATATTTATAATAAAACATAATATGTGGGATAAGAATACTGAAGATTTATTTATTGATTTGTTTAATNGAGATAATGATGACTTATATATGATTGATTTAGATTTGATAGATGAGTTGAATAAAGTANATTGGAAATATTTATAAATAGATTTTAGAATGAAAATAGATGTAAGTAAGTTAGAAAAGGATAGATTTGTGGATAGTTTGATAAAAAATAACAAAGATAACTTCAATATAAAAAATAATCATATATGTACAATCTTTTAAAAACAGCTCACTCCTATTGGGCTTTTATCGTTTTAATACTTTTAATTTTTGCAATCATAAACGCCTTACTTGGAATCATAAAGAAGAAAACTTTTGACTCTTCAGATTTTAGACGCTCATTATTTGTTCTCATAAGCTCTCATATTCAATTCCTGATTGGATTAATTCTTTATTTTGTTTCTCCATGGTTTGGGAAATGGGCTGCACTAGGTATGGGATTGATGAAAGATCCTCAAGCGCGTTTATACCTTGTAGAACATCCTTTTACAAATCTTTTGGCAATAATATTGATTACCATGGGCTGGTCAATGCACAAAAGACAATCGCTAGATGCTAAGAAATTTTCAAGAATTGGCATATTCTATTTTCTTGGACTTCTTCTACTGCTATCAAGAATTCCTTGGAGTACTTGGTTGTAAATATATTTTCTGATAATCATTCATAGGGTACTGAGTTTTTTATGATCACAACCAAAAGACCAGAATTCAAGCACATCATCCTAAAGAATAAGCTTAAAGTAGCTATTCTGGGAGGAGGAAGTTGGGCAACAGCTCTAATCAAAATTCTCTTGGTAAACAAACGTAACATTGGATGGTACATGCGTAGTGAAAAAAACAAGGAATTTATTGAGAGAAACCAGAATAACCCTACATACTTAACCTCAACAACTCTCAACACCAAACGACTAAAAATAAGTACGGACATTAATTTGGTAGTCAAAAAAGCAGACATTGTAATTGTTGCCATTCCATCTGCTTTCATAAAAGAAGAGTTTTCAAAACTTCGAATTTCTCTAAAAAACAAAATTGTTGTCTCTGCTGTAAAAGGAGTAATTCCAGAAAATATGAAAATTCCTGGAACTTTTTTTCATGAAGACTTTGAGGTTCCACTTGATAGAATTGGAGTTATTTGTGGCCCCTGTCATGCTGAAGAGGTTGCGATGGAAAAACTTTCTTATTTAACTGTTGCATCCCAAAATCAAACCTATGCCAAATGCATTGCAGCTATGCTCAAAACAAAGCATATCCGAACAAAAGTTTCGAACGATATCATTGGTACTGAATATGCATCAATGCTCAAAAATATTTATGCAATAGCAGCAGGAATTGCTCATGGCCTTGGTTATGGGGATAATTTTCAAAGTGTACTAATGAGTAATGCTATTCGCGAAACAAAGCGCTTTATTAAAGATGTGCATAAAATGAAACGAAACATCAATAATTCAGCTTATCTGGGAGATTTGTTGGTAACAGGCTATTCTGTGTTTAGCAGAAATAGAACCTTTGGAAATATGATCGGAAAAGGATACACCGTCAAAGCTGCACAACTGGAAATGAGTATGATTGCCGAAGGTTATTACGCATCTAAATCTGCACGTATTATCAACTCTGAGTTCAAAACACAAACACCAATCATTGAAGCTGTTTATCTAATTCTCTATGAAAGAAAAAACGCTCAAAAGGTATTTGACAAATTGGTCAAAAAACTCGACTAAAGTGTCGGCTTGAATTGTTTTAAGAAGCGAATATCGTTTTCAAAAAACATTCGAATATCACTTACTTGATACAACAACATAGCAATTCGCTCAATTCCCATACCAAATGCATAGCCCGAATACTCTTCTGGGTCAATACCGCAGTTTTTGAGAACATTGGGATCAATCATTCCGCAACCCATAATCTCAAGCCAGCCTGTGCCTTTTGTTATTCGATAGTCAACTTCTGTTTCTAATCCCCAATAAATATCAACCTCAGCGCTGGGTTCAGTAAAAGGAAAGTAAGAAGGTCGCAATCGAATCTTTGACTTTCCAAATAAGGATTTTGTGAAATAACTCAAGGTTTGCTTTAAATCTGCAAAAGAAACTTCTTTGTCGATGTAAAGACCTTCAACCTGGTGGAAGATACAATGCGCTCTTGCTGATATTGCTTCATTACGAAATACCCGCCCAGGAGAAATTGTTCGGATTGGGGGTTTATTGTTTTCCATGTAACGCACCTGTACTGATGAAGTATGGGTTCGCAATAGAATATCGGGGTCTGTTTGAATAAAAAAAGTATCCTGCATATCACGGGCAGGGTGATATTCTGGTAAATTAAGTGCCGTAAAATTGTGCCAATCATCTTCTATTTCGGGTCCTTCCGAAATGTTGAATCCTACTTGTGAAAAAATATCTACAATACGGTTTCGCACGAGGGTTAATGGATGTTGACTTCCCAAAGATGATGGAAAAGCTGGACGGGACAAATCTCCATAAACACCAGAACTTGAGCTAGAGGTTAGTTCTAACTTTAAAACTTCTATCTTATCAGAAACAGCAGATTTTAGTTGATTTAAAATCTGACCAAATTCTTTCTTTTCCTCATTAGGCACCTCTCTAAATGCAGCAAAAAGTTGGTTCAAAATTCCCTTTTTACCGGAATAGGAAATTCTAAATTGATCTATTTCCTCAGCATCCTTAGCTTGAAATTGGGCTATTTTTTCTAAGTGTTCTTTTATGGTATCGATCATGCTACAAAAATACAAATTAAACTATTGAATTAATCCTTTTTCAATGAAGTAATGTACAACTGCGTCTTTCATCAAGACACTTTGCTCCCCTGGTTTTAGCGTTGGTAATTCCTCAACAAGCTTGAAATGTGGCCACCCTTCATCATCAAAATAATCAAACTCATAATAACCAAAAGGTTCCAAAACAGAACAAATACCAATATGAATAATATTAACATTATCATCCTTCTTGAAACGTTTGTGTATCTGACCCAATTCTTGAATACCAATCAAATATAAAATCCCCTCAATGTCTATTGTTTCTGTTTCAGAAAAACGTTCGGTCAGCAAAGAGATTAAAGTTTCCCAACGTTCTTTTAACTCTTGATTTCTTGATGATGCTTTTTGCATGAAACAAAGATATGTGATTACATAATAGAGGAAAGACAATGTGTAAAAAATCTTTATATTCGTTCAATGAACTACATTGACATCGCAATTATTGGTTTGGTTTTTTTTGGGGCTGTAAAAGGATTCTCCAAAGGATTCATTGTTGAAGCTGCTTCACTGGTTGCGCTTATCTTGGGTCTTGTTGGGGCATTATTATTTTCTTCTTCTTTAGGAACACTTCTAGAAAGCTTTCTTGAAAACGACCGAATTCCTCCTGCAGGAGTTCTTTTTGCACTTACGTTTATTGCAATAATTATTGGGATTAATTTACTTGCTAAATTCTTAACTCGTGTTTTAAAAATGGCTGCCTTAGGTGGAATTAACAGGGTTTTAGGGGCAGTCCTCGGAGGCCTAAAATTCATTCTAATAATAAGCGCAATAATCATGATAATGGATCAGTTTCAATTTCTGTTTTCCTTTATGGAAGAGGACATAATCGAAACATCTCAATTCTATGAACCTGTAAAATCCTTTGGTAATTATGTGCTTGAATGGTTCCTCGATAATAAAAAATTATTACCCGATGAATTAGTTTAGCATTCTTAATGATGATTCTAAAATCCACCCCTCTGAGCCGTTAGCAATTTTTATTTTCTTCCATTGTGCTAGTTCATCCAGAACCTCAACTTTGGTTCCTTCATGAAGAACAAACAAAATCTCCGATCGATCATTTGGCTCCCCCCAAATATTAATTTTAGACTCAAAAACAATTCCTGAAAGCTCACTTTCAAGCTCTATATTTCTCAAATAAGTCAAGGTAAATATTGAAATAAAAACAAGTGTAAGAATCCAAAAAGAGGAAAAGTAAACCCTTTTCCATACTCCTTTAGTATTCCACAAATACAAAACGAACAAAAGTGCCAAAAGCCAAGCAAAACTTATCAGTATTTTTGCCCATTGAGTCATTGTAAACCAGGACAAAATCCTGTTTATAATTTGAGAAAAAATCGATTCCGGTAAAACTTCAATAGCATCAAGAGTCATATTCTGAGCAAAGGAAAGATTTGTAAGAATTTCTTTGTTTTTCGGATCCAATTGTTTGGCTTTTTCAAAATAAAAAATACTTTCTCCAACAACTCCCAAACGATAATATGCATTGGCTAAATTAAAATACAATTCTGAGCTGTGAAATCCTGCTTTTAAAACCTCATGGTATTGTGTTACTGCTTCATCATAATCTCCTAGATTGTAAGCCTTATTTCCTTGATCAAAAAATATTTTGGGAGATTGAGCAAACAAAAAGTTACTCAAGAAAAGGAATACAATAAACAAATTATTTACTTTCATAATTGCTTGTCCATTTTAGAAATTAGCTTAGAAGCGCGATCCAAATCTTCTTGCATCCCAACCGAGGTTGTTGGAGCATATCGAGCAGCTTCACAATCCGAAAGTAACGCTACAAATTCTTTGATTATGTTTGTTTCCACTTTCTTATCTTCCAACAAACTGGATATTCTGTCTTTACTGAATTCAGCCGTTACAATATGTAATTTTGCTTTTAAATAGTTGTGCAAAGCCCGCTCTAAAGCCTCGTAAAATGCTTCCTTTTTTTTGAGGGCTTTCTTAGCAGAACTTAAATGTTTTTTTGCAAGTCGATTGGCTGTTTTTTGGCGTTCAGTCACTGGGTCAATTCTTCTTGTTGATTGTGTTTTAAACCAAATTGCAAACAACAATAGAAGGATAAATGGCCCCAAAATCAATAAATAAAAATTACATTTTCCAAAAAATGATTGTGTTTTGCTGATGGGTTGCAATTCTGTTTCTAAAGCAATAAAGTTAAATTGCTTATAGTTTAAATTTGGTTTCAGAAGGTTTGAAACGGTTTGACCCGTGGATGTTTTATCAGCTAATGGACCCTCGTTTACATTTACCATATGTTCTTTTGAGGAAAGGATAACATAGCTTTCTTTGTTGGGATCAAAATAAGAAAATGAAACTACAGGAATAGGATAATTTCCTTGATACTCAGGTACAATTGTGTATGTGTCTTGAATACTTCCTTGCATCCCCAAAAGATTAGTTTTAATGCTCTCCGTATGTTCTGGTTCATAAACTTCAAGGGTTGCTGGAACTGTAATCTTAGGAAGTGAAAACAACTTTAAATTTCCTCTCCCCGAAACCTTTACGGTTGCTTGAAAAGATTCTGAGGCTTTCAATACATCTTTATTCAGACTGTAATTTAAGTCAAAACTACCAACCGCTCCAGTAAAACCGATCGGTTTATTCTTTTCTGGCAAAGGTTTTACCTTGATTGTTCTTTTGCCGGCAGTAATAACTTTAGGCACCTGTCTGTTAATTCTATTTCCAAAAATATCGCGTCTATTTGAAGGAACCTGTACATTAATATTCAATGTCAAAGGCTCGATAACCAATTCTCCTGTTTTCTGAGGATATAAAACTGCTTTGCGCCAAGTAACATAATTGTAAGTTTCTCCTTTGTAAACCCCTTGCCTCATTTCGAGTTTTTGAATCGGAATCAAATGGTTCCAAGAATCAGCATAACTCGGACTTTCAACCTCATTGACATTGGATATTCCTATTTGAGAAGTGTAGTATAATTTGTAGACAACTGTAAAGGCTTCATTCAAATAAGGGTTTGAATTAGAAACCTCGGCAACTAGATGGACATTTTGATCGGCAATGTAATCTGCATTACCCCCTTGATTGGGAGTTTTTACAGCTTCGGTAACCTCTATCTCAACAGGAGATGTTTTATAAATTGATCCATCAATTTTAATAGTGGCTTGTCCTATTTTGAGGGTTCCCTTTCGGGTTGGATTCAGAAAATAAGTGTAGGATCTCGAAAAAGAACGTTTCCCATTGATCCAGGTATTACTGGTAGATTGATTGGGGCCTCCTACAACTCGAAAACCTTCAAATTTTGGTGGAGTAAAATTGTCTCCATTTTTATTCATTTCAAAACTAACCTTCAATCTCTCATTTATCCCCACACGATTTTTACTCACTTTTGTTTGAAAAGTGACCTGTGCTCCTAATTGTGAAACCAGGAACAAAAGAAAGGTTGTTAAAAATATTTTTTTCAACATAAAAATTTACCAGTCTTTTTTAGTTTTGGTAGGGATGCCTTTAGCTTTTTGTGCATTAACTTTTTCTTGAACACCTTTTTCCTGATTATTCATTGCTTCTAGAAGACTCTTTACTTGCTCTGGTGATATTTGTCCTGGTTTAGGAGGTGGCGGAGGTTGTTTTTTTTGGTCTCCGTCTCCTTCTTTTTCTGGATCTTTTGGTTTTTTATCTTCAGGTTTTTCTTTAGAATCTTCTTTGGACTCACCTTCTTCAGAGTCTTCTTTTTCTTTATCCTCCCCTTTGTCTTTTGATTGTTCTTTATCTCCTTTTTTATCTTGACCTCCCTCTTTGTTTTGGTCTTCTTTGTCTTTTTTGTCCTCCTTATTTTGTTGATCTTGATTCTGCTTTTCTTTTTCTAACAATTCTTTTGCGAGTGCATAATTGTAACGTGTTTCTTCATCAATTGGATTATTCCTCAAAGCATTTTTGAAAGCCTCAACTGCTTGGGGGTAATCTTTTTGTTTCATGTAAACATTCCCCATATTATGAAAAGCAGAATGCTTTTCATCTTTAGAGGTAGAGTTTTTTTGAGTTTGGAAAAATCGTTGACTTGCAGCATCATAATCTGCAATTCGATAGTTTGTGTTCCCTAAATTATGAAAAGCATCTGATTGATTTGGAGAAAGAGAAATGGATTTTCGGTATTGTGTTTCGGCCTTGATAAACTCTTTTTGGTTATGAAGTTCATTCCCCTCTACAATCAAGTTTGTGGACGCTTCTGTCTGACTCCAAATTACAATTGAAGTCAAAAGAAATAATACCAGATTCAAATATTTTAGATTCATCATTAATTTTTATTCTCATTGAACAGGTTCAGCCTCAAAATCCATTTTGTTTGAGTTTCAAAAAGTAAAATCTCTATCAAAAGTAAAAGAAATCCTGCAATCAAAAAAGGTTGAAAGCGATCTTTGTAACTCACAAATTTTTTGGCTTCAAATTCTTTTTTTTCCATTTGTTTAAGAGTTTCCGAAACAAATTCCAATACTGCTTGTGTATCGTTTCCTTCAACAAAACTTCCCTCTGTGCTGTTGGCAATTGAAATCAACATCTCAGCATTTCGTTTGGTCATAACTACCTCTCCATTTTCGTCTTTTTTGTATGATTCAACAATACCATTTTTCTTTATTGGAATTGGAGCTCCTTTTTCTGTTCCAACGCCAAAGGTGAATATTTTAATTCCTAAGTCTTTTGCTCTTTCTGCGGCAGCTAAAGCATTTTTTGAATGATCTTCTCCATCGGATAAAATAAAAACAACTCGATTGGTTTGGTCTTGATCATCAAAATAAGTTGCTGCCAAATCTATTGCAGCATCTATTGCAGTTCCCTGAGAAGAAAGCATATCGGTATTCAATGCCTGAAGAAACATTTTTGCAGCTCCATAATCTGTTGTAATTGGTAATTGAGGAACAGCTTGGGCAGCATATGCAATAATACCTACACGATCACTTGCCAATTGATTTAGAAGCGCAGAGACCAAACGTTTTGCTTTTTCAATTCTGTTTGGTGCAATATCTTCAGCCAGCATACTTTTAGAAACATCAATTGCAAAAACAATGTCAACACCCTCTCGCTTAACTGTTTCTAGTTGCGTTCCTATCTTTGGGTTTATCAATCCTAAAATTAAACAGCTGATTCCTAAGCTGATCAAAATCAATTTTAACAGCGGCTTAAAACGAGAACGCTGTGGGCTCAAAACATCCATTAATTTCGTGGAAGCAAATTGTTGCTGTGCTTTTTTCTTCCAGCTTGTTACCCATAAAAAACCGATCCACAACACCGGAAGTATTGCAAAAACATAAAAATAAATTGGTGCGTCTAATTGATACATTACTAAATAAAACTTCTAAAAATTGTGTTCTTCAATAACCACTCTAAAAAAAGTAATACTAATGCAAAAACTACTAGCATTCTGTATTTCTCCTCGTAATTGTAATATTTAAATTCTTCAATTTCAGTTTTCTCTAATTTATTGATTTCATCATAAATATCTTTTAACTTTTTGGTGTCGGTTGCCCTAAAGTACAACCCCCCTGTATCATCTGCTATGGTTTGTAAAAGTTCTTCATCGATTTCAACTTTTGTCAATCCATACTGAAACTTGCCGTTGGGCAAAATTCCAACAGGTGCTTTTGCAGTCCCGTTACTGCCTAACCCAATGGTGTAGGTTTTAATTTGAAATTCTACCGCTAATTCTGACGCAATTTTAGGGTCTATGAACCCCGAGTTATTGACCCCGTCGGTTAGCAATATTATGACTTTACTTTTAGCGCGACTGTCTTTCAGGCGGTTTACAGCAGTTGCAAGCCCCATCCCAATGGCAGTTCCATCATTGATTACACCATCGAAACGAATGCTTTGCAGAGCGTTTTGAACAATTATTTTATCACTTGTAATTGGTGTTTTAGTGTAACTTTCTCCTGCATAAACAACCAACCCTATTCGATCATTAGTTCGATCACCTATGAAATCAGAAGCAACTTCCTTGAGAGCATTCAATCGGTTAGGTTTTAAGTCTTGTGCTAGCATACTCGATGACACATCGATTGCCATAACAATGTCAATTCCCTTGTTAGTTTTAGTTTGTGTAGAAACATCTACTGTTTGAGGTCGAGCTAGAGCTAAAACGATTAAAAATAGAGAAGCCAGTCGGATTAAGAATAAAAGAGGTTGCAAACGTGCTAAATTTGAAGTTGAGCCCTCGAATCCTTTTAGAGATGAAATTGTAAGCCGAGCTTGTTGCTCTTTTCGCTTGTATGTATACCATACAATTACTAGGGGGAGTAATATCAATCCCCATAAATATTCTGGATTCGCTAATTCTATTCCTTCAAACACAGCTACAATTCTTTTAAAACTTCAAGTGATTCTATTATTCGAGCTTCAATTTGATCTCCATATCGATCCTCTTTTGCATACAGCATTCGCAACTCTATCTGAACTTGTTTAAAGGGCAAAATGATTGAAATTAATCTACATCGAGTGCGCTTATCTGTATTGGAATTCAAAAGATCCAAGGTTCCAGAAAGCTGTATTACATTCGATCCATCTTTCATTTCAAATGGATCTGTATCAATCAACATATTGGTTGCCCCTTCTTTTTCAAGAGTTTCTACAATTCCATTGATTAAGTTTTGTGCTTCTTCTTGTGTCTCGTCTTCTGTTTTTTCTTCTTTTGGATTTGATGGAGGTAACTCCACAAAACTCAACTGCACAAAAAAAGATTTCAAAGGATCACCAGATTTAAAAATTGTAACTCCTTTTGGAGGTTCTGCATTTCTGACCAAAACATCAGGTGTTGAAATTAATAAGGGTGGAGTACCGTATTGGCTTTGAACCCAATTCCCATTCATCATTAGCTTTGTTGGATATTGAAAAACGGTATCTTTAACATTTTCAAATCCGTAATTAAAAATGGCAATAACAACACCAAGTATTGCTGATCCTAAGATTCCAAGTCCAGCAATCATGAGCTGCTGTTGTCGCTTTTTCTTATTTAACAATTTTTGATAGGCTTCGGATGCTTCTATTTCTTCCTGGGTTAGTTCGGGAAGAGCTTCCTGTGTTTTGATCACAACATCCTCAACAATATTTCTATCTCCCGTGGCAACTTCATACTCGGGAGCTGAAAGTGCAAATTTGACTAAATCAGCATGTTCTAATACACGCTTCAATGATCGGAGGGTTTCGTTGTCTAAATCGAGTTTCCCAGAGTCTTTTAGTAATTCTAATTTTTTTAGCAACTCTCTCGATGTGCTTTCTAATGCCGTAACATTTGCTTCCTCTTCCAAATAGCGTCGTACTACATCGGTTAACTTAGAATAATAATCTTTGTATTCCTCTTGAAGTCTCGGTCGTACTTCTTCTAATGCTTTCAATTCTAATAAAGCCCGATCAAAAGGCGGAAGTTCTCTTCTTTTCTCTTCCAATTTCTTGCGAAGTTTAAAGAATACAAGTCCGAGTGTAATTAACAATGCAACTACAAAAACTATTAGAGAAATTTGACGAATTAGCTTTTTGTATCCTCGCTTTTGGGGTACTAGTGGCTTGATGTCAAATAAGGGTTGCTTCAGGGTATCTACCAAAACTGTATTTATTCTAATTAAAATAGAATCAGTTATTTTGGGAACTCCGTTGATGTTTATTTTCTGTTTAGGAATCCAGTAATTCCCAGAATCAAATTGAATCAAGGAATACTTTTTGTTAAATAAATAATGGGTTTGAGATCTCAGGGTATCCAGAGGAAAATCTTCTAAAACTTCAAAAGAAGCAAAATTGGGTTGTTCAGAAAATTGTAATTGAGACAAACTATCAACTTTAATTTGAATTTGAAAATTGATTTGCTCTCCAATTTTAAATTCCGTAGAATCTACAGCTATTTTTATATCCTCAAAAGTTTGCGCAACTCCACTTTTGTTGAACAGTAATCCCAAACAGAAAAATAGTATTATCGTCTTTCGCATTTTATATTCTGGCTTTAAAGTAGCCCAAAAGTTTTTTTACATAACTTTCTTCTAAACTACAATGAAGTGTCCCTGCGCCGTTTTTTCTAAATAGATTTTCAAAAGTATTTACATGCTTCTGAAAATTAGTATGATATGAATCTCGGACTGCTTTTGAAGAGGTATTGATCCATTGTGTTTTTTGAGTCTCACTATCAATCATCGGAACTAGACCAATATTTGGCATTTCCCCTTCTCGTTTATCATAAACACGAATCCCTGTAAGATCGTGCTTTTTCGCTGCGATTCGCAAAGTTTTTTCATATGAATTATCCATAAAATCAGAAAGTAAAAATACAATTGCCTTCTTTTTTAAAATACCAGATAAAAATTCTAAAGATTTACCAATATTTGTGCGTTTACTTTGGGGATGAAATTCCAAAAGTTCTCTGATGATTCTTAAAATATGGGTTCTCCCTTTTTTTGGTGGAATAAATAGTTCTACTTGATCCGAAAACAAAAGTAAGCCAACCTTATCATTGTTTTGAAGTGCTGAAAATGAAAGGGTCGCCGCTATTTCAGTCAAAACTTCTCTTTTGAATTGTTTTCCTGTTCCAAAAAACTCTGATCCACTTACATCTACCAATAGCATCAAAGTTAATTCACGTTCTTCTTCAAAAACTTTTACAAAAGGTTCGTTGTATCGGGCGGTTACGTTCCAATCGATTGTACGAACATCATCGCCAAATTGATATTGGCGTACTTCACTAAAGGTCATACCCCTTCCCTTGAACGTACTGTGATATTCTCCACCAAAAACGTTATCGCTCAAGCGACGTGTCTTGATTTCAATCTTTCTAACTTTCTTTAAAAGTTCTTTCGTATCCATGATAACAAATGTTCCTTAGTAAAATCCTGAGAGGATCATTTAGGGTACTTCAACCTCGTTGATGATTTGGCTTATTAAATCTTCTGTTGCAACATTTTCTGCCTCAGCTTCATAGGTTAGCCCTATTCGATGTCTTAGAACATCAAAAATCACGGCTCTTACATCTTCTGGAATTACATATCCCCTATGTCTCAAGAATGCATGACATTTTGCAGCAGTAGCTAGATTAATACTTCCACGTGGAGATGCTCCAAAACTAATTAAAGGTTTGATTTTATTAAGACCATAACGATCGGGATATCGAGTTGCAAAAATCAGATCCAAAATGTATTTTTCTATTTTCTCATCCATGTAAACCATACGAACAGTATCTTGAGCAGTTATGATTTGCTTAGGAGTTACGACAGGTTTTATTTTAGCTTGCGTGGCATTCATATTGGAGCGAACGATAAGCTGTTCGTCTTCAATGGTAGGATAATCGATCACTGTTTTTAGCATGAATCGATCTACTTGTGCTTCGGGTAAAGGGTAAGTTCCCTCCTGCTCCACCGGATTTTGGGTTGCCATTACCAAAAAAGGTTGCTTTAATGGAAATGTTGAGTCACCAATAGTAACCTGTTTTTCTTGCATCGCTTCTAATAAAGCTGATTGAACTTTGGCAGGAGCTCGGTTAATCTCATCTGCCAAAACAAAATTGGCAAAGATGGGACCTTTTTTAATGGAGAAGTCATTTTCCTTGATGTTGTAAATCATTGTTCCCACAACATCGGCAGGCAACAAATCTGGAGTAAATTGAATTCTGCTAAAATCGGCTTTTACAGCTTTACTCAATGTATTTATGGCTAAGGTCTTTGCTAAACCAGGAACTCCCTCCAATAAGATGTGCCCACGTCCCAAAAGACCGATCAACAAGCGTTCAACCATTTGCTTTTGACCAACGATCACTTTATTAATTTCTAGTGTTAGTAGATCAATAAATGCACTTTCCTTTTCAATTTTCTCGTTAATAGCTCTAATGTCTATGTTTTTATTATTATCCATAAGGTTACATTAATATTTTTAGGAATACAAAAATGTGAAATTTATCAGTTAAATCTTGTTAATAATTGGTTAAAAATAGTAAGAAAAAAAAGTCCATCGGATTCACTAATAAACCTAATTTTATTGGTAATTATTGACAACACATAAAATATGAGTTCATTTTCTAAAATAATTGCAGGCACCATGACTTGGGGAGTTTGGGGGAGGAATTATTCTACCTCCCAAATGAGTGATCTAATAGTTGAGGCCTTTTCAATGGGAATCACCACTTTTGATCATGCAGATATTTATGGAGGCTACACCACAGAGGCCTCTTTTGGTAATGCGTTTAAGCAAAGTAAAGTTGAACGGTCTTCTGTTCAATTTGTAAGTAAATGTGGAATCCAACTTCCAGGTACAGAACGCCCACTAGCTGTAAAACATTACGATTACTCGAAAGAACACATTGTAAAGTCGGTAGAACTTTCTCTTCAAAATCTTAATACCGATTATCTTGATGTGCTGCTTTTACATCGACCAAGTCCTTTGATGGATCCGCATGAAATTGGCTCAGCCTTTGAACAACTAAAAATTCAAGGAAAAGTAAAAAGTTTTGGGGTGTCTAATTTTACTCCAGCTCAAATGGATCTTTTACGTACCGAAAATTTAATCGAATGGAATCAAATAGAATGTTCCTTAACTCAATCTGAGGCAATGTTCAATGGATCTACCAACCATATGATGCAAAACCAAATTGGCATAATGGCATGGAGTCCTTTGGGGAGTTTTTTCAAAGATGATAATCCACAAAAAACAAGGTTAAAACTTTTGATGAAAAAAATGTGCGAAATCTACAATGCCTCTGAGGATCAAATTTTATTGGCTTGGCTGCTAAAACATCCAGCACAAATACATCCGGTTGTTGGAACCACGCAAGGCTCAAGGCTAAAAGATGCATTAGATTCCTTAAAAATAAAACTAACCCTCCAAGACTGGTTTTTACTTTTAGAAGCTAGTTTGGGACATGAAGCACCATAATCATGAATAAAACCATACTAATCACCGGAGCGACTAGTGGCATTGGTAAAGCTACAGCAATACACTTTGCTGCTCTTGGCGCCCGCCTAATTTTGTGCGGTAGAAGACAAGAACGTTTAAATCAATTAAAAGAAGAACTTCCAACCGAAGTCCACATTCTCAATTTTGATGTACGAGATAGAACTGCCGTTTTTGAGGCAATTGAGAGCCTTCCAGAAACATTTGAGCAAATCGATGTACTCATAAACAATGCCGGAAATGCTCACGGCCTTGATGATGTTATTGAAGCTAACCTAGACGACTGGGATGCAATGATTGATGGAAATGTAAAAGGAGTAATGTATGTTACAAAAGCAGTGTTACCTCTAATGACCAAACGAAAATCAGGGCACATTATTAATGTTGGGTCAATTGCGGGACTCGAAGTTTATCCGAAAGGAAATGTTTATTGCAGCAGTAAGTTTGCAATTAATGCTTTTACTCAAGGATTACGAATTGACTTAAACCCTATCGGAATTCGAGTTGGTGCAGTTCATCCAGGACTTGTTGAAACCGAATTTTCTGAGGTTCGTTTTAAAGGAGATGTCAATCGTGCAAAAAGTGTTTACAACCAATTAGATGCTTTACAAGCTGAGGATATTGCAAACACCATCGCTTTTATGGTTCATGCTCCTGAACATGTTACCATAGCCGACATCACTATTTTACCAACAGCTCAAGCTAATGCATCTGTATTGAATAAAAAATGAAGTTTTGGGGGTTGACGTAGGTTTTAAGAAAAGTTAAGAATTAATAAATTAATAATTTCAACAATTACAGCGAGTACTTTTTGGACAAAATAGGACATAGCTAACAAATTTAGACGTTCATTTATCAAAAATACGAAAATCATCCAATTCAAAGGTGCCATCTTGAGTGCTTTTTCCGCTTCCTGTGTATTTAAACCTCCCCAACTTGCCCAAACAGGTCGCCCATTATCAAAAATATTCATTACGAAAGCCATGATTTTAGACGTATTGATGTTGCCTTATTGTATCAAAAAAACTTTTTTACATAAACAAATGCCAAAACCTATTCTCTTGAATTAGTAGATTCTAAAAGTCAAGCTCCACGTAAAACTCGTGATCAATTGGTTGTGATTGGTTTTTTGGGTAAAGAGAAAATACATTTAATTGTCAATCATTGGCCCTCTTGAAGAGGAGGAGTAAAAAAAAGTGCTTCAAGTCGATTGAAAGCAGCTTTATTGCATCAAAGAATAAGCGACTCATTGTTCCGTTTAGAAGAAAATTCAAAGGTAATTTCTATGGGAGATTACAACGATAATCCAACTAATAAAAGCATGAAATTTTTAACCAAGTTGCGTAATGCTTATCCTTCAAATTTCATGAATCAGATGAGTCCTTTATTCAAAAAAGGGATCGGATCGCTTGCTTACAATGATCAGTGGTTTTTGTTCGACCAGTTTTTAACCAGTCCCGGTTGGGAAAATAATTTAAATCTAAGCATTTTATGAGTTAAGGTATTTAATCCCATTTTTTTTACGGAATCCCGAAGGTAAAAACAAAGGTTATCCCTACCGCACTCAAATAAGAGGAAACCAACAGAAAGGGTACTCGGATCATTTTCCAGTTTATCTAATACTTGCCCAAGGACTCGACCAGTAGACTAATCAAATAAACGTAAAATAAAGACATCTGGAGTTTCGACATAAGCTCCTGAAAAGTTCAATCCTTCTTGAATTGCTCTACCTCTCAAGGCATCTGAATGTAAAACACTATGATACAAAACATTCAAATCTATGGTCCCCGAGGAAGTTAAAAATTCGGTTCCAGCATTGTTAAATAAATAAAGATCTGGATCACTCGAATCAATAAATTGGATAAAATCAACCCTATCTAATTGTTCTTGAGTTGGTTGAGAGTCTCCATAAAAAAGAGAAAAAAGTAATTGAAATTCTATGCTGTTTTGAGTTATTTCATTGATGTCAAGTCCTGAGAATAAATTTTCCCATGTGTACAAATTGTAGCTACTTTGAGTTTCAAGGGCAACCACTCCAAGCACACCCTCGTTGTATTCTGCCTGAAGACCATTCCAAAGAGCAATCCCCGCTCCAGATGACACTCCACTCAAAACTATTTTATCAGCATTTAATGAAAGATCGGATGCTAAGGTTTTGATTTGGTTCAACAATATGTTTCCCTCCGAAAGTGCAGTTTGCACACCTTCGCTATTGGTACTATTCAAGAAGCTGTAATTTGAATTAACAACAGCTACGTTTTGAGTTAACAGATTTTTGATGATACCAACATAAGGTTCCTGGTAAACATCACTTTTGTCATTGAATAAAAAACTTCCTCCATGAAAAAAAACTACAATTCCCTTGGCATTTCCATCTTCAGGTAGAAATAAATCAAATTTGTTTCGTACTTCAGGTCCATAGGAAAGGTTCTCAAAAAACAATGAAAATTCTTCCACTGGGTTTGTAGTTGAATTTTGTTTTAAGACAATTTCAGCCTTTTCTAAATATGTTTCTGAAGGATCTTCTGAATCACAACTTAGAATTAAATAAAACAACAATAAAAAGACGATTTTTTTCATCTGGGCGAAATTTAGGGTATCCATTGGTATTCGAATTTAATAAATAATTTTGATTATTCTAGACCCTCAGAGTACAAGAAGTTGTTGTACGGAAAACGTGTAACATGAATGTCTCGTATTGCAGCATAGCTTTGTTTTCTGAAATGTTCTAAATTCTCTTTTTTTGTTGCCGAAATAAAAAGAGCTTTGCCATTCATTCGAGCCATCCAAGTTTGTTCCCACTCTTTCAATGTAAAATGTTTCGATGTTTTCTCGGTAACCAAATCGTCCTCTTCAATAACAACGGGTTCATAGGCGTCAATTTTATTAAATACCATAAGAGTTGGTTTATCTTGACAATTGATTTCAGACAAAATTAAGTTTACAGAATCGATGTGCTCTTCAAAATTAGGATGAGAAAGATCTACCACATGAAGCAATAAATCTGCTTCTTGAACCTCATCTAGGGTACTTTTAAAAGATTCTACCAATTGTGTAGGTAATTTTCTGATAAACCCGACGGTGTCACTCAAAAGAAAAGGCAAATTTCCGATTACTACTTTTCGAACTGTGGTATCTAAAGTTGCAAATAATTTATTTTCTGCAAAAACTTGACTTTTGGCAATTGCATTCATCAATGTTGATTTCCCAACGTTGGTGTATCCTACCAAAGCTACTCGAATAAGGGCACCTCTGTTTCCTCTTTGGGTTGACATTTGCTTGTCAATTATCTGCAATTTCTTTTTTAATAACGCTATTTTGTCTCGAACAATTCGTCTGTCTGTTTCGATTTCAGTTTCTCCAGGGCCTCGCATTCCAATCCCCCCTTTTTGTCGTTCCAAGTGAGTCCATAATCCCTTTAATCTTGGCATTAAATACTCATATTGCGCCAATTCAACTTGGGTTCTTGCATAACTCGTTTGAGCTCTTTGTGCAAAAATATCGAGGATTAAACCAGTACGGTCTAGGATTTTACACCTCAAAAGTTCTTCTATGTTCCTTTGTTGAGCCGGAGTCAATTCATCATCAAAAACAACTGTTGACACCTCGTTTTCCTCTACAAAGCGTTGTACCTCCAGTAATTTTCCACTTCCAATGAATGTTTTTGGATTAGGAAGTGTGATTTTTTGGGTGTATTGTTTGATAACTTCTCCGCCTGCTGTATGAGCTAGAAAAGCTAATTCTGCTAAATATTCAAGAGCTTGATCTTCGTCTTGCCGAGCGGAAATAACTCCTACTAAGACTGTTTTCTCAAATACTAGTTTTTTCTTTTCTATCATATTTTAGGTTTGCCATTTTTTTAATTCCAATTTTGCTCCATCGAAATCGGCATAGGTAAAATGTGTTATCCAGTCACCAAGATTTAGATAACGCACTTGGTCTTCAATAGTAATGTCTAAGGGTAAATGACGATGTCCAAAAACATAAAAATCTCTCTTTTTTTCATCTTGCTTTTTTTTGCAATACTGAACCAACCATTCTTTATCCTCTCCTAAAAAAACAATGTCTTCGTCTCCAGAAATTATTTTATTTTTCACCGAAAGATACTGTCCCAAACGCATACCAATATCTGGATGTATCCATCGAAATAACCACTGAAAAAATTTATTGGTAAAAACCTTTTTCATTCGTTTGTATCCTTTGTCATTCGGGCCCAATCCATCTCCATGAGCTACAAAAAACCTTTTTTGATTAATCGTAAATTCTTGGGCAGTATGATGTACTGTGAAACTCAGTTCCTTTTGGAAATAATCTTGAACCCAGAGGTCATGATTTCCTGCAAAAAAATGAATTTCAACACCTTGATCCGATAGTTCCGCAAGTTTTCCAAGAACACGAACAAAACCCTTTGGGACAACAGTTTTGTATTCAAACCAAAAATCAAAAAGATCCCCTAGCAAAAATAAAACTCCTACATCTTTTTGTATGTGGTTCAACCAATCCAAAAAAACACGCTCTCGGGGAGCACTGCTCTGAGGGTCTGGAGCACCCAAATGATTATCGGATGCGAAGTAAACTTTTTTTCCCTTGGGAAGTTTCATAAATAGCTGTTAATACATAAAGATACAGAAAACAGTTTATCCAATGGCTTGTTCCAAATCTTCAATTAAATCTTGTCCATCTTCAATTCCAACACTCAACCGAATTAGCGAATCAACCACACCGCTTTTTTCTCGTTCTTTTTTTGGGATCGATGCATGGGTCATACTTGCAGGATGTCCAGCTAAACTTTCTACTCCTCCTAAAGATTCAGCAAGGGTAAAGAGTTTTAGGTTTTCTATGATTTTTATGGCGGCATCAAAATCTGCTCCTTTAGGAATAAAGGACAACATCCCACCGAAATCTCTCATTTGGGTTTTGGCTATTGCGTGATTGGGATGTTCCTCCAACCCCGGCCAATAAACTTTTTCAATTTTGGGGTGTTTATTTAAATACTCCGCAATAATTTTTCCATTTTCACAGTGACGTTGCATGCGAACATGTAGCGTTTTGATTCCTCTCAGGGTAAGAAAACTGTCCATAGGCCCGCAAACTGCTCCACTTGCATTTTGAATAAAAAATAAGCGTTCTGCTAAGTTATCGTCATTTACGATTAAAGCACCCAAAACTACATCGCTATGGCCACCAATGTATTTTGTTGCCGAATGCATTACAATATCGGCCCCAAAATTGAGGGGTTGCTGAAGATGGGGCGAGGCAAAAGTGTTGTCAACTGCCAAAAGGAGTTGGTGTTTTTTAGCAATCACTGATACTGCTTTTATGTCAACTACATTCATCATTGGGTTTGTAGGGGTTTCTACCCAAATCAATTTGGTTTTTTTATTGATGGCATTGGTTATTTCGTTGACATCGCTCATTCCTACAAAATGAAATTTGATTCCAAAACCTTCAAAAATTTTAGTAAACAAACGATAGGATCCTCCGTACAAATCATTGGTAGAAATAACTTCGTCTCCGGGTTCCAATAACTTCAAAACTGCATCAATAGCTGCCAAGCCTGAACCAAAAGCTAAGCCGTGTTTTCCATTTTCAATACTTGCCAAAGATTTCTCTAATGCTTGGCGTGTAGGGTTATGGGTTCTACTGTACTCAAAGCCTTTGTGACCCCCAGGTGTTGTTTGGGCGTAAGTCGAGGTCTGATAAATCGGTGGCATTACGGCTCCATAAGCCGGATCATGTGACTGTCCTCCATGAATTGTAATAGT
The DNA here is from genome assembly GCA_002708445.1 of Candidatus Arcticimaribacter sp. Taxonomy (GTDB): domain Bacteria; phylum Bacteroidota; class Bacteroidia; order Flavobacteriales; family Flavobacteriaceae; genus Arcticimaribacter. The sequence goes on from PAOB01000016.1 coordinate 64,023, forward strand.
ATTAAAGCGTAATTTATTTTTCATAAAACCTACTTAATAATAAAGAGTCAAAGGTAATTGATTCAGAGGATTTCTCCATATTTTAAATTCATTTAACAAAAATTGATTTTCTTTGCTCAAACAATAGTTGCTATGGATATTTTTTACTACCTCAAGACATGCGATACATGTAAGAGAATCATAAAAAATTTAGAACTTCCTGATTCAATCAAACAAATAAATATCAAAGAAAAGCCTCTCACTCCAGAGCAACTTAATGTACTGTTCACAAAAACCAAATCCTATTCTGCATTACTTAATCCTCGTGCACAACTACTAAAAAAAAGAGGCCTAAAAGCATCTGAACTTTCAGAACAGGAGAGTAAAGCTCTTATCCTTGAACATTATTCTTTTTTGAAACGACCCGTATTGATCTACCAAAATAAAATTTTTGTTGGCAATGCACTGGCAACAGTTGAAGCTGCCCAAAAAACTCTTCATGGATAAACGGATTCTTGCAATTTTATGCGCCCTGGGTGCAACTACAATTTACGGTCTAAATCACACCATCGCCAAGGTAATAATGCCCGAATACATTGGAGCTTTGGGATTGGTCCAACTCAGAGTAGTTGGTGCTACTGCTTTATTCTGGATCACCAGCCTCTTTTTCCCTAAAGAGAAAATTGATCGTGGAGATTTTATGAAAATCGGTATGGCTACTTTTTTTGGTATGTGTCTCAATATGTTGATGTTTATCAAAGGACTCAGTTTGTCAACTCCCATCAACAGTTCGGTAATTGTAACCCTTACCCCAATTATGGTAATGATTCTTTCGGCCTTTTTTTTGAAAGAAAAAATAACGATTACCAAAGGAGTTGGAATTCTTGCAGGTTTTGGAGGAGCATTATTACTCATTCTACACGTAAGTAATTTTAGTGTTAATGCACCTAACATTCCTTTGGGAAACTCCATGATGTTTATCAACGCACTTTGCTATGGAACCTATTTGGTTTTGACCAAACCGATGACACAAAAGTACAGCTCCATTACTTTGATGAAATGGATGTTTTTGGGTGGTGTATTTTTAAATCTTCCTGTTACCTTCAGTGAGTTTATCGAAGTGGAATGGAGCTCTCTTCCTTTTGAAGCAACTTGGAGAATGGCTTTTGTAGTAGTAGGAACTACTTTTTTAACCTATCTCCTAAACGTTTATGCACTCAAAACCTTGTCGCCTACTACCGTAGGTGCTTTTGTTTATTTACAGCCACTAATAGGAATAATGTTTGCTTTGTACACTGGAAACGACGCCATAGACATGATCAAAATTCTGGCGACAATTCTTGTTTTCTCAGGAGTGTATTTAGTCACTCAAAAAAAGAAATTAGCCTAACAGTATTGATCTATTGCAAAGGCCACCCCATGTTCGTGGTTACTAAAAGTGTGGGTCTGGATGGATGATAAAATTTCTGGTTTTGCATTGGCTACCGCAACTCCCCTACCTACACTTTCCAGTATAGTTTGATCGTTGTAATTGTCCCCAAAAGCCATTACATCATCCATAGAAAAATTTGGATATTCTTCACTCAAAAGCTTTGACAAAGCAGAAGCTTTGTCCAATTGACTATTTGAGATTTCTAAATAAGTGTTTTTTGATCTGTAACCATTTACCTTCTTCGAATAATTTTCAGAAATAAATTGTTCTACAAAATCTAATTGATCGGAATCACCCATTGCCATAATTTTGTGTGCTCCTTTCTGATACTGTTTCCACAGAGCTAGAGTATCAACCAATGGGCACACTTTAGGAGATACACGGGTATTATTCATTTCGCGCTTTGCCCAAAAATCCATCGCGGGTACTACCCACTCATCTTGGTGGTACAAACTAAAATGCAATTTAAATTCTGGAATACAATTACAAATTGCTTGGGTTATCGAATAAGGAATCTCTGTACTTTGAATAATCTTTCCCTCTGCACCTAGAACTAAAGCGCCGTTGTATGCAATTAAAGGAGCCTCCACAGTTCCCAATTCTGACTGAAGTAATCGCATGGATTTTGGCATACGAGACGAAATTAACAAAAAAGGGATTTTTGATTTTACTCGTTGAACCGCAGCTAGGGTTTGTTTAGAGAGTTGTCGATTAACGTCCAATAAGGTTCCGTCAATATCCGAACAAATGAGTTTACACTCCATGGATTTGTTTCTTTGATTTTGCAAAGATAAATGGTTTTTTCTACTGAAGATGTCTTATTCAAATTAGGACTTAATCAAAAGCTCACATTGTAAATTTAATTAATCACAAAATGTAGTATTTTTAACAACCTACAATTGCATCTTATTTAATGTTCTAATTAAACTATTGTTCCGATGAGTATCAACCTGAAAAATGACTTTTACATTGTTAGACACGGAAAGTCAAAAAATAATATGCTAGGAATTGAGTCTTGTAAAATGGAAACCCAAATCCTCTATGGGCTTATTCCTGAGAGTAAAAAAGCAGTTCAAGAAAAAGCAAAGCGATATGCCAACTTTGATTTGATTTTCTCTTCTCCTTTTAGGAGAACACAAGAAACCGCTGCACATTTTGTAAAAACTTCTCAATGTGATCTGTTTTTAGACAACAGACAAGTCGATATTGATATGGGTGACTTCGATCAGTCTTCGTACGTAGCCTCAAATGAGCACTTAAAAAACATCCTGAATATGATTACGTTTTCCAAATGGGGAAAGTTTCTTACGAGTAATTGAACGACTAAAAGACTTTTTAAATGATGTCAATACAAAATACAGTGGTAAGAAAATACTTATCGTAAGTCATGGTTTTTCATGCGAAACACTTTTGGACTGGGTAGCCAACAAACCACTAAGTAATTGGGATTCCTGCATACAAAAAGGAAAGGTTTTTCCACTACGCCCTTAGTCTTTCATAACAGTCTATTTATCAATCCAAAGAATATTGTTAAAAAATTTTATCTTAGTTTCTTCCATAAATTCACAAAGAATAAGGAAACTCAAAAAGAAAATAAATTTAGTAATTCGAAATAATACCTCGTCTAAAATGATGATTTCGTAATTATTCATAGGTACATTACAGATTTCAAAATTTTATTTAAATAATTACTTACCTTGATTTTTTAAACTATTTTTTTTTTGTGAAATGGAAGAATTAACAGAAATTGTAACAGATCAAAATAATCTAGCCTTAGCTATTGATACTGTTTGGGTAGCCCTTTGTGCAGCATTAATCTTTTTTATGGAAGGAGGATTTGCCTTGTTAGAGGCAGGTTTTGTTCGTTCAAAAAATGCAATGAGCATTATTGCTAAAGTCATTATTGATGTAATATTCGGCGGAATCGCCTTTTTTACAATTGGTTTTGGAATTGCCTACGGGGCGTCAAACGGATGGTTTGCATTGGACTTTGGTATTACGGATAGTGACCTCGGTTTGGATCTTAATGTTTCCAATAAACTTTTTTGGTTCATCCAGTTGGGGTTTGCAATAGCAGCAATTTCAATTGTTTCTGGAGCCTTAGCCGAACGAATGAAACTACTTTCTTACACCGTTTATGTTATTATTTTTTGTGCAATCATTTACCCACTGGTAGCAAATTGGGTCTGGAATCCAAATGGATGGTTAGCCACAAGAGGGTTCAATGATTTTGCAGGATCTGCGGCAGTTCACGCCATGGGTGGATTTGCAGCCTTAGCAGCCGCTATTGTTTTGGGACCACGAATTGGAAAATATCGAAAAAATGGAATAGCAAACACGATTCCAGGTCATAACTTACCCTTAGCAGCCATTGGAGGGTTCATACTCTGGTTTGGGTGGTTTGGATTTAACCCCGGATCAACCCTAGGTGCTGTTGGAAATTGGGATTTGATTGGAACAGTTGTTACCAATACCTTTTTAGCCTCAGCTGCTGGTGGAATTTCAACTATGATTTACACTTATTACTCATACGGTAAAGTTGACATTACTATGGTAATAAATGGAATTTTGGCTGGTTTAGTAGCAATTACGGCTGGATGTAATGTGGTAGAACCGCTCTCAGCAATAATTATCGGAACTGTTGCAGGGGTTTTGGTTGATGTAGCTGTAATTTATGTTGATAAATTAAAGGTTGATGACCCTGTTGGTGCAGTGGCAGTTCATGGAGTAAACGGTTTTTTTGGAACCCTTGCGGTTGGTCTATTTGCTACTGACGGTGGTCTTTTCTTTGGAGGTGGATTTTCACTTTTACTAACGCAATTAATTGGAGTTATAACAATAGCTGTATTTTCTTTTGTCGTAACTTTCGTTTTAATGAAATTAATAGATAAAACTCTTGGCATTCGAGTTTCAAGAGAAGAAGAAATTGCAGGAATCGATGCAGCTTCTTTTGGTGTAGAATCCTATTCTACTTATGAATAAATCTTAAAAATTTAAAATCTTTAAAAATGAAAAAAATTGAAGCAATCATAAGACCCTCAAAACTCAAAGCAATTCAACAAGGACTTAAAGATATTGATATTCCTTGCTTAACTGTTTTACCAGCCTCTGGATCTGGACTGCAAAAAAGTTTTACCAAAATCTATCGAGGGACTGAACAATCTCTAACCCTCCAACAACGCACCATGATTATGTGTGTGGTAAGTGATGAAAATCTAGATAAATGCATAAATGCAATTCTCGAGCATGGTTCTGATGGTCAGGTAGGTGATGGAAAAATATTCATTTACAATGTAGAGGACGCCATACGAATGAGTACAGGTGTAAGGGGGCAAGAGGCCATACATTAGACAATTATTTTTAGCTAAAAGTTAAAATGTGTTAATTATCTCGTGTCAATTTTTTTAATAAAAGTAGATTTCATTACTTCGTTTTCTAGAATTAAATTACATAATTTTGATTTGGATCTAACACTGCAAAATCACAAACAATTAATGAAAAAAATCATCTTACTCGTTTTAACTGTATTTCTCTCTGCCTGTGGAGGTGGTAATGAAAAGAAAAAAGGTTTTGAGTACAACCGCACTAAAAAAACAGAAACTCGCAAATCTGTAAGCCAAAAAGAAACAGCTCCTGTTGATTTATCCAATAAAGGAATTGGACCAATAAGCAGCATGATTTTTGATGAAGACATCGATCAACAAATGGCTGACAAAGGTGCTGCAGCTTTTAAACAAAAGTGTACGGCCTGCCACAAACCCAAGGCCAAACTTATTGGCCCAGGAATGAATGGAATTTACGAAAGACGCTCCCCTGAATGGGTAATGAATATGCTTTTGAATCCTACAGAAATGTTGAAAAAAGATCCAATTGCCATTGCACTACTCAAAGAGTACAATAACATTCAGATGCTTAATCAGAATTTGAGTGAGGAGGAAGCTCGAGCCATTTCTGAATACTTAAGAACACTCTAAACAGCAAGACAAATTTGTTTCATTTTTCACAAAGACCATGCTCTGCCTCCAGTAGCTTCCTCTAGACTGATACACCCTTTTTGCTCTCCAGGAACTGGTGCATAAGCCAAAACCGTTTCGCCAATTACCTCGTTATTTTTAAATGCATAAACAGCCAATCTTCTTAGGCTATTTAGCATTGCATGTGCTACTCCTTCTTCTGGAATTGATGGCATTTCTCCATTTGAAAGAGCCACTGACCAAACACCAACTGCTTCTTCTCGTGCCTGTTGAGTAGCTTGATCTGCTCTTAGAAAACGGTTCAATTGTTCGTCAACATCTTCATTGGTAATCTCAGATACAGTTGTTTTAGAAGAAGCTTCAAGGATTAATATTGAAATAACAGGAAGTGCCATTTGTGCAAACTCACGATCTTCTGGACTTGCAACATGAGCCATAAAACCGTCCATGAAATGTGAAATATTCAATTCTTTTGCTCCTGGAGTTTGCGTTTTGGGCAACATAACGTCCACAATTTTACTTACAAGATCAGCTTGTTCAGGGGTAAAAAATTCAGGCGTCCAATTGGCTTGAGTAGTTTGACAACTTTCAAAAAGGCTCACCACTGTTGAGCTTAGCGTAATGGCTCCAAACGAGAGTCCTATGTTTTTTAATGCGGTTCTTCTTTGCATGATTAAGGCTTTTAAAGGTTCATTTTTTTTAATTCTCTTACAGCAAAGTCAACTGCTCTTGCTGTTATTGCCATGTAGGTTAGGGATGGATTTACATTCCCTGCAGAAGTCATTGCAGCTCCATCGGTAACAAAAACGTTTGGTACCTCGTGCAATTGATTATTCCCATTCAAAACCGAGGTTTTGGGATCGCGACCCATACGTGCAGTTCCCATTTCATGAATTCCGAGACCTAAATGGTAATCATTGTCATAGCCCTTCACATTCTTAAATCCTGCATTATCTAACATCTCCATTGCTTGTTCTTGCATGTCTTTACGCATGTTCAACTCGTTTTCACGAAGGTTTGCATCAAAGGTAACCGTTGGAAGACCCCATTGATCGAGGTTGTCATAATCCAAGGTCATTTTGTTGTCATGATAGGGTAAAACTTCCCCAAAACCATTCAATCCGATGGTCCATCCTCCTGGATTGAGCATTGCTTCCTTAAATTCAGGACCGTAAGCCATTTCTTTCACATTTTCTGTCCAAGAACCTCTACTTCCACCTCCTTGGTAACCATAACCTCTCAAAAAGTTCTTTTGATTGGTTGTGCCTCCAAGGTTTCTAAACCTTGGAATAAAAACTCCATTGGGTCTTCTTCCTTTGTAGTATTGATCCTCATAACCCTCAACATCAGCTCGTGCACCAACCTGAAAATGATGATCCATAATATTATGTCCTAATTCTCCTGAAGCATTACCCATTCCGTCTGGAAAAGCTGCAGATTTGGATTGCATTAAAATTGCCGTACTGGCAACTGCAGAAGCACACAAGAAAACAACTTTAGCTTTGAATTCAATGGTCTCTTTGGTAATCGCATCTATTACACTTACCCCAGTTGCTCGCTTAGTCTCAGGATCATAAAGAACTTTATGCACTACAGAGTTCGTTCTCATTGTCATATTACCAGTAGCTTCAGCCATTGGAAGTGTAGAAGAATTACTACTAAAATATCCCCCAAAAGGACATCCTCTAGAACAACGATTTCGATATTGACATGAAATTCTTCCTGCACCGGGCTTGGTTCCTTCTGTAATATGAGCAACACGACCTATGGTTAGTAATCGATCATCGTATTTTTCAGCAATAGATCCTTTGAGGTGATCCTCAACACAAGTCAATTCCATGGGTTTCAAAAACACACTATCGGGCAATTGAGGTAAATTCAAACTCTCACCACTAATTCCTACATGACGTTCTACATAACTGTACCAAGGTTCGATATCTTTGTATCTGATAGGCCAGTCTACCGCAATCCCTTCTTTAGCATTGGCTTCAAAATCAACTTCGCCTCGACGGTAACTTTGTCTTCCCCACATCAAAGATCTTCCTCCAACATGATATCCACGACACCAATCGAATTGCTGTATCTCGTTGTAAGGATGGTCAACATCTTCTACAAAAAAATGCTTAGTAGACTCTCTGGTTGTGTATCCTGTTCTACTTTGTTTGGGTTGTCGTTCTCTTGTCTCTTGAGTAATCACATCACCGTTAGGAAAATCCCAAGGATCTTTGTTCATTGTTGGGTAATCATCAATATGTTTGACGTCTCTCCCTCGCTCAAGAACAAGAGTTTTTAATCCTTTTTCGGTTAGCTCTTTTGCAGCCCATCCGCCACTTATTCCAGTTCCTACGACGATAGCATCGTACTCATTGATATTATTGTTTATGATCATAACAAGATTTTTGTATTCTTTAAATATAAAAACTATGATTGTGAATATGACATTTTTTTGAATAGATTTAAAGATAAAAACAATTTAAAACGTTTTCGTTTTAAAAAAATGCACAACATAACCCTAATAATACATTTTAAAAATGTTTAGTGTTAGATTGGATTATGATTTAAATGAATAAAGTGTAAACGGATTCAAAATATCTGTAAATCACTTAAAAACAAATATCTAAAGTTAAATAAACACCCTATGAAAAGAAGAAATTTTATCGCCAAAAGTGCATTTGCAGGATTAGGATTAAGTACTGTTGGTGCTTATGCCTTCAATAATCTAAACCTAAATTCAAATCCACTAGAATTGGGGTTAAACACCAAAGCTTTTTTTAAATTATCTTTGGCTCAATGGTCATTGAACAAATCCATTCGCTATCAAGGAATGAATCCTTATGAATTTGCGTCCAAAGCAAAAGAATATGGTTTTGAGGGACTGGAGTATGTAAATCAACTCTACACAGACGTTACAAAATCAAAAAACNAAGCTGCAGCNCTGAGNAAGTTTATTGAAAAAAANAATAAACTAGCCGCAAAGCATGGGGTTAAAAATCTTTTAATCATGATTGACGACGAAGGAGATCTTTCGGTTGCTTCTGCTTCCGAACGTAAAAAGGGAGTAGAAAATCATTACAAGTGGGTAGAAACTGCAGCAGCCATGGGGTGCCATTCCATACGAATCAATCTTTTTGGTGTCTCTGATCGAGATGCCTGGGTAGAAAATTCTTCAGAAAGCTTAACAGCTCTTGGTACTTATGCAGCAAAATACAATGTCAATGTCATCGTTGAAAATCACGGATATTTATCTTCCGACGCTGGACTTCTAATGCAAGTACTCAACTACGTGAACCTTCCTAACTGTGGTTCACTACCCGACTTCGGAAACTTTTGTTTGGAACGTGAAGGAGGAGCCCGCTGGGATGCCAAATGCGTCAAAGAATACGATCGATATCAAGGGGTAAAAGAATTAATGCCACGAGCTTTTGCGGTAAGTGCTAAATCTAATGATTTTGATGCTGAAGGAAATGAAATTCACACCGACTACAAACGAATGCTACAACTTGTTAAAAATGCCAACTTTAATGGTTATCTTGGGGTTGAATATGAAGGTGATGTATTGAGTGAAGAGGCAGGTATTATTGCTACAAGAGACTTGTTGATCAAAACCGCTCAAGAATTAAGTTAACTAAATTTAAACTTTATGAAAATTAAAACTAAATTTCAACTATCTCTTATGATGTTCCTCCAATTTTTTATTTGGGGAGGGTGGTTCGTTACCCTTGGAACTTTTTTAGGAAATAATTTGGGGGCTACAGGAGCTGAAACTGGGATGGCTTTTTCAACACAATCTTGGGGTGCCATAATTGCTCCTTTCTTTATTGGATTGATTGCAGATCGTTATTTTAATGCAGAAAAAATACTAGGAACTTTACATATTTTAGGTGCTTTATTGATGTATTTTATGTCCCAAGCTACTTCATTTCAGGCTTTCTATCCATTAGTCTTTGGTTACATGGTTGCCTACATGCCCACACTAGCTTTGGTTAATTCTGTATCCTTTTTTCAGATGAAGGATCCTGCAAAAGAATTTTCATTCATTCGAGTTTTTGGAACCATCGGGTGGATTGTTGCTGGATTGGTTATCAGCTTCATATTCCATTGGGACTCTCCCGAAGCTATCGGTGCAGGTGCTTTGAGCAATACCTTTACCATGGTTGCAATTGCTTCCTTTATTTTGGGAGTGATTAGTTTTACACTTCCAAAAACACCTCCCTCCACTCCCGATGGAAGTGGGGTAAACATTTCAGATATCTTGGGGCTAGATGCCCTAAAACTTCTAAAAGATCGTAACTTTTTTATGTTTTTTATGACCTCTATTCTGATCTGTATTCCTTTAGCTTTTTACTACCAGCAAGCCAATCCTTTCTTGGTGGAACTCGGCATGGATAACCCTACCGGGAAAATGACCCTAGGTCAAGTAAGTGAGGTGCTATTCATGCTTTTACTTCCTTTTTTCTTTAAAAAGTTTGGATTCAAAAAAACACTACTCGTAGGGATGTTGGCTTGGGCTGTCCGATACAGTTTATTTGCATATGGAAATGCTGGTGAACTTTCTTTCATGTTGATTATTGGAATAGCCCTACACGGAATTTGTTATGACTTTTTCTTTGTGTCTGGACAAATTTACACAGACTCCAAAGCTGGTGAAAAAATAAAAAGTGCAGCACAAGGACTGATTACCTTAGCAACTTATGGTGTTGGTATGTTGATTGGGTTTTGGGTTGCTGGAAAAATATCAGATCAATACATTCTTGCAGACGAAATGCACGACTGGGAGATAATTTGGATGCTTCCTGCGGTATTTGCTGTTGGAGTTATGGTACTGTTTATGTTGATATTTAAAAATGAAGTTATTGAATTTAAAGAAGAATAAAATTGAGTAATAAAATACGTTTAGGAATTTTAGGTGGGGGCGGAGACTCCCTGATAGGAGTAGTACATCGAATAGCTTCGAACATGTTTGATCGCTACAAATTGGTAGGAGGATGTTTCAATCCAAACCCAAAAGAAAACAATGCTTTTGCAGAACACATTGGAGTTCCGCTGAATCGAACTTATGATAGTTTTGACATCCTCATAGATGAGGAGCTAAAGCTTCCTATTGAGCAACGGATGGAAGTAATTTCAATCTTGACTCCAAATTTTTTGCATTTCCCAATGGCAAAAAAACTTTTGGAAAACGGGTTTAATGTCATTTGTGAAAAACCTCTGACTACAACCTATGCAGAAGCTCTGGAACTGGAGGCTTTACAAAAAGAAAAACAAACTGTTTTTGCTGTAACCTACACTTACACTGGGTATCCAATGGTTCGCCAGATGAAAGATATGATTCGAAGAGAGGTTTTGGGTCCCATACAAAAAGTAGATCTCCAATATTACCAAGGGTGGATCAACCCTGTAATTCACGATCTCGAAGAACGAGCCAAGGTATGGCGTTTGGATCCGGAAAAAGGAGGAGCCAGTTGCTGTATTGGAGATATCGGGACACATGCTTTTGATATGCTCGAATACGTAACTGGAATGGAAGTAAAACAACTTCTCGCA
>PAOB01000017.1 GCA_002708445.1 Candidatus Arcticimaribacter sp.
AGATATTTTAATGAATTATTTTTTTGATAATCATAAATGTAAATAGAACCTTCTTGTGTTCCAATAAAAACAGTGCCGCTGTAAAATTCAATTTCGACTGCAGTCTCGTTTTTAATATTAAGTAATTGATCATTAAATTTAAGCACCTTATTTGTGTTAAGGTTGAATAAAATAGCATTTCCTAGATTAGTAACCATGAATACGGTGTTGTTTGAATCAGAAAAAGACATACTAACTATTACTTCATCAGTTTCCAAATTGTCAAAAGACAGTCTTTTCATGTATTTATTTTCACCATAATTAATCTCATTGATATCGATAATAATCAATTCTTTTTCAAGACTGGCAATCAATTTTTTATTTTGACTACTAAATTTCAGGAAGTTGATACCTCTAATCAGGTTTCTAAAAAGAGACTTCATTTTTCTCGCCCCATCTTTGATGACTCTGCCAGGTCTCCATCCCTTAGAGTTAAAAATTCTGGATTTTTCTTTTGTGTCCAGTCGAACCAACCATATTGAACTATTCTCAAGACCAACTGCAACTACATTTTCGTTGATGAATTCTATAGCATTGATATTGGATTTGAATTGAACAATTTCATTGAGTTCTTCAATTTTGTTTACAGAATTGAGGTTAGTGTACAGTTTTTTTGACTCACCACCTGAGGCAATTTTACCTCCCATCGAAATGTTCAAGGCTCTTAGAGGTTGTTTGTTGCTTTGGATCAATTCATATTTTTCAATTTCAGCATACTGATTTTTCCCATTTAGTTTTGCTAATAAGAGTACAGAAATTTGCCTTAGGTCATCGCCGTCATAATCTCTATCTAGTTTATTTCCTAAATATTTTATTCTTTCATAATGGTCTAATGATGAACTCGAAAGTTCTCCCAACAATACTTTGTCGTATTCATTAACACTGGTGTTTTTGAGGGTGTACAGAATGGAGGATAATGATTCTTTTAACTCGATAAATTCTTGAGAATCTCCAGCATTTTCAGATTGTTCTTCTGCTATTGATAATATTTTTTCTGCTCTTAAACTGTCTTGAAATATTCTAATTCGTTTTGATTCTAACTTATTTTCTTGTTCATCAATTAACATTTTCAGAGAAACCATTTTCTTTTGTGATAGTAGTTGTTTCTGGATCATACTCAGGCGAAGTTTTTGTTCTTCTTCTCTTTTAATATTGTCTAAGCTATCTTTAGTTCTCAACTTAATAATATCTCTATTTAGAATTTCAGCTTTTTCTTTTTCTCTTTCAGCTAAAGCTTTTTTCTCTTCCATTTGAGTTGCGAAAATCGCAAGTTTTTCAGCCTCTTTGTGTCGCTCATAGATCAGGAGCAATGCAGATAAAAAGAAAATTATAAATACACCCCATTGTAACTTTTTTGCTCTTTTTTTTGCATTCAGAATATCTTTGTTGATTCCCTCAGCTTTTTTTAATTCACGATCTCGTACCCTCTGACTTTCTTTTATGTAATTAACCGTTTTATGAAAATCGAAGCTGTATTTTTTGGACCAATTGTCATTAATTAATTTGTTATCAAGCCATAAACTTGCGGAATCAAGAGATTTAGCGGTAAGTAAACTTTCCTTGGGGTATTTTTTTGATTTTTCATAGTTTTCTTTAAAAATCAAATAGAATTTTTCTTCTTCTTTTTGCCATTCTTTGAATCGTCCCCAAGAATAAATAGTTTGATATTTTAGTGTTATGATATCATTTTTACTGAAATTATTTTGACGATTTGCATTCCCTCCTTGAAAAATACTTTTAAAAATGTCCAGAGAATCTCCAAAATTAGATCTAACTTTTTTTATCAGAGGATTTATTTGATCTTGTAATTTGGAGTATTCATAAATATAGTTAATAGTTTGATAGGATACACTGTTTCCATTTGTATTGGCTAAAATCATACTTCTCATTAGCAATTCTAAACATCGCTTTTCTTGATCTGATAAATTTGAGTAAAAAGATTCAATTTCATCTTGAAAAAGAGTTGAAAAGTCACCAAATTCGTTTATGAAAAAAGCATCAACAAATAAAATATCCTCAGGTATTTCAGCTGCATGGGCTGAGTGTAATTCTTTTAAAAAAAAGTTTATGTTTGGCAGTAATGTTACATTTTCCTTAAGCGAATCTCCCATGGATTCGATTAAGTCATCGGACAATTGAACATTGCGTTTGTGAAATGTTTTTTCTATGATTTCACGAATACCTGTTGAGCCTAATTTTGGTATGGTGTAGTGGGAGCTGTTCAGTATTTCTGTAAACCGTTCGTAATAGTTGAGTTTGCTTGTGTAATTTGCTTGAATGGCTAGAATAAAATAGATTGCTGTTTCTTTGTATTTACTCGTTCTGTAAATTAAATCGAACAAGATATTATCGTTCAAAGATTCTGCATAGTCAAAATGCTCGGTGTATTTAAAGAGATCTTCAAGTTGATCAATAACAATTAGAAGGTTTTTCTTTTCATTAATTTCCGAATTCCCATAGATATCAATTAAAGCTAAGTCTTTTTTATCCTCGATTATGGATGTGTAATTTTTTTTATCTGTTGTTTTTGCTTTTTCATTGAGGTACAGTACCCCAGTATGAGATAGGGCATGTGCAAAATTTTCTATGGGAGACAATCCTGGTCTAAAGTTACAAACAACCCAATCTTTTCCGGCTTGTCCACTAAACCTACTCTTGAGTAGAGGGAGAACTCCAGCATTAATCAAGGATGTCTTCCCAGAGCCACTTTCCCCCGAAATGACAACCAATTTGTGTCGTTGTAAAATATTNAATACATCCTCAACTTCTTTTTCTCGAGCGTAAAAAACAGAAGATTCAGATTCTAAGTAAGGTCTTGGCCCNGGAAAAGGAAGAGAGTTATTGTTATTTTTTGACATACCTAAATATATGATTTATTACTCTAAAATCAAATTATTAATTGTCAAGCTTTAAATTCTATTTAACGGTTTCAATAGACCCTTTTGCTTTGTGTTTAATTAACTTTTTCTTTGATTTTAGGTAAAAATGAATGATATTGTATACTGTTATTTTAATAATTTATTATTTACTAAATTTATATTAATGGATAAGGATAATTCTTTTTCAAACATGACCAATTCGAGTTATCCTGTGCTTGGCTATCGTTTCAAAATCACATTTAATGGAATTGGAAACAATGAAAGCTATCCTTTTCAGTCGGTTTCCATGATATCACTATCCAATAAAAGTGTTTTAATTTCAAATGGAGGTGACAATACTAGAGAATACAAATTACCAACAATCAACAAATACAAAGATGTAAAATTGGTTAGAGGATTAATGACAAATAATGTTAGTTTGTTAAAATGGTTTGAAAATTTGGGTATTGACTATGATGGTCGTTTGAAGACAGTAATTGTTGTTATTGAATTGATGAACACTGACGAAAATAATGAGTTGAAAACTATTGAGAAATGGTCTCTTTACGATTGTTTCCCCACCTCCTTTGTTTTAGGAGAATTCAATTCACAAAAGAGTGAAATCGTTTTAGAAACTATAACTCTGGCTTACAGTAAATATGAGAGAGAATCTGCAGTGGGCTAATAAACCATCAAAAAGAATGATTGAAATTCAACAGTTAATAATAAAAGCTAAGGTTAATAGTGGAGATTTTGAGGATCAAAATCTTGTGGAAACTATTAAGTCAATTGTTGAGTCTCACCTCAAGTCAACTGGAGTTGTTATGGAAACTGAAAAAAAAGAAATCATCGAAGAGTGTTTGAAAGAAGTTTTAGATAAAATTGAGTTTAAATCTAGAATATGAGTGAAATCTCGAAATTAAAAATTGTTGCTTACAAGGATACCAGTTCTTCACAAAAAATAGGAGAGTTTGTTTTACAGTTGAATCCTGTTGACATCTCCGTTGTCAGAACTGTAGATGCTCCAAAAGATTCATCAAGTTCTGACGGTAGCCCTTCTTCTTCGCAAACAGAAACATTTCGTCCCGCCAAGTTCACTTTCAAATTTACCATAGATGATACGGGTGCAATAAGTTTGAAATTACCCGATGCTACAGGAGTTGCAAATTCAATCAGCATGCTTGAGAGCCTTACGGTTATTCCAAACAATGAAACACACCAAAATCCTTATGTTTATTTGTACTGGGGGAAAACATTTCAAGACTCCTATTTTGGTCAAGTAACAGCATTAAAATACGACTACAACTATTTTGACATATCGGGAAATCCACTTCGTGCTCAAGTTACACTTACCATTACAGAGGTAAACGCCGTTATGGATCGAAGTTTTCAAAGCCCTGATATCACCAAAATGCCTGTGATCAAAGACAAGGATAATATCATTAAACTAAGTGAAGATAGTTACGATGATAAAAAATACTACATCAGAATTGCAGAAATAAATAACCTGGCTTCTCTGAGAGATTTAAAGAAAGGTTCATCAATTTTTTTACCCCCAATTGAGAAATAGCTATGGCAATTACGACAGATAAAAAACCACTCGATAGTCTTTACAAGGCAGTCTCTTTTCAAATAAAGATTGATAAGAAACCCCTTGATTCTTCTTATGAAGTAAATAAAGTAATAGCCTTTAAAGAAATCAATAAACTTGGTAGAGCACGCATTCATATTTTGGGGGGTGATTACACCACAAACTCTTTTGTTGAAAGTGAGAGTGAAGTTTTTGATCCCGGGAATGAAGTAGAGATTAAGTTAGGTTATGACCAAAAATACACCCTTGTTTTTCAAGGGATAATTCTCAAACATTCTATTTCTGTTAAAGAAGGATATCTAAGAAAAAAAACCAGAAGCCAGCTTATTATTGAATGTGTAGATAAAGCAGTAGTCCTGAAAAATAGTTTTACAAATACGATTTACAGAGAAAAAACAGATAATCAAATTATGTCGAATTTGATCAATCAGGTCGATGGGCTAACCTCTGCCATCGAAACAACAGATTATGAACATTCTGTTTTACCAAAATACAACATTAGTGATTGGGATTTTGTACTTGAAAGGGCAAAGTACAACGGTCTACTGGTTTTGAATTCAAACAATAAAATTTCAATCAAAAACCCATCCGTATCATCAATTACTCCAGAAGTAACCTTGTTAAACGGAGCTGGCACCATTAGTTTTGAAGCCCATTTAAACTCAACTAATCAGTTTAATTCTATTAAACTTCAAAGCCGAGATTCATTCAACGATGAAGTATTTAACAAAGTAGGCTCACCGCCAGATGAAATCGTTACAAACGAAACCGACAATGCGAAATCAATAAGTAAAAACACAAGCCCCTCGGAGGTTGAAATCAATTTGCCACAAGACGTAGATTCAAATGAACTGAAAGTTCTGGCGGATTCATTGATTAAGCTCTCAAGATTACAAAGAGTATTTGGTAGAGTGAAATTTAAAGGAGTTTTAGATATTGATTTAGATTCGGTTGTAGCGCTCAGCGGATTTGGAAAAAGGTTCGATGGAAACGTTTATGTATCGGGACTTTATCATGAAATTGAAGAGGGAAAGATTTTTACTGAAATTGAATTTGGTTTAGAAGAAAATTTCTTTAATCCAAAGGAAATCTTTGATGTAAATCAGATCACAAAAGATATTTCGGGTTTACATATTGGTGAGGTAACACAAATAAATAATGATCCCAAAAATCAAAATAAAATAAAAGTGGTAATTCCTGTTTTGAATGATCAGGGCGATGGGATTTGGGCAAGTTTAACACACGCTTACACCGGAGACGAAAGTGGAGCTTTTGTGATTCCTGAGGTTGGCTCACAGGTCGTGGTATCCTTTATTGCAGAAAACCTAAAACATCCAGTAGTACTAGGTTGCTTGTACACAAGTACAAAAAAGCCTTACACTAGTACAGAGGAGGAAAATAACCTAAAAGCTTTTGTAACCCGTTCAAAAATGAAAATCGAATTTAATGAAGAAGAGAAGGAGATATCAATTAGTACACCAGAGGGGAACAGTATTGTTTTAAATGAAAATAAGCAAGAAATTTTGATAGAAGATCAAAACGATAATCAAATTAAAACATCCTCTTCGGGAATAGAATTGAAAAGCAAAAAGGATATTAAAATCACCTCAGGAGGAAGTTTACAACTCTCTGCTCAAGGAAAAGTAGATATTTCTTCAACAGCAGACCTAAGTGTAAAGGGACTTAATATCAATCAAGAAGCAGATGTTGGTTTTTCTGCCAAAGCAACAGCCAATTTAGAATTGAACTCCTCTGGTGTAGCTGTTCTAAAAGGTTCAATCATTCAAATAAATTAATTATGCCACCAGCAGCAAGACAAACTGATTTTCACAGTTGCCCGATGCAAACTCCGGGTGTTCCACCTATTCCTCATGTTGGAGGACCAATATC
The DNA here is from genome assembly GCA_002708445.1 of Candidatus Arcticimaribacter sp. Classification (GTDB taxonomy): domain Bacteria; phylum Bacteroidota; class Bacteroidia; order Flavobacteriales; family Flavobacteriaceae; genus Arcticimaribacter. The sequence continues at coordinate 6,379 of PAOB01000017.1, forward strand.
ACAAGGAATTCCAACAGTTTTGATTGGCGGATTACCTGCGGCTACTGTAGGGTCCATGTGTGTCTGTGTAGGCCCACCAGACAGCATCGTAAAAGGTTCTTCTACTGTAATGATAGGAGGGATGCCAGCAGCCAGAATGGGAGATTCAACTGCTCATGGAGGTTCAATTGTTTCGGGATTGCCAACAGTAATTATTGGGGGTTAAAAAAATAGAATTATGCAAGAAAAATCTTTTTTAGGAATTGGATGGAGTTTTCCTCCCACATTCAATAAAGAGCGATCTGATGTTGAAATGACAACAAAAGAAGAAGACATCAAACAGAGTCTTCATATTTATTTTCACACCAAATTAGGTGAGCGAATTATGCGTCAAGATTTTGGTTGTATTATTCACGAGCATTTGTTTGATCGTTTGGACACTTCTATTTTGGATATTCTAACCTTCGAATTGAAACAAAATATTGGAAATATTGAGCCTAGAATTATTGTTAATAAAATAGCAATAAATCCTGTCGATGTTAATGATGGTAGAATTGAAATAAACATTGAGTACACTGTCATCACAACAAATGTAAGAGATAACATAGTGTTCCCTTATTATCTTAATGAAGGAACAAACATTAAAAGAGATTAAAATTGAAAAATAAGTACAAAGAAATTTTAGATCCAAATAATATTCTTATTGATGATAGGTCTATTTCTGATTCAATTTTGTTGGTAAAAAAGTTGTCTGAAACCTACACCTATTTCAACAATATGAATAAGCCGGAAGGATATTTTTCATCCATGTTGGATACTGATCAAAGTTTTTTGATTGCAGAAATTTCAAAATTTCCAATTGCAGAACAGAATAAAAAAAGATTAAATTTCATTTCAAAATTTGATCATTCCTCTACATTAGAAATCAAACAAGAGGTATTCCAAACTTTTTTGGAGCACACCAACCAAATGTTAATTAAGATAAACAATTGGTATGCCTCTTCTAAAAAAAATAATTTTTCATCTAAAAACAATAAAATTGAAGTTGAGTTAGAACGTGCTATTGAAAGTAAAATTTCTGAAATTTTCAATGATTACGTTAACTACTTGAAATTTTTTAAAGAAAAAGAAATAATAAAAGATTTTGATTCATTAAAAGTAGAAGAATTTAATTTGGTAATATGGGAGTCAAAACCAACTTATCAGTTCGAAGAAATTTTCACCTATCAAACTCAAGAAGAATTAATAAATAACTCTCTAAAAAAAGTTATTCTGATTTCATCACAAATCTTCGAAATTTTATACGATCTCTCTTTTAAATCCGAAAGAATTTTGGAAAGTTCTTTGTATGAGGGGAAAAATCATAAGGCTCATATTGGTTTGTTGTTTTCTTTTTTAGAGCTGATAAATTATGTGAAAGAGGACATCAATAAATTTGCTCAAAAGCATTTAGATTTTTATTACAAAACTATTTTAAAGCAAGCCCCATCTCTTACTCAGCCCCTAGAAACATTTGTTACCATTGATATTGATGAAAACAGTAACGAGCTTATTTTAAGTAAAAATCACTTACTAATCGCTGGGCAGTATGATGATGGTTCAGTTGTAAAATTAGAATTAGATGAAGATATTAAGCTCAATAACATAAAGATTTCTGATTTGCTCACAATATTCGTAAGCAGAAACAAAGTATTTGATTTCAATTCAAAATACCAATTGATTTCATCGATTTATTTTAATTCAATAGCCAATTCAATTTCTGAAGTAAATGTGTTTAATGCAAGTGAAACATCATTTTCTACTCTAGGGAGAGATCAAAACTTTTTAACCTCCTCAGAAATGAATATGAGTGAAGCTGAAATTGGCTTTTTAATATCCTCACCGGTTCTAAAGCTTGGATCTAGTGATAGAAGCATAAAAATAGATTTAAACTTTTCTGTTGCATCTATCAATTACTTATCGGATCTTATTATTGATATTTCTAACAAAACAGAATTAAATGAAGAAGAAGTGTTCTTTAGAGTGTTTTCACAAGCATTTGAAATTCAATACACTGCTATAGAAAATTGGCACACCATAGTTGATTATGAAGTGATTTCGCCAGACGATTGGACCTCTGGGGTTATTTCGATTTTGCTGAACCTTGATAAAACAGACCCTGCATTTACAAATTATGATTCTACAATTCATTTATTAGAATTGAATACGGAATATCCTGTTTTAAAAATCAATATTGATCAAACTAAATTCTACAATCCATATTCTTTCCTTAATCAACTAGAACTCATTAAAATCAACATTGATGTTGAGGTAAATAATCTAAAACAACTTAAAGTTTATCGTGAGGGTCAATTGGTAGACAACAATTCAGAATTTGATCTATTAGGGCCTCTTGCCAAATACGGGTCTAAATTATTCATTGGATGCGAAGAACTTTTTAATAAAAAAATATCAGAATTTAGTCTTTCTTGGGACTACACCAATATCCCCCCCAAGTGTAAAAGTATTGATGATTTTTATGAAGGTTATGGACAAGAATTTGCTAACAATAGCTTTAAACTAAAACTTTCAGCACTTTCAGATTTTAATTTCAGAAAACATGAAAGTGAGGACTTTATTTTTGACCTATTTGAAACCGAAAGTAACAACAAGCTTTCAGATTCTAGACAGGTGAATTTTAAAGATCTAAAAGATCTTAAGATCAACCCTAATTTCAAAATAAATGATTCTTACCTTACTGACTTTTCCAACGACATAGAAACTGGGCTATTGAAAATTGAACTTATCGCTCCTATTGATGGTTTTGGATTTGACTTGTATCCAAAGCTTTATTCAAATCAGATGGCTAGTGAATTTTCCAATAAAAAGGACGACAAAAAAAGTAAAGTTGAGTTGAATGAGCCTTTTTCTCCTAAGGTTGACAATTTAAAAATAAGTTTCAAAGCAAGTAGTTCATTTATTTTTAACGATAACGAAGTTTTTGAAAATGATCCATTAGAGGGTAACCAGTTTTATCAAACCTCACCTTTTGGGATTGAACAAACCTTTTCAGCAAACAAGATCAAAAGCAAAAATTTATTTTACAACTTTTTTAATGAAGGAGAGCTTATTATTGGATTAAGTTCTGACAAACCTTTTACAGGTGTAAATTTCCTTTTTGAAATCAACAAAAGTGAAAACACCAATTATGAATTTAGTCGAAAAATAGAATGGTATTATTCTTCATTTGATGGTTGGAAGAAGATGGAAAAAGATCACATTCTTTTTGATCAGACCTTCAATCTCATGAAGACAGGAATAATTTCTTTTAGATTTCCCGAGGATTTTTCAAAAAGCACCAACCTTCTCGATAATAACAAGTTCTATCTAAAAGCATGCTCGCTAGATAAAGCGGATCAATTTAGTCTTATCAAGTCAATTAAAACCAACGCCAGTTTAGCCAAAGAGTTTGTTCTAAGCAATTCAAATAACAGAATAGAGAAGCTGAAAGCAAATGCAGTTGAAGGATTTGAAAAGAAACCCGCAGGAGTTCTTTCTGTAAATCAACCTTTTGATTCTTCTACATTCAAAATAAAAGAAGATGACAACGATTTTTACATGCGTGTAAGCGAACTTTTACGTCATAAAAACAGACCTGTCACAAAGTGGGATATTGAAAAATTTATTTTGAATCGTTTTGACTGGCTTTCACATGTTTCTTGTTTCAACACCCATAATTCGTATCAAAGCTCTGTGCTAAAGATTCTCTGTTTAAAAAAAATTGAACCATTTCAAAACATAGAAGAAGTGAAACTCAGTAAGGCCGAAATGGATGAAATTAAAGAAACATTATTGAGTTTTATTTCGCCCTTCTTGATAATTGAAATGGTAAACCCTGTGTTCGAAGACATATGGATCAAGTCTAAACTTAGATTTAGAGATATTTCAACGGGTAAAGGAATAGAAAGACTTAACCATGATTTGCTCAATTTCATATGCGATTGGAGGATAAGCACAAAAAATGATATTCCATCACTTAGGAACAAGATCAAAAAATATGATATCATAAAATTCATTAAAGAAAGACCTTACATCTCTTTTGTAACAGGAATTTCGGTCATTCACTTTAAAGTATTAGAGGATGGATACATCTATGCTTTTGATTCTGCAACCTCCGAAAATACGGATGAATTCATAGAGTGTGGTTCAAAATGGTCAATCTTAGTTCCAAGGAATAGCCATAAAATAGAAATTCTTTCTAAGGACGAATACCATCCACCAGAAGTCACAAATTTCAATGAACTCGCAATAAATAAGTCATTCTTGATTGTTAAAAAAGAAGAACAAAAAAGAATTGACAACAATTACATTGATAAAGTGTCCAAAGAAAATAATAACAACATACAATTTCAACTAAAAATTTAAGTCATGGGAATTAAAAATCGAGAGACTTTAAAAAATTATTTTAAAAAGGGAGGATTTGCCACTGAAAAGCAATTCATTGACTTAATTGAGTCATCGATGAATGTCATTGATGATGGAATTACCATAAAACCCAAAACAGGTTTAAAAATAAATCCTTTGGGTGAATCCTCTAAACTAATTTCATTTTTCAAAAAGAATTCTCAAAAAGAAGCTGAATTTTCTTTGGATATTGATAATGTAAGTGAAGGTCTATCTTTTCAAGGAGAAAACGACACATCACTAATGAAGATAAAGAAGGATGGTAAAATTGGTATTAATACTGTTGAACCAGAATATGAACTTGAAGTAGAGGGTACCTTAGGAATAAAAAGTAGAGTGGGGATTTACAACAAAGGGAGTGTCCCAGCAGACGGTAAATGGCATTCAATCCTTACAAAACTTGATGGAATCTCAGCCTTTGAGATTACAGCGGTTGCAAAAGGTAAAGTAAACACAGGACATTATTGTGTTTCTCATGCAATTGCATTATCAACTTTTGGAGGTAGGGGATCTAAATCGAAGATTAAAAATACAACAGCCCACTATGGGGGGTATTTTGATAAAATAGTTTACAAATGGACAGGAGATTTACATAATTATGGTTTGATGATAAAAACCAGAAGAGATTATGGGGAAGATCCAAAAACAAACAAACCTTTTAGAATTAAATTTAACATAACCAGTCTTTTAGAAATTTAATAAAGTGTCAGAACCAAAATTCATAAAACCCGAGAATTATTCAACCAAAAGCCAAAGGTATGACGAGCTCATGCGAGAGGGAATTGATTGGATTCAAAAATTTTCTGGAAATCAATGGACAGATTACAATTATCATGATCCTGGGATTACCTTTTTGGAACAAATTTGCTTCGCAATTACAGATCTAGGATACAAATCAAACTTCCCAATAGAAGACATTTTATTTATTGGTACAGATAAGTTTGATTTGGAAAATAAAAATTTATTCATTCCTCCCCACAAAATATTCCCAAGTAGTCCCTTGACTTGCAGTGATTACAGAAAGATAATAATTGATAGGATAGATAATGTTCAGAATGCATGGGTATTTTCTGAAAACGATAACATGAGAAATATCTCAGGTCTTTTCAATGTGCGTGTGCAATTGATTGATAAATTAGATTATGATACTATTGCTGATACTTTGAAAGAAGTCGATGACTTATTGATGCAAAACAGATCCTTAGGATCAGACTTCAATAAAGCAGTTTCACTAAAGAGAGATGAAATAAAATTTGAATGCAAAATTACATTAGACTCTTTTGCATTGGGCGAACAAGTATTAGCCAATATCTATAAACAAGTTGAAGAAAGCATAAGTAATAAACCTCAATTCCATGACTACAAAGAAACGGAAGAGGCAATGGGTACAACAACGGTAGATTTATTTACTGGACCATTTACCCAAAAAGGATACTTAAAAGATTTTGAGTTTAATGAAAAAACAAGTGAAATCTACATTTCAGAAATCAAAGAAACAATCCATAATATCGAAGGAGTTCTTGCAGTAGACAACCTTGTTTTTTATAAAAATGGGATTAAAGTTTTTGATGACTACATTCCTTTTGATCAAGATTCATATCCAAGTCTAAAAAAATTAGATCAAGATTTTTTTGATCAAAAAAATAAAGGAATTAGCTTTTACAGAAACGATTCTTTTTATAAAATTGATAAAATCATTTTTCAACAAATCTATGATTCATTGATTGTAGAAAGCACAAAAGTCTACGATCAAAAGTTAAATAGTGATTTGAATCATATCAAAGGAAGATTCAGTCAAGAGCAATTCGAGAAGTACTACTCCATTATGCGCGAACTTCCATCTCTTTACGGTTTACGTGAAAACGAGTTGCCATCAAAAGCATCAAACTTGAGAAAAGCTCAATTAAGTCAACTTCGCTCTTATCTGCTTTTATTTGACCAGCTAATGGCTAATCATTTGAGTCAACTTTCAAATTTAAGAGAGCTTTTTTCTGTTGATCATAAATCAGACAAAACTCTTTTTGCACAAGTACCCGTTGATGTTCCCAATTTGAAGGAAGTTATTGGAGAAGATTTTGAAGTTTATCGGAAAAAGATGCAAGACACACTTGAATCTAGTATTGAATTTTCGGAAAGAAAAAACAAAATCCTTGACCACCTTTTGTCTAGGTTTGGAGAATCCTTTGACACCTTTCTTTTAGAAAAAACTCATAACCTTCAGCATGAGAATATTTCAGAAAAAGAGGTAAAACAATTTGGACTTTCAGTAAAAATAAATTTCGCTAAGAACATTTTGGACCTGGGGTACAAAAGGAGTTTAAGTTTTGATTACACCAAAGAAAAAGATAATGACGCAAATATCTCAGGTCTAGAAAAAAGACTAAAACTCAAATTGGGTATCACTAAAAATATCTCAGACTCTGTAATAAAACCTTTTTCATCGCAATCAAAATTGGGTAAGTTTAAAGATGTTTGGAGAAAAAAAACATTAAAAATTGATGACGGACCATCTCTAGAGGTATTATCACTTCCAATAAAAGCCTATGAGGATAACAACGTACATTTTCACTTAAGCACTTTAGAATCATTTAAATCGCTTTTTATCAATGGAAATAAGCAAAAGAGTTTTACCGTTGTAAAAGTAAACAACAAGTATTTTATTCTTTACAAAGGCATCAATGGTAAAAAACCAGCAGTAATTTATCAAGCAACTACTTTACAAGAATGTGATGATAAAGTTTTGAAAATAATCGAAAAAATCAAAGATTACAGTGTAAACACTGAAGGTTTTTTCATGATTGAAAATATTCTGTTGAGGCCCCAAGCAAGCGATGAACATACGCTCCTAATTTATGATGAAAACAACAACGAAAGTTTTGAAAGTTATTTTAATTCAGATCTTGATTATTTAAGAGACCTGAAAAAAGATTTCTCCATAATAGCATTGGACAAAAAGAATTACAATGTTGTCAAAAAAGTAAATGGAAAGAAATTTGAAATAGTCATTTATGATTTGTTAAACAAACCCTTGTTTAAGAGTAGTAATTCTTTCGTCAATGAGGCTGAAGCTAAAGCGGAAATCCCCATGATAATCCAGTTTTTCAGATCAATTATAGATAAAAATCAAATTGAAGACTACAGCCAAATTAAAGTACTTAATGATTTATCCAACCAATTCCCGGATGATTTTACCTACTCAAATCACATCAATTTTGTTTTTCCAAATTGGCCTCTACGTTTTCAAAACAAGGAATTTAGAAACCTTATCAATCAAATTTTAGAAGAAAATATTCCTGCTCATTTGACCTATGACACGTTCTATTTAGACATCGACCAAATAAATAATTTTGAACAAACGTTCCGAAAGTGGTTGAATCTTAAAAAGTCAAATAATCAAAATAAATTGGACTTGGAGTCACTGCAAATAATTCAGTTGCTCATGAACTATAAAAAAAATGAAAAATAATGATGTTTTAATCCAAAAGATTGTTTTTGATTTAGATATAGATTCTTCAGATAATTATCAATTATTTTTTGAAATCATTAGTGCTTTTGTAAAGAATAATTTTTCGAGAGTTTTAGAGGAAATCGCTGATTATAATTCCCAATCAAATGAAAATTACTTTTTGGATAAAGTAGTGATCGATCTAGATGAAATTGACATCGAAAACCTTTCCTTTATTGAGCCACTTTTAAAAGAAAAAATACAACAACAAATTAATAAATTTTCTAAATCTAGAGAATCGATTAGTAAATTTCAATCGAGTAAATTTAATTTAGAGCAATTGCTCCAATTCATTTCTTATTATGGTTTTTTACCTTGGAGTTTTAATACCAAAGAAAAGGTAAATAATTTTTTTAGAGCCTCCATCAAAAATGACCCCAACAAAAAATCTCTTTTCAATATTTTACTGAAAGATGAAAAATCTTTTCTCAGAATATCCAACACTCTGTCTCCAAAAAACAATGATTTATTTTTCAAAGTACTACTTAAAACAGAATACAAGTTTTATCAAGAAATTATTGAGTTGAACAACAACATTTTAAGTGAAAATAAAAGCTTATCAACTCAACTTAAACCAGATCAGGTTATTTTTCATATCCTCAATTTATTCAATAAGCATTCTTTTAAAAAAGATATGATTATTGAAAAAAGCATTGATTTTTTTAAATCGAAATATTCAATACCTTCAGCAGAGTTGAGTAAAATTAAAGTTTTTCAAGCTCTAGACTTAAAAGAGGAAAAAAAACCTCCAGAGAAAATCGAAATTTCAAGCTTAATAAAAATCTTTGTTGAGATTGAAAAAAAACAACTTCTCAAAAAGCTATTCACACAAGTGGATCAGAAAGGTAAACTGATTGATCGTGGGTTCTATTCCATCACCAAAGTAGCGTTTACAAAAGCATTGGATCAAATAATTAAGGTTTATGAAGTTACCCAAAAACATACAACCAAAGAAATAGTATTAAATCTGATTAGTTTTTTGGTTAAAAAGCCTCGACTACTCAAAACTGAGTTATTGACCGTTTCTTTATTGGGGGAAGAGTTAATTCAAAATAAATCATACAAGGGCATACTTAGTGAAAGAGTTTTTGCTGATCTATTCAGGTTACTCGAAAAGAGAAAGCATCCGATAAGTAATGCAACTATAGATAAAATAGCATTACTACTTCCTCCACATAAAAAAAAAGAACACTTAAATTTCATAAGATTAGCCTTTTTCAAATACTTTCAAAAGAATTTAAGTAAACCTAATCTGTCTGATTTGTTTGTTGAAATATTGAATTCATTAGTAAAAAAAGATGCTTCTGTACTTCCGTTTAATTCTTCATTTCTTAAATCCAAATCATTAACACGCTTACAAACTTATCTCGATCAACAGCCAGAACTTAAAGGAGTTCCCAATAAAAAATCTAAAATAGATACAATTAATCAAGTGGATGATCAGTATTTTGATTTCATATTAAATCTTAACAACGAAGTCTTCAATGATAAACCAATTCATAAGCAAAAAGGAAGTAAGGAATACATCAGCCTCGATGAAATTTTAAAAAGCCCCACTACTTTATTTGATTTTCTAAAAACATATGCCTTACAAAATGAGTTAATCAACCTTTTTTCTGAAATTACACTCAGAGCAGAAATCAACACTAAATTTAGTAAACTCCTAAAAAAGAAATTTGAACAATGGATCAATCTTGAAAAAGCTCTTATAGGCATTCAAAAAAAGATCTATTTTTCAGAATTAACTACTAACAAATTCAGGAGTGTTTTGAGGTTTTTTTTGGTAAAATCATTATCAGAATTAAATTCATCCGATCAGCTGATTGAAGGTGAATTTACTTTTAATTTTTTAACGTTTTTAGAAATGGAATCTAATATTGAGTACAGCAAAATAAAAGCCTTTTCAGAATTTGAATACCCGCAGGATATTTCAGAGGGATTCAAAGTAATGGTTGATGTAAATCAATATACGCAAACTCCAGAAAAAGCCCGCTCATGGTTTTATTTCAGAGATCTGTATTATTTTTATTTAAAAACAAACAAAATTCCTGAGTGGTCGAATGTTGAAAAAATCGACACTATTGAAATCATTAACTTTATCAATCTGTTAATTAAGAGAAATGAAAAAGCGGTTTTGAATAAAATTTTCAAAGATGAGGCCGTTTTAAAAAATCTTTACAGTCTGATAGTCAATGAGCCTAAAGAATTTTTGTATCAACTAATTCAAACATTGGAGAATAAAGATCAACCCCTCAAGCTGAGTTTAATCCTTGAAAAGATCATAGACCAATTACCAAAAAAATCGCTTGCTTTTCCTGCCTTGGCCGAACAATTATTTAGCCGTAAACTTTGGAATATTCAAAGTGAGGTTTTTTTACATGAGCAGCTTGTGAATGTTTTAATTAATGCTAATCCTAATTTCAAATCGAATTTGAAATCAAAATTTATTGATGCCATCGACCAAGTTTTCAAGGAAAGTAAACTTAAGAAAGAATTTAAATCTTCTAGAAAAAAAATAAATAAAACAGAATTCAAAGAACTTTTACAATACTTTATTGATAACAATAGTTTACCCAGTAAATACCAAGACAATCGAATTGAAATACAAACCCAATTAATTGAATATTTATCGATCAATCCAGATGTTTCGATTAATTACATAAAAACCATAATTGTTGACCTGAATTATGAAAGTAAATTAATTGATGTTTTTTCCACAAAACTTTTACAGAAAACACTTTATGTTTATTTAACCCTGAATAAAGAGCTTATCCAATACTTGGATTTGTTTTTTGAAAAAATAAAAAACCAGAAAACAACTTTTGAACTCACGAAGCGGTTGTTTATCGCTTTTTTAACACAAAAGAAAAACTATAAATTTTTGTTAGCCGAATTATTTCAAATAACCAAAATTACCTTGACTGAGGGGTTCAAAACAGGCGATTCTAAATTCGACAAAATCTTTCAAAAAGAGTCTCAAGTGATTCCCCAAGAATTGTCAAAAAAACATCCTGAATTTACTCTTCAAAGTGATTTGTTAGCAAAAGAGTTGATCTATGAGCATAGTGTTTTGAATCAAAAACACATTTTTAACGCACTAAAATATTATGTTGAGTTCGGATCAAGCAGTTATGAAAAAATAAGTTACGATAAGGCGATGTACCTGCAAATTTTTGAAATGCAAAGTCGACTTTCAATAAAAAAATACCTTCATAGCTGGTCAAAGCAAGGCCAAAAATTAGATAGGCTCATGGAGTTGTTTTCCAAAGACAAGGAAAAAGAAACCTTAATAGAGTTGATCCATTTCGAATTAAAAGACCTTGTGAAAGAATTATATATGCTTCTTCAAGAACTAAACTTGATTACCCCAATCAAAAAGATAAATAAACATCTTACTTCAAAGCAAGTTAGGGAAATATTGATTTTTTGGAGTAAAAGAAACATCAAAATTGATAATCCCTATCTCTTGATTTCAGATTTAATAAAGAACTTTTTAGATGTTAATCGGATTGATTCAGATCAATTTCTAATTCAACTCTCAAAAGTCAAGTGGACAACTAAAAAAATTCTCTCACAAAAAGAATTAAGTCAAGTCTTCAGAAAACCCTTACCCAAAATCAAAAAGAATGTGGAGATAGCCACAACAAATAAATTGGAAGATCAACTCAAAGAGGGGATTTCTATTTCAAATGCTGGTTTGGTCATTTCATGGCCCTTTCTCACAACTTTGTTTACCAAGTTAGGATTGACAGAAAACAATCAGTTTAAAGACGATTTGTCTATTCAAAAAGGAATTATTGCAACCCAATACTTAGTTGAAGGAATCAATGAGTTTGATGAATCAAAATTGGTTTTAAATAAAATATTATGTGGGGTTGATATAAATTTTTATGTAGACAATTCAATTGAGTTAATTGATGTCGAAACCGCGGTATGTGATATGGCGCTAAAAGCAATAATCCAACAATGGGATAAAATTAAAAGCGTTGAATCATTGAGAGACTATTTCTTAAAAAGAGAAGGAGTTTTAAAATTAACCGAAAGTGGTTATCAACTTTACATAAAAGCACAAACAACAGATGCATTACTCAGATTTTTACCTTGGAATTTATCAATCATAAAATCGAGTATCATGCAAACAAAATTGACTATTGACTGGAAATACATCTAGCAAATGAATGAAAAAAACACAGAAATCAAGAAAAATGCAGCAACCTATTCACAAGAATTAGAATGGTTAAATGAAGTAGTAAACATCCGTCTAGAAAAACATTTTTCAAACGAATCATTTGATATTGAGTCCATCCCGTCTCCAATTTTCAATAGCGAAGACAGTATGTATGCATCATTGCTAGCAAAACACAAATTAAATAAATTTGAAAGACTAATCATAATATCTTCCATGGCCCATGTTTTTTCGCCAAATACATTTGATAAATTTCTGATAAAAAATAAAGGATTAGATAAAAGATTCACAGAGTTTGGAGGTAAAATTGATGACAAAAATTCAAGATTTATTCCTACGCTAGAAACGATAACTTTCTTGTGTTACGGAATTCAAATAGAAGAAAGGTTCAAGGTACAAGCCATCTTTGATGAAGATCATGTATTTAATAAGAATGGTTTAATCAACTACAGCTTAAAAGACGAAAACGATTCAAAATTATCTAGAACAATATCTTTATCAGATGAACTAACTCAACTAATTACCCTTGGTGAAAATTTCAAACCAGATTACAGTAACGACTTTCCAGCAAAACTTATCCAAACCGAAATGGAGTGGGAGGAACTTGTAGTCAGCCCTGTAATACATGATGAAATTGAAAATATCAATGTATGGTTATCACACAAAGATGAAATAACAAACAATAAAATTTTATCCAAAAAATTAAATAAAGGGTACAAATGTCTTTTTTATGGGCCTCCAGGAACAGGTAAAACAATAAGTACACTTTTGATTGGTAAACAAAACAACAAAGATGTTTACAGAGTTGATTTATCTCAAGTAGTATCTAAGTACGTAGGAGAAACAGAGAAAAATTTATCAAAGATTTTTAATATGGCAGAAAACAAAGACTGGATATTATTTTTTGATGAAGCTGAATCTTTGTTTTCTAAAAGAACCGCTGTAAGCGACTCCAAAGATAAATTTGCAAACCAGCAAACCGCCTATCTCTTGCAGAGAGTTGAGGAGTACAAAGGGCTAATTATTTTGGCAACAAACCTAAAACCCAATATAGACAGTGCTTTTTCAAGGAGAATCCAAACCATCGTAAATTTTACTATTCCAGACCAGAGAGAAAGAAAAGTATTGTGGACAAATTTCTTGTCTGGAATTTCTAATATTGAAAAAGAAACAATTGAAAAACTCGCAAAAGAATACAAGATAAGTGGTGGAAACATCAAAAATATTATTCAATTTGCTTGGCTCTTGTCAAAACGCAATAATTGCCCTCTAACCGAAAAAGAAATTATTCAAGGAATTAGGAGAGAACTAATTAAAGACGGAAAGTCCCTTGATTCTATCATGTAAATCCTTATATTTAGTGTCATAGCTTATTTATTATAATTATATTTTGAAAGAAGATCAATCTAACGAAAATTGTTTACCTAAAAATCCTGATATTTCCACAGAGATATCTGGAAATACTGTATCGATTAATGGAGAGATAGCAGGCGGTTCATTGTCTGGTCTTGTCGCTGGAATCGAAGGTCAAAATAATTCTTTCAAGATTAACGCAACTGTTACCAGTAAAGACGAAGGTTTTCTGGTTTCTGGAGTAGGTAATTACACAAATGGTCCTCTAGAAGGAGAATTAATAGGATCCATTCAAACAGATGGCAGTTTTATTCCAGATCCAAGTACGCTAAATGTACGAGGCTCAGTTAAAGTTTCACAAGAAATATCAGGAATTTTAATTGAGTTGTCGGGAGCCATGGAAAACGGCTCTCTAAAAAGTTTATCAGGAACAATAGAAGGTCCCAACGGTACATTTATCATTAACGCCTCAGTAGTAGACAATGGTGACACCTACACCATTACAGGAGGTGGAGCCTTTGCAGCTGGTCCTGTTCAAGGAAACCTAACTGCCGAGATTCTGTCAGACAAATCCTTTTCAATAGACCCCTCAAGTCTGAACATCAGTGGAGATGCCACAGTGAATACGGAGTTGATGGGTATTAAGGTCAACATGACAGGAACAGTAGAGAACGGTTCATTGTCAAGTTTAACGGGAGTCATCATTGGTCCAAATGACTTTTTCACAATCAATGCCTCGGTAGTGGACAACGGGAATGGGTACACGATCTCGGGAAGTGGAGTATTCACAGCAGGTCCAGTAGAGGGCAATGTTCAAG
>PAOB01000018.1 GCA_002708445.1 Candidatus Arcticimaribacter sp.
CCTTATGGAGAAGAGGTGGATGAAAACGGTTGTACAAAATCACAAATTGATTTAGATACTGATCTCGATGGTGTACTCGATATCAATGACAAATGTTTAGATACTAAACCCGGTTTGGAAGTTGATGAATTTGGATGTAACGAAAGTCAGTTAGACGATGATCAGGATGGGGTCTCTAATGAATTAGATCGCTGTCCAGAAACTCCTTTAAATGCAGAAGTAAATGAAGATGGCTGTTCCACAGAACAATTAGATCAGGACAGTGATAACGATGGAGTTTTAAATGAAGATGATTTTTGTCCAAACACAGAGGAAGGAGCTCTCGTAGATCCTAGAGGTTGTCCCTACAAGCCGCCTACTATTTATGGAAATGAATTTGAAACATTAGAATTTAGTAATATTACTTCGTTTGATAACAAATCTCAAGAGTTTCAAGAAATAGCTTTAGGTAAGATTATTGGTTTTGATAATAATCCTCCTCTGGACTCTGGAGACGACAGTATAACCTATTCTGTTATAAGCGGTGCAGACTCGAGTTTCTTCGCTGTAAAAGGTGATCTCTTGTATCTAACAAGACCAACAGATTTCGAGGAAAAAAATAAATTGAAAGTTGAGGTTAAGGCAACAAACAGCCGAGGAGTTTCTTCCAGTGCATTATTTATACTTAAGGTACTAGATATTCCCAACACCTACACATTTTCGAAATTTTCTTTAGCTGTTTTTGATGTTGATAGTGAAACAAGTGGTTCCAAAGTAGATCACAAGAGGTATTACTATCCCAATGTAAATAAAGGAGTTGGTAAATGGAAGATCAAAAAGAAAATTAGTGGTGGAAAAGATGCTGCCTTGTTTAAGATAGGAACCAGTGGTGATATGAACAAAAGAAGGAATGGTGAATCTGAGGATTTCTTGGAATTTATTTACCCTCCAGATTTTGAAGACCCAAAAGACCACAATAAGGATAATATTTATGAAGTTGAAGTAATCAACATAAATACCGAAGATGGAGACTCCAACGTTCCTGTTGTGGTAACTCAAACACAACTTGTTGTTCCTGAAGGAAATGCAACTGCTATTCAGTTACAAACTGTTGCAGCATCTCCATTAGATGATACGGACGGTGACGGAATCGCAGATATATTTGACAACAGTCCACTTAAAAGCAACCCAGACCAAAGCGATTCTGACGGTGATGGTGTTGGTGATGTTACAGATGATGCCGATCATGATGGAGTTTGGAATCCTTTTGATAAGTGTGCCGAAACACCATTTGGATCTCTGGTAGATAATAGTGGTTGTGTAATATTTTATTTACCTCCAACTAATTTTTCACTTTCAAAAACTGAAAAATGTAAAGACACTAACAGCATTAATTTAACTGTTGAAGATACATCTCTTACCTATAACATAAACGTTACTGGTGCAATAATAACAAATGAAACCCTGACTAGTGGATCCTGGACCATTAATAACCTTTCACAAGGAAATTATTCTATTTGTGTAACTGTTGATGGAATCGATCCAAATGAATTTGAACGTTGTTTTGATGTATTAATAAACGATCCTGAAGAACTCTCGGTTTACAGCACTGCAAACAAAAGTAACGAAAGTGTAACCTACCAATTAAGTGGAGGGAAGAGCTATTCCATCATACACAATGGAATTTCAAAACAAACTACGGAAAGCGAGTACACACTTTATCTAGAAAAAGGAGTCAATAATATATCAATCAGCACAGGTCTTTCTTGTCAGGGTGTTTTTGAACAATCGTACTTCAATTCGGAAACAATAGTTTGCGCACCTAATCCATTCAATGAAATGATAGCAATATACATCGGTGGAAAAGAATTGAATGCTAGCATTGAGCTTTTCACTAGTGATGGAAAGAAACTTCTTTCAGAAGAGTATACTTTAACCGAAAACAAACGCACCGTTTACATAAACACCTCAAGTTTGATAAGTGGTAGTTATGTTGTGAAAGTTTTAAACGCTTCTGTCAACGAATCTCAAATTGTGATTAAAGAATAATAAAGATGAAAAATATAAAATCTACTATTGCATTAATTGGATTTATCATAGTCTTGTGGAGTTGTTCTAGTTCACCAGCACCTCAAGATCCAACAATCCCAACACTAAGTTTTCCATTAAACAATGAAACTTGCCTAGAAGGGGTATCCTTGAATGACTCACAAAGCACTCTAGAATTTAGATGGAACAGTTCACAAAATGCTGAAAGATACAGCCTGTCTTTAGATAATCTATCAAATAATCAAAATCAAAGTTTTGAAACCAGTGGTACTTCACTTTCGGTAACACTTTTAAAAAACACTCCCTATTCTTGGAGTATTACAGCCAAAGGAGAAGAAGGAAGTAATGATGCAACTAGTGATTCGTGGAAGTTTTATTTAGCTAGCTCAGGAATAATTAACTATGCACCATTTCCAACAGAATTACTAGCTCCTAGATCTGGAACTACAGTAACTCCATTGGATGGAGAAATTATTCTTAGTTGGTCTGGATCGGATGTAGATGGGGACTTGGATTATTTTGAGTTGTACTTAGATGAAACCGACGCCTCTACATTCATAAAACAAATTGATGCAATATCAACAACTACAGAAACCACTATTGAAGTTCAAAGTGGAACTGATTACAATTGGAAAATAATTGCCGTTGATAGTAATGGAAACAGAAGTAATTCAGGTATTTACACCTTCAGAACAGACTAGCTACTGTGAAATAACCCTTAAAATTACTTCTTCAAACTCAGCTAATGAATGTGAGTTTTGAATACCCGATTCCATATCTTTTAGGATAAAACTTTTGTTTTCAAATTCTTCAGAACCCACCACAACCATAAAAGGTATTTCTTTTGCGTTAGCATAAGAAAACTGCTTTTTCATTTTTGTGGCATCAGGATAAAATTCACATCTGATATTATGGGAGCGTAACTCTTGAATCATTTTCAGGCAAGCAACAGCATATTCCGAACCAAAATTTGCGAAAAGAACTTGTGTGCTTTTTTGTGCAGATTTGGGAAATAAATTGAGTTCCTCCAGAACCAAAAAAATTCGATCAAAACCAAATGAAATACCTACCCCGCTGGTATCTTTCAAACCAAAGCCAGCTGTTAAGTCATCATAACGTCCACCTCCACCAATAGACCCCATCTTAATCTCTTCAGGAGCAACTACTTCAAAAATACAACCTGTGTAGTAATTTAACCCTCGTGCCAAGGTAACATCAATATCTAATTTAATGGACTTTAAACCTAACTGAGAAACCGTATCAACAACAAAACGAAGTTCCTCAACTCCCTCAATCCCCTGTTCAGAGCTTTCAAGGTAAACAGACAAAAGCTCAAGTTTTGTGTTAAAATCACCTGTCAACCCCATTAGAGGTAATACTTTATTTACAGAATCATCTGAAAAACCTTTTGACAAAAGTTCATTGATTACTCCCTCTTGACCAATTTTATCCAATTTATCAAGAGCAACAGTAAAATCAATAATATGTTCAGAAGCTCCCAAAACCTCAGCTATTCCTGCTAAAATTTTTCGATTATTAATTTTCAAAAGAGCCCCATTTAAATGTAAACGATGAAAAACATCGTCATACAAACCGCATAGCTCAACTTCCTGCCAAAGCGATTTACTTCCTACAATATCAGCATCACACTGAAAAAACTCTTGAAAGCGACCATGTTGGGGACGATCTGCTCTCCAAACAGGTTGAATCTGATAACGTTTAAAGGGGAAACTAATGTCGTTTTGATGTTGAACCACATAGCGCGCAAAAGGAACCGTTAAATCATAACGTAACGCTTTCTCAGAAAGAGAATTTGAAAAGGCAGCAAGTTTTTGATTAGCCAATGCATCCAAATCAGCCTTTTTGAGTTTATCACCTGAATTTAAAATTTTAAAAATCAAACGATCCCCCTCTTCCCCGTATTTACCTAGAAGTGTCGATGTTTTTTCAAAAGAAGGAGTTTCGATGGGCTCAAAACCGTATTTTTCAAAAGAAGAAGAAAGAATATTTATCAAATAGCTTCTTTGAGCAACCTCTTTGGGCGAAAAATCTCTTGTACCCTTCGGTATGGATGGTTTCATGCTGTTGTATCAATTTATTCTTTAAACAAATATCCTACTTTTAACTAGTCTTTGAAAGAAAAGAGGCGATACTTTTGTAAAACACACCCTCAGATAAACGTCCTCCTTTTTCAATTAGATCAAAAATATCCTGTTTTCGGTTCTTGTATTTTTTTTGAGATCGAAATACCGATACCGAATCAGAATGCATATTGTCCTCCAACCAATTGATTCCCTCTTCAGATGTCAAATCAATTAAATTATCCTCTGTTTTCACTAAAATCAAATTCATTTGTTCTTCCAAACACTCAAACAAAAATAAATGTTTAGGGTTAAAATGTTCAACAAAGAGGTTTTTATTAAGAACATCGTTCCAAACCAAATCACTAAATTCATTCAAAAGCGAATCAGCCCGGTCTAAATGTTGAACTTTGAGTAGATCCCATTCTTTTTTATCAATGGAATAAGCCGCCAAAAAAGTAGCAAATTCTTGATGCAAAGCTTCAAATTGTTCTTTAGATAATCGTTTGTATTCCATAAAAAAAAACCCCACCTTTTGAAAGTGGGGCTGATTTGTATTCTACTGAGGCTTTAACTTATTCAGCAATAATTTCAAAAGCAACTTTTACGACTACTTTTCGATGTAAACGAATTGTTGCTTCATAAGCTCCTAGGCGCTTGATAGTTTTTCCAGGAAGTGTTATGAACTTCTTCTCAATTTCATGGCCATTTTGTTCAAAAGCAGTAGACAAATCTTGATTTCCAATTGAACCAAATAATTTATCACCACTCCCTACTTTAGACTTGATTTTAATTTCAAGTGCATGAAGCTTTTTGCCTAGTTTATTAGCGTCATCAACTAACTTTTGTTCTTTGAATGCGCGTTGTTTTAAATTCTCTGCAAGTACTTTTCGAGCAGAAGAAGTAGCGATAACTGCTTTCCCGTTTGGGATTAAGAAGTTACGTCCATATCCATTTTTCACTTTTACGATGTCATCCTTAAATCCAAGGTTTTGTACATCTTCTTTGAGTATCAGTTCCATTGATCTAAGTTTTTATTTTAGTAAATCACCTACATAAGGCATTAAAGCTAAATGACGTGCGCGTTTGACCGCTACAGAAACTTTTCTCTGGTATTTCAAAGATGTTCCTGTTAAACGACGTGGAAGTAATTTACCTTGCTCATTTACAAATTTGATTAAAAAATCACCGTCTTTATAATCTACATATTTGATACCTGATCTTTTAAAACGACAGTATTTCTTCTTGTTGTTTGTTTCGATATTTAGCGGAGTTAAATAACGGATTTCTCCTTCTTTTCTCCCTTTAGATTGTTCTTCTATTTTNGACATAATTACTAGGCTTTTGCTTTAGATTTTTTTACTCTTTTCTCTGCCCAAGCGATCGCATGCTTGTCAAGACTTACCGTGAGGTATCTCATAATACGCTCATCTCTTCTAAATTCTACTTCCAAAGGCGCAATTGCATCTCCGGGAGCAGTAAATTCAAAAAGATGGTAAAAGCCACTTTTTTTGTTTTGAATTGGGTAAGCTAACTTCTTCAGCCCCCAGTCTTCTTTGTTAACAAATTTGGCCCCTTTTGATGTCAAGAGGTCCTCAAATTTCTTAGCTGTTTCCTTTATCTGTTCATCAGATAAAACGGGATTTAGAATGAAAACAGTTTCGTAATGATTCATATTAAAATAATTTAAGTGTGCAAAAATAAGCAAATACCTAGGGATACCAAACATTTATCACTCTTTTTTAATCTTAATCAAGATAGAATCATTAATTTGATTTAACTTCGATCTTATTAAATTGCATGAAACTAAATTATGTCATTTTGGACCCCTATGATACCGAGCGTATTCGGGCTAGACAGCATTTAAATGAAGTTGACGGATTGAATCTTGCAGGAGAGTTTTCTAATTTCAATGAATTAAAAAATTTCTTGCAATACGAAAGAGCAGATATTATCCTAGTGGATCCCTCTTTGGATGATGAAAAAATCTTCAGTTGTATTGAGCGTCAGAAACTTCAAAAAAAAGTGATTTTTACCTCTAAAAAATCAAAACACGCAGTAAAAGGATTTGAAATAGGAATATTAGATTTTATTCCTAAACCATTAAATATAAATAGATTAAATGTAACGTTAAATAGACTTGAAAAAGAAAATTTCCCCACAACGAACATAAATCAAAAATCCAAACAAAGCATTGAGGTAAAACACAATCTCAAAACTGAAAAAATCATCCTTTCCTCAATACAATGGATAGAAGCCATGGGAGATTATGTTAAAATAGTTACCCCTAAAAAAAATTACATTGTATTATCCTCGATGAAAAAAATGCAAGAGCGCATTCCCGAAAAACAATTTTTCAGATGTCATAAATCATACATCATCAACATGGATGGGGTTGAAAATTTTTCACAAACCATGATTTTTTTTGATAAAACACTCATCCCATTAAGTCGATCAAAGAAAAAAATTTTTCAAAACTTATGGGCAAATCGCTAATATGGATCAACGTCTACAGACACTCGAATACTCCGATAAGCTCCAATAGCAGCAAAGCTTTTTAGAGAAGAAGCCACAAAATCTTTTATTTTATTCCGACTTGAATTATCCAAAAGCTTAATCAATAGTTGTTTGTGAAATAAGTTACGAACACGCGCAATTGGCGGATCAACAGGACCCAAAACAGAACCCTGCAAGCTTAAATTCAAGGCATTTACCAGCCATTGAGAAGCCTGATAAACTTGATGATAATCTTTTGCTTTTAAGGTAATTCGAATCAATCTGTAAAATGGTGGATACAAATACTCCTTTCTCTCTTTGAGTTGAGTATTAAAAAAAGTCTCATAATCATTATGAATAACCTGAGTCAAAACAGGATGATCTGGAGTAAAGGTTTGAATCAAAACTTTGCCTTGATCTTTTGATCGACCCGATCTGCCAGCTACCTGAGAAAGCATCTGAAAACTTCGTTCGTGAGCACGAAATTCGGGGAAATTAAGTAGTGGATCTGCATTTAAAACTCCAACCAAAGCCACATTCTTGAAATCCAAGCCCTTGGTCAACATTTGTGTACCAACCAAAATTTGAACTTCCCCTTGGGTAAAAGATTCAATAATATTATCAAAAGAACGCTTTCCTCTTGTACTGTCCCAATCCATTCGAGCTACTTGAATTTCGGGAAAAAACTCATTGACTTGTTCCTCGATTTGCTGAGTACCCATACCTTTTACATTCAAACTGTTGCTCCCACAAGCACTACAAGATGAAGGTTTAGCAATGTTGTATCCACAATAATGACAGCGCAATTGTTGATTGTATTGATGATAAGTCAAGGTAACATCACAATTTGTACACTGAGGAATATGACCACAAGTAAAACATTCCATAACGGGAGCATATCCCCTTCTGTTTTGAAATAAAATGACTTGCTTTTTATTGTCCAAAACCTCTTGAATCGCTCCTATTAACTCAAGTGAAAAAAATCCTTTCATTTGTTTTTTTCGATGGGCTTTTTTCAAATCAATACAATCAATCTTGGGCATCAAAATACCTCCAAAACGTTCTTTGAGTTGTGCATAGCCATATTTGTTTCGGGCAACGTTGTAACGGCTTTCAATTGCTGGCGTAGCTGATCCCAACAGTACTTTTGCTCCTTGTAATTTTCCTAAAACTATCGCAGAATCACGTGCGTGATATCGAGGAGAAGGATCAAATTGTTTGAAAGAACTTTCGTGCTCCTCATCTACAATAACAAGGCCCAAATCGTTAAAAGGCAAAAAAACAGATGATCGAGCCCCAAGGATAATTTGAGCTTTCTCCTCTTTCTTCAAAATATTATTCCAGACCTCAACACGTTCGTGAATAGAAAATTTTGAATGATAAACCACAACCCTAGAACCAAACCGTTCATGTAAACGAAGGATCATTTGAGAAGTTAGCGATATTTCGGGCAACAAATACAAAACTTGTTTTCCCTCGTCCAGCATTTTCTTCATCATCTCAAAATAAACTTGAGTTTTCCCAGAGGAAGTAACACCTTCTAGAAGAACAACATCATGTTCTCCAAATTCAGAATTTAGAGTTTCATAGACCTCTACTTGTTTTGGAGTCAATTCATTGTCATTTTTATGTTTTGAGGGTGCATAAGGAATCCTATCCTCCTCAAAAAAAGACTCCATCAAAATTTCCTTGTCCAAAAGCGCTTTTAATGCTGAACTTGTAGACCCCGTAATTTTTAACAACGAACTTACTCGAGTCCATTCCTCCAAATTTGACATCATACTGAATATTCCCAAAACCAGTTCACTTTGCTTTGGCGCTCTTTTCAAGCTTTCAAATAAAAGTGAAGAGGCAGAATCTGATCGATAATTTTCGGCTATTTGAACATAGCGAACGCGTTTGGGTTTAAATTTTTCTTTAAGCTCTTGATACGAATGGATTACTTCTTTCTCAATCAGAGATTGAATCAATGGAAAAATATTTTTACGTTCAACTATTCTACGAATTTCATCGACTGTCAGAATATTATTGTTTTCCAGAGCCTCACACACCAAAAACTCCTCATCGGAAAGTAAATCTGATGGAATTTCAACTTCTGCATCCTTTCGAACTAAAGTTTCACTTGTTAAGAGTAAGGCTGAAGGAAGTGCTGCTTTTAATATTGAACCCATTGAACACAAATAATAGGAAGACATCCATTCCCATAAGCTCAACTGCTGTTGTGTTACTATCGGGTAATCATCTAAAATAACTTCAATGGTTTTGGGCTCATAGGTCTGGGGAGCAACTAGATGTTTATCCAACACAATACCAGTGTAAATCTTATTTTTCCCAAAAGGAACCCCAACTCGAAACCCAGGTCTCAGAAATTCAAATTCATCTTCACTTACCCAATAGGTAAAAGGCTTTGGTAAAGGCAAAGGAATCAATACATCAATAAAAAATTGCATGAGTTGAATCTTAAGTGTCTGTGGAATTAGCTTGAGGTTGTTTTTTCAACTTGTTCAGAGTAGCATTGAGTTCAAAGCCCAAAAGCAACAAAGTTGAATTGATCCAAATGTACAACATGAATAAAAGTAAAGCTCCAATAGAGCCGTACAATTGATTGTAATTAGAAAAACGATCAACATAAATCCCAAAAAGATAAGTACTTGTAATTAACAAAAAAGTAGTCATAAACGCTCCAGGTGAAAAGAATCGTGTTTTTCTACCCTCAACAGTTCCAAAAAAATACAAAACAGCAATAGAGAAATAGGCCATAATGACAAATAAAGAAATTTGACCAACTCGAATCCAATTTATGGTGTTTGGAATTAAGTTTTGTAAATTCTTCAAAAAGTAAAGCTCAAATAAAATAAAAATCGCAACTGCTACCAATAAAAGAAAAGCCAATAAAACTCCCACGCCAACCGAAATTAAATATTGCTTGAAAAAATTTCGGGTAAGATCCACATGATACGACTCCTCAAAACTTGCGAAAATTGCATTTACTCCATTGGCAGTAAGAAAAATAGATAAAATAAATACAGATGAAAGTAACCCCCCTCTGGGTTTGCTTTGAATGTCTTCAAATATTGATGAGAAAAAAATGTGAGTCTCTTTGGGAAGTAAAGTTTCTATGAATTCCAGTAAAACGCCATCAAAATTAATGAACGGAACAAATGGAATTAAGTTTAAGACAAAAAGCAAAAATGGAAATAATGCCATAAAAAAACTAAATGAAATACTCCCAGCTCGAGCTGAAAATGCTCCACGAATAATTCCAAGTAAATACATCTCAGTTAGACTGTAAATAGAAAAACCACTTGCACCTGGGAGCTTTAAATGCTCTAGAGCATTGACAACTTCTCTTATTATTGGAATCTTTTTAAATTTTTCTTTCATGTCGATACATCAAAAATACTAATACACAATCAACTTTAATACAGCTTCTATATATTTTTTAGAAAAGTAATCTATTTTGAAAGCTAAGAACATAAATTCAAAAGGAGTTTTTGTAATTTTACTACATGGAAATAAAGTTAATTTGCATCGGAAAAACAGATGATATTGAATTGCGAAAAATAATTTCTAACTATGAAAATCGATTAAAACATTACGTAAAATTTAACTTTCTGTACCTTCCAGACCAAAAAGGCACTAAAAATCTTTCACAAGAACAACAAAAAGCAAAAGAGGGCTTATTGATTGAAAAGCATCTTAAAACCTCCGATGCTGTGGTTTTATTGGATGAAAATGGAAAACAATTTTCGTCAGTAAGCTTTTCTGAATTTTTGAATAAGAAAATGAGTTCGGGCTGCAAACGCTTGGTTTTTATCATAGGAGGCCCCTATGGTTTTGCTAAAACCTTACACCAAAAATACACTGCGAAAATTTCGTTATCCAAAATGACATTTTCTCATCAAATGATACGCATGATCTTTGTTGAGCAATTGTATCGAGCCAATACTATTCTGAGAAACGAACCCTATCATCATCGCTAAAATATGAAACAAAAACTCGTCTTCGCAACGCAAAATCCAAATAAAATAAAAGAAATTCAAGAATTGGTTCCTCCTGAAATTGACCTCCTCAGCCTAAAAGATATCAATTGTATGGAAGACATTGATGAAACTGGGATCACTTTAGAAGAAAATGCTAAAATAAAAGTAGACTACATCAAAAATAAATACGGATACGACTGCTTTGCAGATGATTCAGGATTAGAAGTTGATGCTCTTGACGGAGCTCCTGGAGTGTATTCGGCTCGATATGCTGGATCAGAAAAAAACAATGAAAAAAACATTGAAAAAGTTTGGGGAAATCTTTTTGATAAAAAAGAAAAAAACGCACAATTCAGAACAGTAATTGCAGCGAATATTAATGGAAAAGAATTTCTTTGTGAAGGCAAAATTAGAGGCAGCATAATTCATGAAAAAAGAGGCACAGGTGGATTTGGTTATGATCCAATTTTCATACCAGAGGGTCACTCAAAAACCTTTGCCGAGTTAGGTAAGGAGGTTAAAAATAGAATCAGCCATCGAGCAAAAGCATTTACCATTTTTTTAAACAACTTAAATACAGTCTCAAAGGGTGAAAATTTAAAGATTAAATAAAAAACATTTACTCGATAATTAACAGTACCTTTGCGGCAATGACAACATTTCACGACCTTGGTCTAAACGAAGCCTTGTTACAGGCTGTAGAAGACATGGGATTTGAACACCCATCCGAAGTTCAAGAAAAAGCAATTCCCATTCTCCTTGAAAAAGAAACCGATATTGTTTCTTTGGCACAAACAGGGACAGGAAAAACTGCAGCGTTTGGTTTTCCAATGCTCCAAAAAATAGATATTAAAAATAGAACTACACAAGGGCTAATTCTATCTCCCACTCGAGAACTCTGTTTGCAAATAACCCAAGAACTCAAAAACTATTCTAAGCACATGAAAGGTGTAAATGTAGTCGCTATTTACGGCGGTGCAAGTATTACCGATCAAGCTAAAGCAGTAAAAAAAGGAGCGCAAATTTTAGTCGCTACTCCAGGTCGTATGCAAGATATGATTCGCAGAAAACTTGTTAATGTATCAAAAATTGAATACTGTGTTTTAGACGAAGCTGATGAAATGCTCAACATGGGTTTCTTTGAAGACATCACCGAAATTCTTTCACACACTCCTGACGATAAGAGTACTTGGCTTTTTTCGGCAACCATGCCAAAAGAAGTTTCTGTAATCGCAAAAAAATTCATGTACAACCCGGAGGAAATTACTGTGGGTTCAAGAAATGCAGGAACAAAAAATGTAAGCCATGAATATTACAAAGTAAGCGGAAGAGATCGCTATCCAGCACTAAGGCGTCTTGCAGATGCACACCCCGATATTTTTTCCGTAATTTTTTGTAGAACCAAACGAGACACACAAAATGTAGCCGAAAAACTTATTGAAGACGGATACAGTGCAGGTGCACTACACGGTGACTTAAGCCAAAACCAAAGAGACATGGTAATGAAGTCATTCCGTAACAAACAAATTCAAATGTTGGTTGCCACAGATGTAGCTGCCCGTGGAATTGACGTTGACAATGTGACTCATGTGATTAACTATCAATTACCTGACGAGATAGAAACCTACACACACAGAAGTGGACGAACCGGTCGTGCCGGAAATCAAGGGGTTTCTATGATAATTGTTACCCAAAGTGAATCACGTAAAATCCGATCAATAGAGAAGATTATTCAAGCAAAAATTGAATTAAAAAAGATTCCCACGGGGATAGAAATTTGTGAAACTCAATTGTACTCTTTAGCACAAAAGATAAAAAACACAGAAGTAAACGAGGAAATTTTTAATTACCTCCCAAAAGTGGAAGCAGAACTAAATGACTTAACCAAAGAGGAGCTTATCCAACGACTGGTATCAGTCGAGTTTGCTCGCTTTCACAATTATTACAAAAAAGCTAAAGACCTCAACAGCAAATTTGAAGACAATCCCTCGGAAGGTATAAAACACAACAAAAAAGATACAACCCGCTACTTTATCAATGTAGGAGAACGCGATAATTACAATTGGGCAAACCTTAAAGACTTTCTAAAAGAAACTCTAGAAATAGGAAAAGACGACGTCTTTCATGTTGATGTGATGGAAAGTTTTTCTTTTTTCAATACTCACAACAGCTTTAGAGAAAAAGTTTTAGAAAAATTCACTGATTTTCAACTTGATGGACGTTACATCAATGTTGAAGTTTCAGAAAAAGGGCCAAGAGGTAGAGGCGG
Source organism: Candidatus Arcticimaribacter sp. (assembly GCA_002708445.1). GTDB lineage: Bacteria > Bacteroidota > Bacteroidia > Flavobacteriales > Flavobacteriaceae > Arcticimaribacter. The sequence continues at coordinate 12,858 of PAOB01000018.1, forward strand.
AAGAGGCAACGGTGGAGGTAAAAGACGTAGCTACAGTAAAGATGGAAGCTCTGGTGGATCAAAAAAGAAACTCAGGGGAACTAGAGATTCTGGAAGAGGTTATGACAAAAGCAAACGCCGAAGTTTTGACAACAATCCGGATCACAAAAACAAAAGTCGTAATGAATCTTCTTCTAGAAGATCAAACTCTGGCTCAAAATCAAATTACGGTACCAAAGGGAAGAAACCTGGAGGATTTGGTCGTAGGTCAAGAGCTTAAATACTTTAATTTTCTAATAAATTAAAGTATTTACAGAAAGCAAAACCTTTTTCTTGCTACTTTTGTTTTATGAGCATCAAATTTTACAGATTAATTTTCACCCTATTAGCACTTTACTCAAGTGCTGTTCTTGCACAAGAAAATGAGCGTTTAATTCTCAAAGGGATTGTAGAAAACGAGATCACAGAAATTCCTATGAACGGGGTTCATGTACTCAACCTCAATACAATTGTAGGGACCACTTCTAATGGTCAAGGTGTTTTTGAAATTGAAGCTAGGGCAAAAGACACGCTTTATTTCTCTTATTTAGGGTTCAAGCCTTTCAAAGTTGCTGTTACCGAAGACATGTTAAAATTTGAAAATCCAAAATTTAAGTTAACTGTCTTAGCCTTTGCCCTAGAAGAAGTTGTTTTACGACCTTATCAACTTACGGGATATTTAGATATTGATGTTAAAAATGTACCCCTAAATCCAGCCGGCAGATACAACATTCAGGGACTTCCCTCTGGAGGTTATGAAGCTGGAAACAGAAATAGATCTTCAATAGCCAAAGCCGTTGGAGCACTTTTCAATCCAGCTGATTTTTTGTACAATCTCTTTGGTAAAAACCCAGCTCAGATGAGAAAACTCAAAAAAATGAGGGCTGATGATGAGATCAAAAACTTGTTAGCATCAAAATTTGACCGAGAAGTATTGATTCAACTTCTGGGAATCAATCGAGTCAATCTCGAAGAGATCTTACGAAACTGCAATTACTCCAAAGCATTTATCAAAGAAGCAAACGATTTACAGATTTTGGAAGCCATTAGCGGATGTTACGAAGAATTTAAGGTCCTACAACTCTAATGAAATGAAAACTCCAAATCTTAAGGAAGGTTTGCTTAGCTATTATGCCTCAATAGAAGATCGAGAAAAGGGGGTTAAACTTATCAAAATGCACCCGAAATTATTCGAAGACCTGCTTGAACTCGCATATTCAATAGAACAAAACAGAGAAAATATTGTTGCCTCCTGGGTACCATAACTATTAGTTCTGAAGGAAAAGTACATTAGTTTTGTTTCCTATTTTGAGGAATTCATAAAAGCATTTAAACATCAAACCCACGAAAGCAAACGACGTCCATTTGCAAAACTTTTATAACACCACTGTAAAATAGCCCAAAAAAGAGAGCGGATGAATTCAAAAACAATAGACCTAATTATCGAGAACTGATTCGACACCTTAGTGGAAGCTAAAAAAGTAGCCCCAAAAGTATTTGTAATCAAAACCCTGGTTTATTTCAAAAATCACCAAGAGTGGATCGTACCAGAATTGAAAGCATACATCCAAAAAGAACTACCAAAACAGCTCTGCTGCATTTAAATCAATCCTGAGACAAATCACGCCTTTTTGATTTCTATTTAACGGAAGAACCCTATCTTTGCCTTATAATTTCAACTTATGAAACTCAACACGCTAAATGCAATTTCTCCTGTAGATGGTCGCTACAGAGGAAAGACCAAAAACCTTTCCCATTTCTTTTCAGAAGAAGCGCTAATCAAATACCGAGTTCGGGTTGAAATAGAATACTTCATTGCGCTATGTGAGCTTCCCTTGCCTCAACTAAAATCATTTAATCCATCTCTGTTCGAGGAATTACGTTCTATTTATCAGCATTTTTCGGCAGATGATGCTCTAGAAATTAAGGAAATTGAAAAAACAACTAACCACGACGTAAAAGCCGTTGAGTATTTCATAAAAAAAGAATTTAACAAACTTCAATTACAAGAATACAAAGAGTTTATCCACTTTGGCTTAACTTCTCAGGATATCAACAACACTGCTATTCCACTATCCATCAAAGAAGCCCTTGAAAAAGTCTATTTACCGGAATTAGAAAGCTTGGTTGAAGTGTTAAAAGCTCTGGCCGAAGAACACAAAGAAGTTTCCCTTTTGGCTCGAACACACGGACAGCCAGCCTCTCCAACTCGTCTAGGAAAAGAAATTGATGTATTTATTAATCGTTTGGAACATCAAACAAAAAATTTACTCGCCATACCCCACGCCGCTAAATTTGGTGGAGCAACAGGGAATTTCAATGCACACCATATTGCATACCCAGAAACGAATTGGAAAAATTTTGGAACTCATTTTGTCGAAGACAGTTTAGGGCTACATCACTCCTACCCTACAACCCAAATAGAACATTACGATTATTTCGCAGCTTTATGTGACGGACTCAAAAGAATCAACAACATAATCATAGATTTGGATCGAGATTTTTGGACTTACATTTCTATGGATTATTTTAAACAAAAAATTCTTGAAGGAGAAATTGGTTCATCTGCAATGCCCCATAAAGTAAACCCTATTGACTTCGAAAATTCAGAAGGAAATTTAGGCATTGCCAATGCACTTTTCGAATATTTTGCTAGCAAGCTACCCGTATCTAGGCTTCAAAGAGACCTCACAGACAGTACTGTTTTGAGAAATATTGGAGTTCCTTTTGGCCATACTATGATTGCTTTTCAATCAACCCAAAAAGGATTGAACAAACTTCTATTGAATCCCCAGAAAATTGAAGAAGACTTAAGTTCAAACTGGGCGGTAGTTGCAGAAGCAATCCAAACCATCTTGAGACGTGAAGGATACCCAAATCCTTACGAAGCGCTCAAAGGGCTAACTCGAACAAATCAAGAAATTAGCCAAGAGTCTCTCCACACTTTTATCAATGGACTTGAAATTGACACTAAAATTAAGGCTGAATTAAAAAAGATTTCTCCATTCAATTACACCGGAATCTAATTCATTTTTTTTAGGAAATTACCCCCAGGAATATCCACAATTTCGGTAAGAGTAGCAACTTGATCCAAGTCAATATCTCCCTCAATAGACAAAAGAATAAAATCCAGATTGGAAACATCAAGCCCTTCTTGATCTGCATATTTTTGAGCACCCTTAACAAACATGACCAACTGGTCTACTTTAGATTCTTCCTCCCCATAAATCACGCAAAATTGAACTTCAACATCTCGTTCAGATAGATTCAATAAGGTTTCCAACTCGTTTGTGTCCAATTGATTTGACAACCAAGTCTGCATTTTTTCTGCAATTGATAGGCTTTTGGTAGTCAATACCTTGAAGTGCTTCATGCTTTGAACCATCTCAATAAAACCATTCAATTTGGGGTCATCAGTATTGATACTGAGCTTTCCTAACATTTCAAACATTTTAGGACTTACACTAACATAAGACGCAGCTGGATCTTTTTGATACGCATCAAAAATATCTTGTGCAGAAAGAAATGTTGAACACAGTAAAAATGTGAGAAAAAAATTTATTCTTTTCATTTGGAATGATTTTTTTTAAAAGTATAAAAATAAATTTTAAAGTGTTCCTATTATTTCTGATGAGTTCCACAAATTTTAATACATTTAAAAAAACTTTAACCAAAGTATGAAAAATATTACCCCATATTGTTTGCTCGTGATTTTTACATTATTGACAAACTGTTCAAAAAATGATCGAGATGATAATGAAGTGGATTTAGGATCAAATACAGATGTAGAAGTCCATGATTTTATTTGGACTGAACTAAACCAATATTACTTTTGGCAAGAGGAGGTTGAAAATCTGGCCGACTCAAAAAAAGATAATGCTACCGAATACCTCCGTTATTTAGAAGAAATTGAAGACCCCGCTGATTTTTTTGATAGTTTAAAACATCCCGAAGATCGTTTCAGCTGGATTGATGACAACTACGTTAACCTTGAAAATCAACTTGCTGGAATTTCATCTTCCAACGGAATGAAATTCTATGTTACTCGCCAGTGTAGTGGATGTGACGAACTAGTAGCTGTTGTTACCTATGTTCTTCCTGAGTCTGACGCTGCCCAAAAAGGAATCGAACGTGGAGATTTAATAACCGCCGTGGATGGTCAAGATCTCAATTCTTCTAACTATGTAAACTTACTGTATGGGGATTCAACTAGCTACACCGTGAATTTAGCAGACCACAACACAGCCTCAGATTCATTCAACAGTTCGGGTGAATCTGTTACTTTGGATAAGATTGAAAACTTTCAAGAAAACCCTATTCATAAAAATATTATTTTAGACGAGGGAGGTCGAAAAGTAGCTTACCTCATGTACAACAAATTTTTGAGTGGATTTAATCAGGAATTAATCGATACCTTTTCGGAATTTACCGCAGAAAACGTAACCGAATTAGTCTTGGATTTGAGATACAATGGTGGGGGATCTGTACAGACCTGTATCTATCTTGCAAGTATGATTACAGGTCAATTTACTGGTGAAATTTTCTCAAAAGAAGTTTGGAACTCCAAACTTTTGGCTTATTTCGAAAAAATAAACAACAATTCAAATGATTATGACGATTATGAATTGAACAATTACTTTGTATCCACGACTACTGATGGGGTTACCCTACCTTCTCTAAATTTGAACAACATTTATGTACTTACCAGTGGTCGGAGTGCATCGGCATCAGAGCTCTTGATAAATGGACTTGCACCATACATTAATGTAGTCCAGATTGGTGATACCACTTATGGTAAAAATGTAGCTTCAATTACGCTTTACGATTACGTCGATTTAAATAATCGAGTAAAAAATCCAAATCACACCTATGCCATGCAGCCCATTGTACTTAAATCAGCAAATAGTTCTGATTTTACCGATTATGGAAATGGTCTTACACCCGATGTTGTTCTTAAAGAAAGAAGTACAAATTTGGGTACATTGGGCTCATCCGATGAACCCCTTCTTGCTTTAGCATTGAGTCAGATCAATGCCTCTCGTAAATACAGTATTCCAAGAGGAAAAATTTTACAACCTATGACTGATCCAGACTTTGAATCAAACAACAGCATGATCATAGAGTTTCCTCAAAATAAATTAAATGGATTAATTAAAAACTAATGTTCACTCCTAGCCTGAAACTTCGTCCCTGCGTACTGTAATTTTCAATTTCAACAAACTCTGTGTCGAAAACATTTAATAAAATAAAAAATGCAGATAATTGATGATTACTAAAGATGTGATCGATCTTAAAATCTACCAAGGTGTAAGCATCTAATTTAGCACCACTCAAACTTGATCGGGTTCCAACATGCTGAAAACTACTGTTCAAATGAGTAGAACGATTCAAATCATAATCCAAAACCGTTCCAAAAACTTGTTTAGGTAAGTTAATTAAATTCCCTTTTGTTTTTTCGTTGTAGGTGTAATTCAATCGAATATCAACAGCATCAAAAAGCTTATTTTTATAGTCAAACTCCAAACCACTGTACGAAATACGTTTGTTTGAATTACCATATTTGTAAGTAGCATAATCGTAAATCAGAGTGGGATCTTCTGTTCTTTTAAAAACCAAAAGCGATGCTCGTGCATAATCGTTATTACTCCACTCAAAACCAAACTCCAGAGTGGTGTTTTCCTCGGGTTCTAAATCGTTGTTTCCCGAAAACGAATCATAAAGTTGATACAAACTGGGAGGAATGAATGCAGAACTTAGAGAAAAAAGTATTTTGAGTCGGTCTTCATTGGAAAGAAGAAATGAATAACTTGGGTTGATATTGTAGGTTAGATGAGTTCCATAAACCTGATGATTGTTTAGACGCGATCCTACATTAAAATTGATTCCCTCTGGAGATAAATAAACCAAATTGAAATACATATCGTTTTGTGAATTGGAAGGAACCCCTTCAAAAGAAGAACGTTGATGCGCATATCCCAAAATTGAATAAAAACGATCTTTAAAAATAAATTTATTAAATACGTCAACAGCTAAATTTGTAGCTTCAGAGGAGCTTGGATAACTGCTCTCATATTTTCGATCGGTATTTTGAAGCCCAACGACTGCCTGAATACTTCCGTATTGATGAGAATAGGTTGAACTCCAAGAAAATCGCTCTAAATCTGTTGTAAAAACAAAATCGGCATCCTCAACTGGAAATCCGTTATCATAGTCCGACACAATGTGATCTTTACTGTAGATCATATTCCAATCAAAACTTTTACCATCTCTTCCCAATTGAAGTCCAAAATTAGATCGGGAAAATTCATCCACCTCTGTTCCAACTTTAACTGAGCTCAAACCATCGATACGCTGATTAGCAATGTTAAATTTGTATTGAAACTTATTTTTTGCTCCCGAAAAAGTTCCGAAATTGCTTAGATAACTAAAATTATCAAAAGAAGTTTTTGGAGCATTTTGATTCCCAAAAACAGTTCCCAAATTGATTTTGAGTTCCTTATTCGATTTTTTCGTGATAATGTTGACCACACCAGTAGACGCAGAACTCCCATAAAGTGTGCTTGCTGCCCCTTTAACTATTTCGATAGAAACAATGTCGGCAAGGTTTAAAAAATTGAGATCAAAGTCATTCTCAATCCTTGAAGGATCCGAAACACGAACCCCGTCAATCAAGATCAAAACCTGATTATTTCTACCCCCTCGGATAGAAAGTCCCAAATTCTGTCCAGCTGCGGAACGATTTCCTGTAACAATAATTCCTCCATAAGTTTGAAGTAACTCAGAAAGGCTTCGTCCTCTAAAATTTTTCACCTCTTTTTCAGAGATTTTAATAACCGTTTTTCCGGACTGAGAACGTTTAATTTCGAAGCGGGAGTCAACAACGACTACCTCTTCTAAAAAAGTTTCTGAAACAGTTGTTGATTCCTCTTGTGAAAAACTGAAAAACACTTGTAGCAACAAAAGGCCACATAAACTAAGTTTAGGTTGCATAGTAAATAGATTAAAAGGATAAACAAAAAATAAATGATTAAAATCTTTATCCCGAAGATTTTAAAACATTATAAAAAGGCAGGTATCCTGACTTACTTTGCTTAATGACCTTCCCATTCTATGAACAGTGGCGAAGCATTAATAAAACCTCTGAAAGAGGCTAAAGTTTACAGTTGCGGGAACAGTTTTGGATTTTAACCAAATTCCCTTTTAATCTCGAAACAAATTCGAGAACCATTTTACTCAACAAAACTAGTGTATTTTTTTAATAAAAAAATTAAAATCAATCCATAATCTTGAAACTAAAAATTAACTGTAATTTTGATGCTGTGAAAAGAATTAATACCCTTTTGATCCTCGGTTTATTACTCATCGGTTGTTCTCAAACTTCAACCAAAATCAATTCCACAAATTCAACTCGGTATGCCCAAGGCTTCTCAATCGAAAACAAAAACGACCACAAAATCCTTTCACTCAAAAACACCCTGCCGGGCTCATCAAAAATATTTCGATACCTCATAATTTCAGAAGAAGCAAAAATCCCGTCAACCCTAAATTATGATGGAATCATTCGTACTCCTGTAAAACGAATTGTTACTACTTCGACAACTCACCTCGCCTTTCTCGAGGAGCTAAACGCCACTGAAAACCTGGTTGGTTTTCCTCAAACAGACTACATATCGTCAGTACAAATCAGAAAAAAAATTGATGCTGGTAAAGTTGTTGACGTAGGAATGAGTCAACAATTAAATGTGGAACGTATTCTAGAAGTTGATCCAGACATCCTCCTAAGTTTTGGAGTAGACCAAATAGACAATTCTCTAAAACGATTTAATCGTATGGGGATACCTACTGCTTTTATCGGAGAATGGAATGAACAAAATCCTCTTGGTCGAGCTGAATGGATCAAAGTCTTTGGATTATTGTTAGATAAAGAAAAAGAAGCTTTTGAGTTTTTTGATAATACTGAAAAAAAATATCTGGAAGCAAAAAAAAGTACTTTAAAAATAAAAAGCAAACCTACCCTAATTGCTGGAGCTATTTATCAAGACGCATGGTATCTTCCTGGCGGAAATAGCTATTTAGCAAAACTCTTTGAAGACGCTAATACCAATTACCTTTGGAGGGATAACAACCAAACAGGAAGTCTAGCTTTGAGTATCGAAGTGGTCTTAGAAAAAGGAAAAGATGCCAACTATTGGTTTGCTCCAGGACAACACACCTCCTACTCCATCCTAACAGCAGAGCATGCACTTTACTCAAAATTCGAAGCCACTCAAAAAAGAAAAATATTTACCTATGCACGATCAAAAGGTAGTAAAGGGGGAATTATTTTTTTGAATCTGGCGCCTGTCATCCCGATCTTGTTTTAAAAGACATTATTCATCATCTTTACCCAAATTTAGAACCCGATTACATACCAACGTATTTTTTACCATTAAATGACTGAACTGAGCAAGTACAAAGGTTTTTTTTCTTTCCTAATTGGAATGCTTTTTTTGTGCTTGGTATTCAATTTGAGCTTGGGATCTGTAAACATCCCACTTTGGGAAGCCATCAAAATCACATTGGGATACCCAACCACAAAACCCACATTTGAATACATTCTTTTGGATTATCGAATTCCAAAAGCCATAACTGCCATGCTCACAGGTGGAAGCCTTGGAGTTTGTGGTTTGGTAATGCAAACTTATTTTAAAAACCCTCTAGCGGGACCTTATGTTCTTGGTATTAGTTCTGGTGCAAGTCTTGGAGTTGCACTGCTCCTTATGGGAAGCAGCTGGCTTAGTAGCTGGTTTGTTTTTAGTGAAGTTGGATTGAGATGGTCGATAATGATCGCAGCAACTTTAGGGAGCTTTTTGGTTTTTTGTTTAATTTTAATTGCCACAGCACGACTCAACAACAGCACTTCTCTTTTGATATTAGGACTCATGTTTGGAAGTTTAACAGCCGCAATTGTCAACATTCTAATGTTTTTCGGGAGTAAAGAAGCCCTTCAAAAATACGTATTCTGGTCCTTCGGAAGCTTGGGCAACATAAACACCTCAGAACTTAAAATTTTAAGCTTTATTCTTTTGATAGGGCTAAGTATTGCAGTGTATTCTATCAAAAACCTCAACAGCCTACTTCTGGGAGAAAACTATGCGCGATCGCTCGGAGTTTCACTTCAAAAAAATCGCTATTTACTAATCTTATCCAGCAGTATCTTGGCAGGAGCAACTACTGCTTTTGTAGGACCTATTGGATTTATTGGTTTAGCAGCACCGCATTTAATTCGTCTACTGATTTCCTCAACCCGAGATCATAAAATCGTTTTACCTGCTGTATTTCTTGGGGGAGCACTTTTACTATTGATTTGTGACTCAATCGCACAAATCCCGGGAAGTGCCTATGTACTTCCAATCAATGGAATTACCTCTTTAATTGGAGCTCCTTTAATCATATTACTCATTTTAAGACAAAAAGGTTAAGGTATGATTACGCTCAATAAACTTACAACAGGATATGCTAAAAATGGGGTTTCAAAAGAAATTTCAACTGAGCTACAACTCGAAATCAAAAAAGGAAGTTTAGTAGGAATCTTGGGAAGAAATGGAATTGGAAAAAGTACACTGATCAAAACCCTTGCGGGGTTCCAAAAACCCCTATCTGGAAATGTCCAAGTCCTTGGGAAAACAGTTCACGAAATGACTCCACAGCAGCGAGCCAAATGCTTGAGTATTGTTTTGACAGAAAGAAAATTCAATGGTGATCTGATTGGGAAAGAACTCATTCAATTGGGAAGACAGCC